>JAXFXA010000094.1:0-35146 GCA_034091885.1 Corynebacterium sp.
GCATTGCGTGAGGTAATACGCGGTGAGAGATCCATATCTTGGAGACGTGAAACCGCATCTTGGATAGCAGCGGGATCCCCAGAATCCAGATTCAGCTCACGGGTGGCTTCTTCTAGATGAGAAGTGTCAATTTCCAATCCCATGGCGTATTCCTCTACGGAGGAAACGAGCCGCTCGACGAGCCAAGGTACGTGTACGAACAGGCGTTGACGAGCAATTTCGCGGGCAGCGATATAAACCAAAACTTCTTGACCAGGAATATCAAGATCGCGGGCGATGGCTTGAATATTCGCTGGCAGCAGAGCAGTAGTGCCAGCGGGGACAATAGGTAATCCAAAATCGGAACCGGTCAAGGCTTGGTTGGCAAGATCACCGAGGGCGTTGCCCAGCTGCACGCCAACATTCATCGTTGACATCTGTGCCATCATGTTGGTCAAAGGTCCCATGAGTTCTCTGGCTTCTTCGGGCATGGATTCCAACTGTGCCTCATGCATATGCTGTGCCACTGGAGTGACTAGGCGTTTCCACATGGGCATGGTGTTGTCCAACCATTCGCTTGCATTCCACGAACGCACCTGTTGGGAAGTAGTAGGAAGAGATGTGGCTTCATCGATCCATAGTTCTGCGAGGCGCGCTGCTTCCTCGACAGCACGAGAGTCATCAGCACTGACTGGTTGGACGGAGCCAATTTTTTGGACGGCCAAGCGGTGCGCCATGTCAAAGTTGACTGGGGCCGAGCCGTCTGCTGAATTCATGGAAGAACCCATGTTGGATAACATGGCACCAAACTGATTGAGCATGTCACCTAAACCGCCGCCGGCAGCACCACCCGGTACGCCAAAGCTAAAGCCGCCGAAGCCGCCAAACGGGTTGTTCTGATTGTTTCCATTGTTGGAATCGTCATCATTATCGTCGCTGTTATTGGGGAATGAAAATCCGAATCCGTTAGCCATACACCTAATCTACAGACCTCGCCGCGGTATTTTCCATGCTGATGGATAAGCTTACAGCGAACACAGGTAGGGTAAGTGGGCGTGAGAACTGCAACGAACCGCCGGCTGAAGACGTTAGCTTTGGGGCTTATTCCCACCATCGCCTTAGGGGTGGCCATCAGCATTGACCGGATCCCGGGAACGGATATGTCTTTAACTGTGCCCTATGCCGCGCAGGGGCCAGGGCCGACCGTAGATACTCTATCTGCAGTGGATGGCAAGGATGTCGTTGAAATTGATGGTGCTCGCACTTATCCCACTTCGGGTCACCTGAATATGACAACAGTTGCTGTGCGTACCAACATGACGCTCAGCCAAGCGATTGCGCGGTGGCTGACCACGGATGACACGATTGTGCCTTTAGAGACAGTGATCCCCACCGGCAGTACCGATGAGGAAGTATCTCAGCGTAACCATCAAGCATTTGTGCAATCGGAAGCTGCGGCGACAGTGTCGGCGATGAATTATCTCAACATTGCCGTTGAGGTCGTAGTGGATTCAGTCTTAGATGAGTCCGCCGCCGCAGGCGAGGTAGAGCCTGGCGATGTCATCGCCGCCATCAACGGCACCGCAGTGTCCAAGCCTGGTGAGGCCCAAAAGCTTGTGCGGGCATTGGCCCCGGGCGACACGGTCACGTTGTCTTTGGTACGTGGGGGCAAAGATATTGATAAAGACATTGTGCTGGGGCAGCATCCGGAAGACTCTGCTCTTCCATTGCTCGGCGTTACTATGACGTCGCAACCAGCCGATGGCATGGATGTTTCTTATAACTTGCAGGATATCGGAGGGCCATCGGCAGGCATGATGTTCTCCCTTGCCGTTATAGATAAGCTCACCGCTGATGACCTAACTGGTGGACATTTCGTGGCGGGCACCGGCACCATTGGAGAAGATGGGGCAGTAGGACCCATCGGGGGTATAAAACATAAGGTTCGCGCTGCTCGCGATGCGGGCGCCGAGCTATTCCTCGCGCCCATCGCTAATTGCAGCGAGGCAATGACTGGCAAACCAGGGAACATGCAGGTTGCCGCAGTAGGCACGCTTAGCGATGCCATCGCGGCTATCGATGCCTTCCGCACTGGCACCGAATTTCCTACGTGCACGCCTTAAGCGTGCCCAATTTCTGCCGTGTCTAGCTTTAGCCGTTCCTAGCTTTGCGGAGTGTAGAGGCCGAGCTCGATGAGACGGTCTTCAGGATCGTCTTGATCGGTGGAAATCATTTGTTGAGCAACGAGACCTTGACGGTTGTCCGCTACGGTCAACACAGCGGTCGACCCTAGCGTGGACCAGCCGATGACTCGGTTGCCATCATCTTCCAGCACCGTGGAAGATCGCAGTTCGGTGAGTACCTGCGTGGTTTGGGAAGCGCGGGACGAAGACTTGGAGAATTGGAATTGTCCAACTTTAGTGCCCGAGCAGTTGAAGTTGTTGTCACCTATTTTGTCGCAGGAGTCGAACTGCGCAAAAAGTGACTCAGGGGCAATCGCGCCGAAGACCTTAAAAGCCTCCTGCACATCTTCGGGGAAGTTGCCAGGCTTGCTTGTCGATGTCTCCGTTGCCGAAGGCTCTGCCTGGCGGCTGGATTCCGTCGGAACCTCCGATGAAGTGGTTGCAGGCTCAGACGTTGTAGAAGGCGCAGCTGACGTAGGTTCGGTGGCAGTCGACGTTACTGTCACGCTTGCTACAGGGGATTCCGTGGCCGAGGTGGGTTCAACATTATCGCTTTGGCCACACGCCGAAAGAGTTAATCCGGCGAGGACGCTGACGCTTGCCAGCGTTGCAGTGCGAAAGCGTAACCCGGAAACCTTTCCACTGCGGGTGGTGCTGAGCTGAGTTTCCAGACGGTTGTGAGAATGCACGACGTACCGGCTCCTTGTAAAACTGCGTATAACTGCAAATAAATGTAGCTTCCACTTTATAGTGTCACAAAGCGTGGCGTTGCTATCTGGCGCACTTCGCATACGAAAGCTTGCTGGGGTTAATACAACTCATCAGGGTCAAGTGACAGTCCATAGCGCAGGGCCGCAATTACTCCAGGAGCTACTTGGGAGCCGCCACGAAGTTGGATGTCATCGTGGGCGAAGAGGCCGGCATCGGCAAGCTCTTGCTCTGTGGGGCGCAATTGCAGCAGTGTTTGCTCGATGCCTTCTTCGCGCAAGCAACCGGAGAAAAGCCGCGCAGGGCGGGGGGAAGGATCCTCAGCGGAAGTATCCCGAAACATTATTTCTTGCGCGAGCACTACTCCAGCAACCTCACGTGGCCATGCGACGCGGGAGACATAATCTGCAAGCTCTTCTGAGCCGGGCTCAATAGTGTCAGGCAAATTGTCCTGCACAACCAGGGTTAACGGTGATTCATCATCAAGCTCAATGTGCTCAGCAATCAGTGCTGTTGGCACTAGCGCAAAAAGAGTAGGGGAGGCGTCCCAGCCTTCGGCGTGAACGAACTCCACTGCCTCCACCATGCCTTTGTTCAAAGCCTGCTGGGTAAAAACTGGGGAACTCATACGCAACCTCATTCGTTGTTTATTTGTTAATGACCGTACAGTTGGTCACGTAGGAAGAATATTCGCACTCGACTTTGATTGGAGCTGGCGTTGGTTTCTGGCCTTACCCAACCTTCTGCCCCTATGAAGCGTCCACCCCGCGTTTTATCGTGGGTGATGGGCGTTGTTGCTGCCCTCTTTTTCATCGGACCAATTCTGGTTGGATTATATACGGACTGGAAGTGGTTCGGCGCAATTGATTACCGCGGGGTATTTACCACAGCGATCGTTGCGCGCATTGTTTTGTTCGTCGTCGCGGCCCTCATCGCGGGTTTGATCGTGTGGACAGCCGCCTATTTTGTGTGGAAAGGGCGTCCAGACGATTTTGAGATGGGGGATGTGAATTCGCCCGTCTATCAATACAGACAAGCCATTGAAAAATCTGTTGGCTCCATATTGAAGATCCTGCCCGTCGTAGTAGGGCTGCTTGCAGGATTCTTGTTGCAAGGTGCCTGGCGTACCATCTTGCTGTTTTGGAATGGCACCGAGTTTGGCGTCACTGACCCTCAATTTGGCAAAGACTACGGGTTCTACGCTTTCCACCTGCCGGTCTATCAGCTCATTATTGCAACGCTGTCCATCCTCGCTGCAGTCGCATTTTTGATTGCTTTGGTGGGGCACTACTTCTTAGGCGGAATTCGTTTTGGCAGCCAAGCAGCTGGTGTGAAAGGAACGCTGTCCCGCGCCGCCCGCATTCAGTTGGCGGTTACTGCCGGAATCTGGATGCTGCTGCGGGTGGTCGATTATTGGCTGCAGCGATATGAGCTGCTATTTAAGACCAACGACATGTTCACAGGTGCTTCGTACACGGACTTGAACGCTTATCTGCCGGCAAAGATTATTTTGATGGTCATCGGTGTGTTTGTTGCGGTGGCTTTTTTCGCAGCCATCGTATTAAAGGATCTGCGTATCCCCGGTCTGGCTGTTGTGTTGATGTTATTGTCTGGTCTGGCAATCGGTTCTGCATGGCCGCGGTTGATGGAACAATTCTCAGTTGTTCCTAACCGGTCTGCTAAAGAAGCGGAATCGATTCAACGCAATATTGACTCGACGCGATTTGCCTACGGTTTAACCGATGAGAACGTCAATTACGAAACCAATTGGGGCGCGACAGAAACTCCAGATTCCGTTGTGGCACAAGATGAAGCAACTATTTCTAACTTGCGCTTGCTTGATCCTGACTTGATTTCCCCGACATTTACGCAGATGCAGCAGTTGCGTAACTTCTATGGGTTTGCAGATACCCTGGCCATGGACCGCTACCACGTTGACGGTGAGCTACGGGACTTTGTGGTCTCTGCCCGTGAGGTTGACCCTAATGCGCTGCGTGAAAACCAGTTGAACTGGATCAACCGGCACACTGTGTACACACATGGAAACGGTTTTGTTGCTGCACAGGCAAATCGCGTGGATGAGGCAGCCCAAGACGCGGGATCAACACGCGGTGGTTTCCCCGTATTTACAGTGGCTGACCTTCAAACATTGGCTGGGCGTGAGGCAGAAGGCGAGGGGCAGACTCGAAATGCAGAATCTGAATTGGGCCTGCAGGTAAAACAACCTCGTATCTACTATGGCCCTGTCACTGCGTCTGCAAATGATGGAAGCGATTATGCCATTGTCGGTGAAACTGGTTCCGGCCCCGTGGAGTTTGATACTGATAGCTCAACGTTTACCTATGACGGCGAGGGCGGCGTTGATATTGGCAACATCGTTGACCGTGCAGCGTATGCACTGCGTTACCAAGAGATGAACTTCATTTTGTCTGACCGTGTGGGTGCAGAATCGCGCATTCTCTACGACCGCGATCCACGTGAACGCGTGGAGAAGGTAGCTCCATGGTTGACTACTGATTCGCAGACTTATCCTGCGGTTATTGACGGTCGGATTAAATGGATTGTTGATGGTTACACCACCCTCAGTGCACTGCCTTATGCACAACGGGCCAGCATGACAGAGGCAACGACGGATGCACTCAATGAGCAAGGCACGCAGCAGCGCCTGATTAGTGACCGTGTTGGCTATATCCGCAATTCCGTCAAGGCCACTGTGGATGCTTATGACGGCACCGTGGAACTCTATGAGTTTGATACCCAAGACCCTGTGCTCAAAGCGTGGGAAGGCGTATTCCCTGGCGTGGTCAAGCCGGAGTCTGAGATTTCTGATGAGCTCCGCGCGCACCTGCGCTACCCACTGGACCTTTTCCGCGTACAGCGTTCCATGCTTGCGCGTTATCACGTCTCCGATCCAGGTGTGTTCTTTAACAACGATGCATTCTGGTCTGTTCCTGCAGATCCAACCGCCAAGGACTCTGAGAACCTAGACCAGCCGCCGTATTATGTGGTGGCCGCTGATCCTGAAACCGGCGAACCTAGCTTCCAGCTCATTACCTCATTCCGTGGTCTGAACCGCGAGTTCTTGTCTGCGCACATGTCCGTGTCCTCCGATCCGGAAACTTATGGCCGCATTACGGTGCGTGTTTTGCCGACGAACACGCAAACCCAGGGTCCAAAGCAGGCGCAAGACGCAATGATGTCTTCTGACCAAGTGGCCAGGGACATGACCTTGTGGAAGGGCTCGAATGATTTGCACAACGGTAACTTGCTGGCACTTCCTGCCGGCGATGGTGAGATTCTTTATCTAGAGCCAATTTATTCTCAGCGTAAAGATCAAGCTTCCGCGTTCCCGAAGCTCCTGCGTGTCCTCGTGTCGTATAAGGGACGTATTGGTTACGCACCCACAGTTTCTGCTGCGTTGGAACAGGTAGGAATTAACCCACAGGCAGCGCAGGATATCGCCATCGTAGATGGGGCTGATTCATCCGCAGCGACAAAGACCAAGGACACTGCAGATGAGCGCCCAGCAGCAGATAACGCTTCAACGCCAGCAGCAGGCAATGTCGATGAAGCGATGAACAATATCAATGCTGCGCTAGACGGCTTGCGCTCGGCGCGCAATGGCAGCTTTGAGGAGTATGGTCGCGCATTAGACAGGCTTGACCGTGCGGTTGCTGATTACCAGAGCTTGCAAAACTAGCTTGCCGATGTTCTCCGCGTAACCAGTAGCCTCGCAATAAACACAGCTCCCCACCGAAGAAATAAGAACCTTTGGTGGGGAGCTTTGTGCTAACTAGTACGAATGCCATGCTTTGACCAGCTACTTTGAGGCGATTTGGTTTATTTGATCGTCGTGCGTATAGTAGAGGGAGTCGCAAGCGCTTGAACTTCAAGCAAAGCGAAGATGAATTTTTAGAAATTATTCTAAAGACTCATACGGCGCGGGATGGAGCAGCTCGGTAGCTCGCTGGGCTCATAACCCAGAGGTCGTTGGTTCGAATCCAGCTCCCGCTACTAATCCGGAACCCTCGGTTCGTGAAAACGAATCGGGGGTTTCGGCGTTTTCTACCTTCTTGGGAAGAAGGTCGGATACCTCAACATTAAAAAAATCGGCAACTGCAAACAGGTCGGAGACGCTCCATCCCACCTGGCCGAGCACTTTTCGACTGACTGCCTGATGGCTCAAGCCCATGGATTCCGCCAATTGCCGGCGGGTTTTCTTCCGACGGAAAAGTAAGTCGTTGACTGTGATTCCAATTGCCATATCAGCCGTATAGCCCTGGCTTAGTATCTGAGTTTTGCTCATACTCTGGAATCTATCAAACAAAAACAGCCAAAGCAACAAAAAGTTGCCAAATTACCTTTGTGTAAGTAACCTCGCCCCTATGAGTGCAACAAATAGTGGCAAAGTAGAGAAAAAATGGCTAAGTCCTCCTGAAGTAGCTGTGATGCTTCCGGGTGAGCCAACCCCTGAAACAGTTAGAAACTGGATTCGAGCAGGCAAAATCCCGGGTTCTCGTCGAACCCCTGGGAACCGTTGGCAAATTCCAGAGAGCGCTGTGCGGGCGTTACTACAAGGAGAGTCGGCATGACAAGCGCAAAAAATAACCGCCAGATGTTGGCAGCATCTAGCGGTAGAAGGAATTGGGGTAATTCCTTAAGGGTTTCAGCCTGGTGCCCGAAGGCAAGGCCGGTATTCGTTCCAGGTTTCACTGTAACAGGCATTGGCGAGGGCGAGCAAGGTCTCCAATTTGCGGCCGCTGCTCGCAACAGTTTTGGTGTTCCACACGCCGCCATAACACCAGTTGTCGATGCTCCTAAAGGTGGATCCAATGGGTGATTTTTACGTTGTCCGGCGGGGGTCTACCTCGTTGTCGAACAAGGTCATTTTGAGCGGTCTTAGTTATGCGGCTTTGGGTTTGCTTCTAACGGAGTTGTCGTTGCGTCCTGGGACACCGCTGGGGTATCGGAACATGGTTAAGGCTGGGTGTGGGGAGACGCAGGTCCGGAAGGCTCATAAGGAGTTGGAGGATGCTGGCTTTAGGCATCGGTTGTTGGTTCGTGGTGTGGATGGGTCTTTGAAGACTGTGACGGTGGTGACCGATGAGTCTATGTCGACGCGGGAGGTCTTGGGTGAGATCGATCTTCCGGAAGGCGAGTTTTTGGTCAAGGTTCAAACGGATCAGGAGCCGGTAATTCCAAAGTTTGAGCCTCGTAATGTTGCTGGATCTGGGCGGCGTTTGGCCAGTTCGCACCGTGCGGTGGATACCGCGGCACGGTGTAAGCAGGGGAAACGCGAAGCTGGTGAAAGCCCAGGTCAGTCGGAAATGCCCAGTTCGCACCGTGCGGTGGATACCGCGGCACGGTCTACCGTGGCACGGTCAAGCACGGCAGGACGTAGTCCCAATACCCTTCGGGTAAAGGATTATCCACCTTCCCCCCAACCCCCCAGCCAATCGCAAAGCGATGTGACTGTGGTGATGGCGGATGGGTCTGCGCCTGACGGCTTGACTGGGTTGGGGTTGGGTTCTAAGTCTGATGATGGTGTGGTGGCGGCTGCGCCTGCCGTCGGCAGCAGTGTTGCCGATGCTGGGAGTGAAACCTCGAAGTCGGCCTCGTTGGGGATTTCCCGAGATGAAGGAGCTGGCGTGGATGAGTCTGCGCGTGTGACGTCTGAGGGTGAGTTGGTTGAGCTTGCTCGTGATGTTTTGCCTGGGTCTATGCAGGCTATGGGTCCGCAGCATTTGGTCAGGGTTGGTCGTGCTATCGAACAGCGTGTGGCGGCGGGGTGGACTCGCCAGCAGATTACTCAGGTGTTGGTTTCGCGTCAGTTGCCTGCTCAGGTGCGGAATTTGGTGGCGCTTGTTTTGGCGCGGCTTCGTGATGATGTGCCTGTAGATGCCCCGCCTCCGGAAGGTGTGCTGTGGGGTGGTAGCGAGGCCGGGGTTGTTTCGCCCTGGTCGTTTGAGCTTGCTGATGGCCGGGTTGTTACTCGGCGGGATCTTGATTGTGGGCTGCTGGCGATTGATTTTAATGCTGCGTGCCGGTCGGGTCGTTGGTCGGGCGGTGATCGGATGGATTTTGCTATCGCTGCTGGTCTTGAGCGTTATCTCATTAGCTGACCCGAGCTGGGTGTGGTTGTTCCTTGTTGTGAGTGTGTTGTGATGATGTTGGCGAAAGGATGCTTGATCATGAATCGGTCTCATGGTGAGCAGTCGAAGGTTTTACCTGCGCTGCCCAATTTTTTTACGCGGGGTAAGTGTTCATCGGAATGGGTGTGCGCTTCGTTGTTTGATCTAGACATTGAGGGTGAATCTGCTAGTGGCCGTGCGCGTCGTCATTTGCAGGCAGCGGCTGTGTGCGAGTCGTGTCCTATTAAGGCGCAGTGTGCCAGCTTTGCTGAATCTGCTCCCTTTGCTCTTGGAGTATGGGGTGGGCTTTTGATTCGTCCGCATAGTAGAGCGATCGATTTGGTGAGGAAGCTGCAGTTTCGTAAAAGCAGTTCTATTTCAGGTGATCGTTAAGGGCGACGAGTGCCTTAATCGGTCTAAGGTCTCGCCGCCGCAGAGTCTATTTAACCTCATATGCCACATTGGCGGGCTATTTTTTCGGAATTACCCCCGGTTACCCCTCCGTTTCCCTGTGGATATGGCGTAAGTTCCCTAGGTTGTTGTAAGCCGTGCGCGTTAGCACAGGCTTATGGATTTTTCTGAGTGTTGTAAGGGGATTGGCTATGAACCGATTGAGGGGGCGCTTAGCGATTGCTGCCCTCACGGCTGTGATGGGTGCGACGTTGGTTAATGCGCCGGCTCATGCGGCTACTGACTTTAAAGCGATGATTGATGCGCATAACAACCGTATGGATCGTTTCGATGAAATGCAGGGTGAAGAAAACGCTGCGATTATTTTTACTGGGACGCGTGTGCGCACGAAAAGGGTTAGTGTTTTTGGTTGCCCTACGGGGACGTGGAAGTTTTCTGGTGTAACGAACTGGGATTCTCGCGATGGCGGTATTGGCTTTGCTGACCGTATTCAGGCGAAGGTTCGGGAGAATCGTGAAGAGTGTCAAAAGTCGTTGGCTGATATTGCTCGGGTTGCTGAGAAAGAGGCGTGGTCTCCGGGAATGGAGGTTCTTGAAGATGGGCCTTTGGCTATTAATGCTGGCGAGCAGACGAGTGAGGGAACGCTTGTCACTAGGGTTGCGGTTGCTCCTGATCTTGTGAAGTCTAAGCGTGCTGAGTTTATCGATGCGATTGCTGGGTCGAAGTGGTCTATTGCTACTGAGCGGCAGGCTGAGGCTATTCGGCCGTATGCTGATGCTGCCAGTGTTGATAAAGCTTTAGATGTTTCGAGGCGTACTACGCTTGCTGATCTTGCCTTGGATGATTCTGATTGGTCGGCTCGTTGGGCTGCGCGTTTCGATGAGATCAAGAAGGTCTTGCCGAAGGAGACTCAACGGGTCATTGATGATCGTTTTAAGCGGTTAGTTGATGACTTTGCGGTTGATGGTAAGCCATGGTCGTTGCAGTGGGAGCAGGCGGTGACGAAAGCTACTGCTGGTGCTACCAGTGATCAGCAGAAGGTAGCTGCGGAGATGGTCGGAAAGCGACGACAAACTGCTGCTGATGGATTTGCTCGCGATGGCCAGCCGTGGTCGAGGGATTGGGAAGCGTCTTTATCTGATTTGCGCAGGGTTGATGCTGCGCGTGCAGATAAAGTTATTGCGGATCGGCGTGCGGTTGCTGCGAAGGCATTTGCTCGTGATGGGCAGTCGTGGACTCCTGAGTGGGATGGCACGATTGCTCCATTGGCAGCGGTGTCCCAGGAAGCTAAGAATATTCGGTCTGATCGCAGGAAAGCTTATGTTCGTGATATTACGACCAACCGTGGGTGGAATGAGGTTTCCGACCGCACTTTCCAGGGATTTTTAGAAGATAATGCTTCCCGTCGGGTGTCGTTGGATCAAAGTACGATTGCGCTGATTGAAACGTGGCGTGCGCGAACGGTTGATGGTCTTGCGGCTAATCGCGAGTGGTCTCCGGAGCTTGAGGAAGAGTTTTCGTATCTGACGATTACATATCCAAAGGCTAAAGAAGAAATTAAGAAGTTGCGTGAGAATGCAGCTACTAAGGCTATTGATTCTATTGCTGATCATGGGTGGAATGCTCAAGATGATGTGAAGCTGGCGGAGGTTGCTCAGTACCAATACACTCCCTATGGGCCACGCCTAGATGATATTCGTAAAGCGGCATTGAGCCAGTTGAAAGAGTCTGAGTGGAGCAGTGATGTCGATAAGCGCTTAGGTGATTTGGCAGCGGTATATCCGTTGGCTAAGGATGCCGTTGAGCAAGAGCGTGCGGAGAAGTTTAATTCGATTGATGTTCCTCAAGAGTGGTCACCAGAGGCAGATGCCGAGCTGGCTCCGCTGGCTAAGGTTGGGTATGTTCCCGCCCAGCAGGTATTGGAGACGCTGCGTAGCGAATACTTAGCGCGATTGGAAAGCGCTGAAGCTACTCCTGAGCGTGATATTGAATTGGCTAAGTTGGCAGAGGTTTATCAACCTGCCCGCCAATTGGCAGGATCGCTTCCTCCAGCTACGACCCCACAGTCTCCTGCTAGTGGTGATGCGGGTGCCGGAGAGGGAAAGAAGCCATCTGGTACTAATGACGGCCTTGGTAATGCTGGTGCTGAAGAATCTGAGTCTGGTGGTGCAGTAAATAAGAACTCATCGAAAGATGGTGAAGGCTCATCGGCTACTGGGATTCAAGAAACGTTGGGTATCATCTTGGCTGTTTTGACGGCTTTGGGTGCTATTGCAGGCATGGCTGGAAACCTTGCTTCCCAGTTCGGTATGAGATTTCCGGGCCGGTAGGCCTAGATGAGGTGTAGGGACATGCGGAAAATAGCAAGCGCGGCCGGTTTTTGCGTTATCTGTGTAAGTACGGCTGCTTGTTCAAGTCAGGCTGATATTGAGCAGGTTGCTGCTGTAGAGACGGTATATGCCTCGGCACAGCCGGGGACTACTGCTACTGCGGTAGCCCGGACGAAGACGATTCCTTTGTCATCGACAACGACGAGTTCATCCACGCCGAAGAGTGAAGATAAGGCGGATGAACGTCATCCTTCGATATCAGTAGAACCGAGCGCAGCACCAGAACCCGCAGCACCTGCCCGTGCCCGGGTCGTTGACCCTGTTGTACAGGGAGCGCGACCAGCCCCAGCACCGGTAGTACAACAACCTGCTCCGCAACCGGCACCGCAGCCAGCGCCAGCACCTCGTGTGGCGCCTGCTCCGCAACCTGCACCAGCACCGGTAGTACAACAACCTGCTCCGCAACCGGCACCGCAGCCAGCGCCAGCACCTCGTGATGAGCCTAGCGGTCCGTGGCGTGGGATGCAGCAGCTTCAGCAGGCATGGGATAACCGTCCTGCCGCCCAGAAAGGTCAAGGCTAGTGGACAAAGATTGGGCGCAAGGTCTTGTCGACTTTTATCGCGATGAGATCGATGCTGTAGAAACCGGCGAGTTTTCTTCCGTGAGCATTGCTGAGCACCACGAAGACGACAGTATAGATACGGCTGCTATTCGCGCACCGAAGCCGTCACCATTGTTTGCTGGCTTGGGGTTTGTCGTAGCCCTGGGCGTGATTGTTGGTGGTGGGTTTATTACGAAAGGCGTTATTGATTCCAATCAGGGGGAGTCACCGATGTCTGCGCAGTCTGAGCTGTCTTTTTCGTGTGAGCAGAGGGTCTTGCCGGATCTTGTCTCCCCGGAAGGGGTCGTCGTCGCATTCCAACGGGCGTATTTTTCTGCCGACATTCAGGCAGTTGACAAAACACTGGCACCGTCGTCGCCTCTAGTAGGCGAGGACTTTAGCCAGGTTGTTCCTTCTCATCCGCGGCAAGTGTGTGTGGATGTGGAGTCTGCTTCGGCAGGCACGGTAATTGCTCAGACAAAGATTTTTGAACCGGATAATGCTCGGATCGTTATCTACCACCAGAGGTTTAGCGTGGAAAGGTCAGAGTCGGGTCCGCGCATTCTTACTATCGCTGATGTTTAGGAGTGTTGAGGTATGCAGTGTCATTCCACCCCAGTTGCGACTGCTGGTGAGATTCCGGCTTTTTTCTTTGTTTCTGCTCACGGTGGGGCAGGTGCGAGCACTCTTGCGAGGCTTATTGCTCCTGCTGGTGATGCAGGCCATTGCTGGCCGGTGTGTGACGAGAATCCTTTTGTGTATGTCGTGGCTCGTGCAGGGGTTGATTCTTTAGATCGTGCTCACGATGTTTTGCTGGCTGCCCCGGATGAGGTCACGGTTTTAGGCGTTGTGATGGTAAAAGATTCCTCCGATAAACCATCGCGGGCTGTGACCAACAAGGTCAAAGTCTTAAAGACGATTACTGATGTTTTTACGGTGCCGTATCTCAAGGGAGTGCGCGAATGCACGCTTGAAGACTTGCCGAGCTGGGAGCCATCGACGCCTGCCCCAGGCAGGCTTCGGCCTCGGCGGACGAGCATCGTTCACAGTATTTCTCCGGTTGCAGGCGAGATGTGTCGGCACTTTGTCGATGTATTTAGCCCGCATAACGATAATTTTTAACCCATTTTTTCGAAAGGAAAAGCTTTTCATGATTGATCCGCATTTTGTTCTTGATTCGGCGACGACGGTACTGGCCCAGATGGATGTGTTTAATACAACTCCGACGGCACCGGATGGGTTTACTCAGCCCGTTAGCCGGTTGGTAGGTATTGCTAAGTGGGTGGGCTATGTGCTCATCGGTGTTGGCGTCATCGTGATGGGTGCCTCAATGGCGATTTCACGTCGCGAGGGTACTTCTGAGGAAGCAACGGCTAATGCGGTACGTATTGGTGCGGCGGCGATGCTTATTGGTGGCGTGTCGTCGATTCTGAGTATTTTGATGGGCGGCTAGCGTGGTGGTTCATCTTGCAGGAGAGCCTCCCCAAAGTGGCTGGACAATGGGGTCGGTGTCGGCAGGAGGCCAGTCTGCTAGTGCAGTCCTTGCACAGTGGGTGGGCTGGATTTCTTGGTTTGGGATCGTGTTATCCGGCCTTGCGCTGATTGGGTTTGCAGCCATGCTGGCTTTTGATAAGGAGCGCGGACGTGCGATGAGTGCTACTGCGCCACAGATCGCACTTGCGAAGATTGCTTTGGGCGTGCTGATCATCTCCGGCGCTGGAGCTTTAGCCGCCTCCTTTTTCCCCGGTTAGTTCTCTATTTTAAGGAATTTCAATTATGACTCGTGCTGTCATGACCATTGCAGCTATTACACTTGGCGCCTCAATTCTTGGTGGGTGCTCGTCAGAACCTGCTCCTGTTTCTAATGATGCCTCCATTGCAGAGCCTTCTTCGCAAGCTGTGGAACCAGTGCTTGAAGGAAAATGGGACGTTTCGCGCAAAGGCCAAGCATATATGGTGCCCGTCAACGAATACGGTGACGTCGTTGGCTCGAGTGTCCGCAGCAAAAATGAGCTCGACCAGTGTCGCGATATTCCAACGACCAACCTTTATCGCACTTCCAAGGTAGTACCGCAGTTGGTTCAGGGCAGGTTTGTGCTGTTTAGCTATGAAGATGGGCCTGGCCGTTTGGCTGATTCTCATGCGCCTGTGGACTATTCTCCTAGCCCTTTTGGTGCAGCCTTAGCTGCGTACAATGCATTTTCTATCTTTATGGGGTGGGGGGAGTATTTCCACCAGGTCGCTGATGACGTTATTGATATGGGCGAGCCGGTACCGGATGTTTTACCGGAGTTTGAAGAAGCGGGCCGTATTCCGCATTTGCCGATCGCTTTTCGGTTGGAGAATTGCTCGCCGCATTCGGCGAAGGTGTATTTGTTGCTCGATCCGGGTCAAGGTGAAGGCATTGTCGGGGTGATGGCATTTCGGATGGTTTATGACAATAACACCTGGATATGGAAGTTTGACCCGTTTAACGACGAGCCAGGAAAGCAGTATCTACGAGACGATATTGACTGGGGAGAGTGGACGTCGTGGCAGCTAGGCTAAAAGCTTTAGTTCTTGCTTTGGCCATGGCTACGGTCGTACTCGGAAGTCCTGCAGCGCTGCCAAACGCTCATGCTGAGACTTCGGTGATGGTCGTGGCCAAAGACGGCGAAGCAGGATTGGTATCAAAAATTTGGGGTGCGGGGCTTAAAGCCAGCGCAGCAGTGATTACGCCGATCGCACCTATGACAGGTGCGGTCGTGGCCGCTACCGGCAGTGTAATGGAACGAGACGGCGCGGGCGCGGTTGCAGAAGCAGCAAAAAGCGCTTTTTGGAATTCCACGATCGGCAAAATGACAGAGGCCTTTCTTGAGGGCCACACACAACTTTTCCAGGCGGTGCTCACGCTGTGGATGACCTTTGATTTTGACCCGCGAGTCGGTGAGGAAAATATCACGGGCGTGCGCAATATCGTCGTGTTGTTATCGGCGGCAGCGTTGATGATTTCACTTATTGTTGGTGGAATCCGGCTTGCGGTCAACCAGCGGCAAGGATTAGACGATGGCTTAGCTGATATCGGCGCAGTGCTCGTTCGCATGGCCGTGGCCAGTTCGTTGGTACCTGTGATCACGATCTCGGGTATGACGCTGGCGGATTCACTAGCCAATGAAATTATGACCCAATTTGGCCCGTCAGATATCGAGCTTCTGGTCCATCTAGCAGATGGTATGGGATTCGAAGTCGTTTTTGGTCCGGTGCTGATTTTGGTCATCGTGGTTGTTTCCATGCTCGGTTCAGCTATGCAGTTTGTTGCGCTCGCGGTCCGTTTTCTCATTGTTCCTATCGCTGCGGGTCTTGCCCCCTTGTTTGCTGCAGGATCGGGCACATCGACGGGCAAAGCTGGCCTTAGCCACCTGTACGGCTATCTGGCAGCAGCGATTGTGTTTAAGCCAGTGGCTGCTTTGCTCTATGTCATGGTGTGGTGGTGGTCGACGGGGCTTATCGGCTCTGATACCACTGAGATCACCAATGAGGCAGACGGCGTGGCGAAACTGCTCGTTTTCGTCATGCTCGGTGTGGTCGGATATTCAGCCCCATCACTTGTTAAATTGGTTAGCCCGGTTGCGGCTCCTGCTGCGGGTGGTTCAGGGTCTGCAGCTGGCGGTGCGTTAAGTGCAGCTGCTGGTATGGCCACCGGTGCTATATCAGTTGCTGCAGGAGCTATGACCGGAGGTGCATCAGCAGCTGCTGGTATCGCTGGTAAAGCTGCAACAGGCGCTGCATCGGCTGCATCGGCTGCCGGAGGTTCTGCAGCAGCAGGTGCAGGATCCGGGGCTCACAGTGCTGCTAGCGGCGCAGGGAAAAACGCCGTAGGCCGCGCAGGAATAAGTCGTGGGGGCAGCGATGCTACCGCAGAATCGGCACAGCCAAGCGGTAGCAATTCTATGCCAGATACGTCGATGGGTTCAGACCTAGAAGCCGGCACAACGGGTGCATCGGGGACGGCTGCGTCTGGTGTTGGTCAGCCGGAAGCCGGTGCAGGTACATCAGCTCAAGGAAGCCAAGGCAGCGTGGGCGGCGGGGCAGATTTCGGCAATAGTTTCGCTGGTGATACGACGCCACCCGCGTCGGCTCCGGGCGCAGGTTCTGCACCCGCAGACTTTTCCGGGGCAGAGCAACCGAGTGCACCATCACCGGATGCCGCATCATCGCCAGCTACATCTGCCTCTACCACAGCAGCACAGGGAGATAATGATGGTGCATCAGGGCAGCGCCCTGGTGCAGGAGGGCAGTCAGGGCAGGGTTCAAGTTCTGCTATGCCGGTGCCTTCTTCTAATTCGGTACAACCGGCACCTGTGCAAACTCCCGCACAAGACGCGTCCTCCCCGGTGTCACCGGCTGGTGGGTCTTCGAGTGCGTCTCACCCTTCGACGAAGCCAATGGCTGCGCAGTCAGGGCAGGCTGCCCCGATCGGTGGTGGTGGGATGGGTAGTTCTTCCTCATCGTCTGGGGGTGGGGGAGTAACTGTTCGAAGTTTGCCGCAGCCAGGAGTGGCTAGCTCAGGAGCTGGGAACCATGGTGTTGGTGGAGCAGTAAGCAGTGGCGGTGGGAGCCTTGGGATGAGACCGCGGCCGGTAGGAACTCGCGGTGGGGGCATCCGTAGGGGAGTACGTGGTGCTGCAGGGGCAGCAAAAGCAGGAGCTAAGGCAGCTAATTATGTGGGTACGGCCGCCCAGAAAATTGGCGGAGTCCTCGAAGTTGAGGCTCAAGCGCCAACATATTTCGGCCAGATTCACAGGTAAGGAGAAAGTGCATGAGCGCACAGGAGCGACCGACTTATACGCTGGGTCAGCCAGCTACCCGAACCGGTTTAGGCGGCTTATCGCGGACTACCACTCACGTGTTGTTTGCAGGTTTGGCGACATTTATCGTTTTGTCGATGCTGGGATTGACAAAGATGGCTTTCTTTGGCGCTATTCCTGTTACGGCGATCGTTGCTGTGATTACCATGATTAAGCGCGGCGGCCGGAATGTAGCTGAAATGGCGCAGATGGTGATTCAGGATCTTGCTCGTAATTCTGCAGGAGAAAATACTTATTATTCGGGGCCTTTTTCGACGGTGCCGGGTGGCCTGTACCGCTTGCCTGGTATTTTGGCGGCGACGCGTCTGGTTGAAGCCACGGATGTGCAGGGACAGCCTGTGGCTTTGATTGTGGATGAGAATTTCTCTGATGTCACCGTGGTTTTTGATGCGCAGCTGTCTGGACAGACGGCGGTGACTCAAGATGAGCGTAATGCTCTTACGGCTGGGTGGGGGCAGTGGCTCGCGAGCCTTTCATTGCCGGGAGATATTCGCTCGGCGTCTATGACTGTCTCGACGCGGCCATCTTCCGGTGAGCTCGTGCGTGAGGAAGTCTCACGATTGGTAGTTCCTGATGCGCCGGAATTAGCTCGGCGGATTCTTGGGGAGGCTGCAGATCAGCTTTCAGCAGGGCTGCCGGAGGTTTCCGCACATATCGCGATCACAATAAAAGTTCCCCGTGAGCATTTGCGAGGGGATCGATTCGTCGAGGCCATTATGACACGGTTGTCGTCGTTTACTGAGCCACTGGCGTGGGCTGGTATTTTGGCGCGGCCTATGGACGAAGAGCTTTTGGTCTCGCGCGTTCATGCCGCCTTTAATCCCGCTGCAGAGGCAGATTTTGAGCAAATCGCCGTCCGGTCACAAAAGCACGGCCTAGCCTGGACCAATTGTGGACCGCAGTGCGCAGAAGCTCAGCGAGGTTCGTACATGCATGATGGGGTGTGGTCGCGGACGTGGGAGATGACGCAGGCTCCTCGATCGTCGTTTGAGGATCGGCTGCTAACCCGGTTACTTGCTCCGCATCCGAGACTGACTCGCAAGCGGGTGACGCTTGTCTATCGCCCGTATGAAGCAGGAGCTGGTGCGCGGTTGGTCGAAGCTGAGCACCAGGATGCGCTCGTTGCTGCTAATTCTGGCCGTGGAGCGGTATCTGCACGTGCGGAAGTCCGTCTAGAGATGACGCAGGCCTCTCGCCGTGCGCAGGCACGCGGAGCGCAACTTGGTAGGTACTCGCTGTATGTGACCACCACTGTTGATAATCCTGCCAAGCTAGCTTCAGCTAGCCAAGATATTGCCCAGCTGGCGGCTACCTCATCGCTGACGCTGCGCCCTGCCTATCGCCAGCAAGATGTTGCCTTTGCTACTGCGTTAGGGGTTGGTCAAGTGCCGTGGGTGCGTACCTCGCTTATGCGTGGAATACAGCTAACTCAGGTTGGATTGGAGGATTAGCCAGTGGGAAAACATAAAACCGAGACCGCGACACTGCTACCAGCCGTGGCTTCTAAGCAGCTTCGCCAAGGGCGTGCAGTCACAGGAGAAAAAGTCGGCTTTGTCGTAGATACTGTCTCTACTACGGTGACCTTTTCTTTCCAATTGGGTGCTGCTATCGATGTGGATGCTGCTCATTTACTGCTCGCAGACATTGGACGTGTCGATAGCGTGTATTTCTGCCAGATTACGATCTCTCCTTTGTTCGGTGACAGATGTGCGATAACGATGTGGGATCCTGCACAGACGAAAAAGACTGATATTTCTGACGTGATGGCTACTGCAGAGCTGGCTATCCCAACGATCGTTGATGTCATGGCCGACCATGGAATCGAGAGCGCCGTGTGCGATAGCCAGGCCGTTATCGCCTATGCCCAGCAGGTGGTTCCTGGGTGGGGGGATAGCTTTCCCCCCCGTTCTTTCATGGCAGGACGATACCGACCATGCAACGATAGGCCGTGCGAAGATCGCGGCGTTTTCCATCATGGTTGACGATGTTTGTGCTGTTGACGCGGTTGTCGAGCGCGTGGATGAGCTTGATACTCCGACTGCTGTGCACATCGTCTACCGGCCAGGGGTAGCTAGGGCGCCTGGCCGCTATGGGGCGTGCGTCGTGGTGTATGCAGACTCCGTCGAAGCCGTGAACGCCTGCGCGGGGTACATCATTGATACCTCCACTCCACAAGTACGCCTGCGTTTACGCCGGCAGCTTGGTCGTCACACCACGATGGCCGCATTGGGCTGCGCAGCAGGCGTTGCACCGTGGGATATACCCTTCACACAGAAAGGACGAGCGTAATGCGCGTCGATGAATTCCTCGATCTACATTCGCAGATAACAGCTGGTGATCTGCAGATGCCTCCGGCGTGGACGCTTACTGGATATCACTACCGCCGCTATCTCAAAGCTAACCCCCATCTTGCAATGGAAGCTGGCCACGGGGAAGATTCTGCCGATACCGTAGTAGGCGAGGCTACGCCGCGGCGAATCTCTCGTTTTGGCGTGCGCGGCCGCACTCATGGCACTGCCCGCGTTATTTCAGGTGCAGTGGAGTTTCAAACGACGTCTAATCTTGGGTGTGGGTTTAATCCCAATTCAGTTGGAGCACCGGCCCCTGTGATCGGCACTCCTATCGGCCGGCACGTTACGACAGGTGCTGATGTGGCCTGTGACGGATTTGCTTGGTTTATCGAAAATATTATTGCCAACCCTTCGGCCTTCGTACTGGGGCTGCCAGGGTTGGGAAAATCCACATTAATCCGCAAGCTTCTCATTGGGCACATCGCCCAAGGTCACATCTCGATTGTCGCTGGCGATATCAAAGCTGAGTATGTCGGTATGACGCAAGCTATGGGTGGCCAAGTCATTACGCTAGGGCACGGTGTTGGATCACTAAATCCTCTCGATGTCGGAGCATTAGGCCGGGTAATTCCTTTACTAGAGGCTAACGCCGAGCATCTTGCGGCCATAGGAAAAGAAGATTTGATCCGACGTTCAAAAGAACAAGTGCATGGTCGTCAAGTCACCCTCGTTGCTGCGCTGGTCGGTCTGGCCCGTGCACATAATCCTGGGACTGGCCATGGCGTCGCCGATTTTGAATCCATGATCATCGCAGTGGCACTTCGTGAACTGTATGAGTCGGTGACGGTGGATTGGCTTAATCCTCCCATTCTGTCCGATTTGATTGCTCAGATTGAACATGGCAGTGAGAACTTACGGGACAAGGCCCGTGCAGCCACCGATGAGGAATGGAAGCAGCGCGTCGATCCGCTCTTGTTGTCGTTGCACTCACTGCTTGATGGCGCAACTGGCCAAATTTTTGGCGGGCAAACATCACAACCTATTGACGTTTCGTCGCCTGCAGTATGTATCGATGTGTCTGCCATTGATAGGGGAGATAGGGCTGTGAAAGCGGCGGTTATGATTGCCTGCTGGTCAAACGCTTTTGGTTCGATCGAGGCCTCGCATGTGCTTGCCGATGCTGGGCTAGATCGCCAGCGCTATTTCGCTGTCTGTTTGGATGAGCTATGGCAAACACTTGCTGCTGCACCAGGGCTGGTCGGGCAGGTCGATGCACTAACACGCCTGAACCGTTCAACGGGTACGGCGCTGTATATGATCACCCACACATTTAAAGACTTACAGGCAGTGCCGACCGAGGAAGATCGGCGTACTGCGATGGGATTTGTGGAGCGCGCAGGCCTGGTTATTTGCGGCGGTCTGCCGCACTCAGAGCTGGAGTTGCTTTCTAACCAGCTGCCGTTTACCGAGGCAGAAGCCGAGATGATTACGTCATGGTCTCGCGGTGCAACGCCTAAGCGAACACGGGCGCAAAACGATAGCGGCGTTGCACCCGGGCGCGGCCGATTCATGATTAAAGCCTCTAAGGATGGGTCACCTGGAATCCCGATTCAAACCATGCTCTTCCCTACAGAAATAGCTACGCGTATCCACGATACGAACACTCGATTTGATGATTTTCACGCTACAAAGGAGACCCTCAATGTATAAACCACGTTTTGTCCGACTGTTTACTGCTGGTATCTGTGCGGCGGCGATAACTGCGGCGGGAGTGCCGGTGGCCACGGCACTGACACCTGGCGAATACACGATCATGATGGACGATTTCGAGCGCACCTACGGCAAAAACTATGTAGCCCTGGGTGCCCAAAAATCACGGAATCGTTGCATCGTTCCTGACGAACAGCAAAAAATACTCAACCCACCACTTTATGACATGCAAACGAAAGAACGCCTGGCCTGCGAAACACAAATGACTCGGCTTGTCGACAGTGTTCGCACAGACTCTGCTTGGTCACCAGCAATGGATGCCGCACTGACCACACTTGGTACTGACTATAAATTCATCCCCGCGATTCAACTGCGCCAGTCTCGGCGGGATACCCACATCGATGCCTGGAGACAGCAGCCGTGGTCGGAAAAGCTAGAAGTAAGTCTTGGCTATCTCGCTGACCGCGACAACACTGCGAAATTTGTTCTTGACCTGGCGCGAAAAGTCAATCGCACCCGCGTTGAAAACAGCGTGTGGTCGCCAACGGTGGAAAATGTTTTGGCTCCGATGCTGAAATATGATTCTGAAGCGGAGACCATGCTCAAAGCCAAGCGACGGACGCTTCTTTCCGAGTGGGCAGGCAAATCATGGTCACCACTTATGGAAACCGTTATCGGGCCGATGTCAAATGACTTCGACAATGCCGAAGCCCGAAAACTGCTTTCTGATGCTCGTAAAGATGTTCTTCGTCGTTGGGTCGACGAACCTTATTCCGATGCTATGAACACACAGCTAGGCAACCTGGCAGAGTTTTATCCCACCGCTCGGACGTTGCTCGAGGATAAAAAACGAGAGGCAGATACCGGCCAACCTGCCCCTGAACGTAGCTACGACGGGGTAGACGCTGTTACTCCACCCGCTCCGGTAACTGAGCCAGACAAAACCGAAACCACTGCTCAACCTGCACCGCAGCCAGCGCCACAAGAAGCACCATCCGGCGGCGAATCAAGCGGAGGCTCGATCGGTGGAATCATTGCCGCCGTCATAGCTCTGCTCGGGATAGGCGGGACAGCGTTGTACTTTGCGTGGTTCGGTATTTAAGGCAGGAAGTGATGACGGCAATAGACCGAAGCGTTGTACCTGAAGACATTAAAACCGCAGCGCTAGATCAATTCGCACAGACGTGGACCAGCTATTCTTCTGCATCCAACGCCGCGATGAGCATCGCCACACTCTACGGGATAGGGAAAACCACACTCATTGAATGGGCGCGAGCGGAAGGAATCTGGCCACGCACCCGTGCTTCTGTGGCTGCCCAGCTTGAGCAAGAAAACCGGCGCCTGCGGGAAGAAAACGCACAACTGCGCGCCAAACTTTCCTACTACACCACCACCTAGAAGCCTCAAGGAGCTTTATCTATTATGGCCACCAACCGCTGGGATGACATCGACACCCTTATTACTGAACACAAAACAGCGCTCAAAGCAGCACAAAGCCATCTGCCCCTTAAAGAATTTGCAGAAACACATGGCTTGATGAATAAAGGGGATTTCTCAAAATTCAAACATCTGCTCAAGAAAATCGGTGTGAACTACGACAGTTTACGTGAAAAGGCTTTCCAACAACATGATGCCGAACGTGCTCAAGCACTCGATGACCTTACTGATGCGCCCTTCGTGACTTTATGGGCAGCAGCCTGCGACGATGATGGCGACGGGAGTTTTGCGATCGTTGATAGCGATAATGAAGCGCGCTGGTACGGAAAACTATTTGATGATGACCGCGTCTGGAAGCCTGGAGACTTGATTAGCGCCGAGCAGTCTGCTGCAGACAAAGCGGTGTGGATTGCATCCCAAGCATTCCACCAAGCTGGCCACGATGTCGGAGAACTACGCCTCATAACGACCTGCCCTCACCTAGATACCACTGCACTAGCTGCACAGGGAGTTCGTCTTGGAGTAAAAGTCACAGTCACAGTCGATGATAATGACAGTCGCGCAGTCGATATGGCGGAGGTTCCTGGCTACCGCAACTGGAAAGAAACAAACCTGGCAGAATTAGTCGTAAAGGCTACTGATGAGGCGTAAATACGGGGTGCGCAGATCCCAATCGGTTCCTAGAACTGATCCAGGGATGATGATCCTGCTTGCGCTGATGGGGGCGTTTGCCGCGCTGGGGCTTGGGGCGTGGGCAGCATTGACTCTTTCACAGAAGCTGACCGGACAGCCACAGCACTCGGTTCCCATAAACCCTTTCGAGCTTTTTATCGGCTTGTATCAAGGCCACATCCAGTGGACAGTAACTGCTACTGGAATATCGGTGCTCATGGCCGTTATCGTAGTGATACTGGTTACGGCATGGGCATTGTTGGCCGCGCCTAAAAAAGATGCTGCAGGTATCGACTCGATCTCTCACCTACTTGCCAGTAGCACAGAGCGAGCAACTCTGTCGAAAAGTCACGCGGCCCGTAAAGCCGCAGCGTGGCTTCCCTCCACGCTTGCTACCACTCACCCAGGATTGATGTTTGGGTGGAAACCAGGTTCAAAGCGCAAAACCGAATATTGGTCAACGTGGGAAGACTTATATCTCATTATCTTCGGCCCACGACGGGGAAAAACAACCTCGCAAGTCATTCCCGCGATTGTGGACGCTCCTGGGAATGTCGTCACCACCTCCAATAAACGAGACATTGTCGATGACACCATCGGCATCACTCAAGCACGCGGACAAGTATGGGTCTTCGATCCCCAAAACATTGCCGCAGGATTTCAACAACGTGTGTGGTATTTTGATCCTCTCGATGCTATTCGCCATACGATGCGCCTTGCCGATGCACAAGCCTATAAACTTGCTGACATTTTCTACGCAGCCTCCCGCGCCGAAGGAGCACCTACGGGTGACTCTTACTTTTCTAGCGCGGCAAAAGATCTCCTAGCACGGCTTTTCCTCGCGGCTGCAGTCGATAACCGGCCAATCTCGGATGTTTTTGGCTGGGTCAATAATGACCAAGATCGAGCCCCCATCGGCATTTTGCGCCGGTATCCCGAGTGGCAGCAGCTCGCCGATGCACTAAATGCCACCTACAACATTACGGAACGAACTCGCTCAGGAATTTTCTCCCAAGCAGCTCAAATGGCAGCCCCGCTAGGGCGCCGAGAAGCCGTCAGGTGGGTCACAGGAGACGGGTACGCCGTCAAATTCAACGCCGCCGACTTTGTACGCGGTAAAGCAGACACTCTCTACGTCTTGTCGAAAGAAGGAGCAGACAATGCGGCTGCTCTTACTACGGCACTCGTTGCAGCGGTTATGGAAGCAGCTGAACGCTACGGTGAAGAGTGTGGCGGACGGCTTCCTGTGCCGCTTGTTGCTCCGTTAGACGAAGCTGCCAACGTTGTCCGCTGGCCCGAACTGCCGCGTCTGTATAGTCACTACGGCTCACGATCCATCATATTGATGACGATTTTGCAATCCTATGCTCAAGGAGTGGGGGTGTGGGGAGAACATGGAATGGAAAGCCTGTGGTCTGCAGCGACCGTACTTATCTACGGTGGTGGGGTACGCGATGAAAAAATGCTAACCAAACTCGAAGCCCTCATCGGAGAAGCCCAGGAGCTGTCGCGGTCTGCATCCCGATCACGCGATGGCCGTTCCACGAGCTACCAGCTACACGAGAAGAAAATCCTCACCATCGCCGAACTTGCAGCCTTAGAAAGCCACCGCGCGGTTGTTTTTGCAACGTCCCGCCGCCCAGTACTTATCGAGCTTCCTTACTACTGGCTGCGTCCGTGGCCACGCCACATCCGACAACTTCTACGCCTAGAAAAAGACAAGCCATGAAAAAACACATAGAACACATTGTTCAACAAGAACTTCTTGAAAATTTCGGCAAAAACCTCCATAAAGGCGTATCAGAAGTTCTAGACGAGCTAGAAAACAATGACCAGATCAAACCAGCGTTTGAATCGAGAGGTCGTGAACAAGCATCCGAATGCGCACGAAAACTTCTCGAAAAGCCAGAAACACACTTCGCCACCGTCTATGAATTCGTTGACGAATTTCTCGTCCACATGTATCCCTACCCAGAATCGCGGCGCAGCGCTGTGCGCTGGACCGGGAAATGGTGGGCACATCCCGAAGCTGTCGCTCGCTTGTCAGCTCTGTGGTACCGCTTCGAACAACTCAAAAAAGACGAGCCAGCAACCTACCTTGAGACTTTCCTGCGGGTTCACGCCGACTACCACATGTCGGTTCTGATGAAAGAAGGCGGCCCATTCGATGCTGCACGGTATGACGAAAAATCGATACCCCTACCGTCGGATCCGATCTCTACCACCCACGAGGAGCAGTGATGGCTCAATCATCTCACCAGACTATTGACGAGCAATTGGTAGGCTTAATCGATGCACTCATCATAGATAGCGCAGTGATAAAACGCCCGCGCCGTAGACTTTGGACACCAGGCCAGTCATCGTTGGCAGCGATGACTATGCGTCGGCTAGTTCACGAAACGGTTGCTACGTACTACTATCAGCAAGCTTCGAAAGAGCGCAGAAGTGTCCTCGCCAACGAATTTGCTGAACGCGGGTTTAAATCGGTTGCTGTAGCGCTACACAACGATGCCTTCAGCACACCGAATAGCCCCAGTAACAATTCCATTGCACCTAGTAGCCTTACAGACATTGTTTCGAAGGCATTTAACAAAGTCTTCGCGCCCGGAACGTTCCTCGCATCTGACAGAAAAACCGACGGACTATCTCCACATACCATCATCGCCGATTCGACAGGTGATCCGGCCCAGGAGTCTTTGAGAGAAGCACTGTTAGCAGTAAACGCCGTCCTTATCGATGATGTTGCAGCTGCGATAGTTCAGCAGCAGCAATTAACCCTACCTGAGCCAGAACCTGCTCCTACACCAGAGATAGACCAGACAAATACAGATACAATTACTCTTTAAAAATCCAGCCCATAATCTGGACGATCTACTAGCCACGAGTGCGCAGAAGGCTGTGACGATGTAGATTGCGCACTTCCTTCACTATCAGCAAACACATTCTTGGTCGTTGTCTGAATGTTTTCTTGACCGATGGTGGTATCAGTGACCACCATCTCGTCTGCAACCGTGCGATCTAGCCTCATCCATGAAATGGTCGCGTGTGACAGATCCATTCCCGGTACCGTTGAAGTGATGAACTCTAGTGCGTGAATAGTTGCGTCACGTAACACCATCAGCGCAGCCTGACAGCGGGTAAACACAGTGCGATGTCGAACACGAGAGCCTGACCCAAAGACTGCTCCGGAAAAATCTGCCCGATCCAATTCGCACCGGGTGAAATACGTCCTTGATAATGCAGCAGAAGTAAACGAAGCATCGCTCATACGACAATTTTTGAACTCTGCATCATCAAGCCGGGCAGAGGAAAAGTCTGCACCAGTAAAGTCACAGTCACGAAACTCCATGGATGTCAGATCCATGCTAGATAAGTCCATACCGGAGAAGTCTTTACCTAGATAAATCTGGCCAGGCTCCAGCTCCGGACGGCACCGAGCCTCCACTACACCCCCAGCACAATGAGCAGTCATCCACTGCCACATATCGTCATCGATGTAGCAGCGGTCGGGCGGAAGAGTATCACTGAATTCAACAAATTTATCGCTAAGATTCTGCCGTAACCGATACGCTACCAAGCGTCCGACATCGTCGGCATCGTCAATGTTCGTGAATGCGGATTCCATCAACTCAGCTGGGTCTTGGCCAACTGCTAACAACGTGCGCCACGCACTACGGATAGGATCACTACCGCTTCCGCTTTCTCGGAGATTACGTGCCAAATCCTCTGGCAATGAGGCAAGCCAGTCGGGCAGCTCGCGCTCAATAATCTGCTCAATAACTAAATCTTTTCCTATAGCCCACAGCTCCGCGATACGCTCAGCACCTGTAGCCATAGCTGCCTGTTCGTGCAAGGTTTCCATCGCGGATTTCTCTCGCGTATCACGCGATACCACCTTGTCTAAAACCTGTCGAGGGGTAGGGGAGGGGGCTTCGCCTTGGTAATGGTAGTGACCATCTTCGGCCTCGAAATCGAAGTCGATATCATCGACAACATAAGCATGGTTAGCAACGCGCCCGCGCGACAACGCAACATATAATCCTGCTCGGTCTGTGTGCGAATCAATGACCGCCCGCGTGACATCAACCGTTGCGCCCTGGGCGCGGTGAACCGTCGCAGCATAGCCCAACTGAACATTGTCTCGGACATATGCAGCCGGGAGATATTGGCGTTGTCCGCTGCTGCGCAACACCTCAACGTCTCCACGGTCAGTAATTCCGACAACAGTGAAAATATCACCGTTGACGACTTTGCCATCTACACCGTCGCGCTCGGTAATAAAGCGCCTGTTGCGGCGAGCGATAATGCTATCACCGAGCCCAATAGTCACGCCTCCCGCACCCAGAACGGATTCTGTAGGGTCGACCACACCTTGGGCGATGCGCACATTTCGCACATAATCATTGATGAAAGCGACATCGTCATTGGTACTCGCTAGCACTAATGAGCGGCGCTCAGCACGGCAATCAGCGAGATAATCTTCGGCTGCTTGGGTAAGCATAAGCTGACGCTGTCCACCGTGAATCCACCCACGGTCGGAGTAAAAATCAAGGCCGGATGCGTCACCATCACGCAGTTTCATAGAAGCCACAGCTTGGTCAGTATCGTCACCAAAACGCATCACATCCGTTAGCTGTGCGCTTGGTTTCAAGGTCGCTAATGCTCCGAAAAGTCCCCCGTTTTCCACCGCAGAAAGCTGCTTGTGATCGCCGACAAAACGCACTATGGCACCCGTATCACGTGCAATTTCTACCAAAGCAGCCATGTTATCTGTCGAGGCCATACCGGCCTCATCGACGAGCAACATGTCGCCTCGATGAATCTGTATCGGTAGCGCTGAGGCATCGCTGCCAGGCTTATGAGGATGTTTTCCGCGCCAAGTAAACGTCAACGAATCAATCGTGTGCGCCGGAGCGCAAATATCACCTGATAACACCTCAGCAGCAGCTGCCGATGGTGCTAAGCCTATGACGTTGCGGCCGCTTTTGAGCCATGTTTGTGCCACCACTGCCATTGCTGCCGTCTTACCAGTACCTGCAGGACCTACACCAGTAGCAACGAGTGTTCCGCTCATAAGAAGGTGCTGCGCGAGGGCACGCTGACCGGCATTGAGCGACCACCCTTTTTCTTCTAGATGAGTGCATATCTCCTGTGCAAAAAGCTCCGTGGAGACGACCTCAGCACTTGGTTCATCAGCCGCGTGAAGTACCTTTTCCTCTGCTGCCAATAGCTCTGCAGTCGTAAAAATCTCATCATCTACCTTACGGTCTACCCCGTGCCCATCATCGCCGACAAGAGAGCTTGGAAGCGATAATTGCTCAGTGGAATTAAGACTTAAACCGTAGGAAGAAATCACATTGTCAACCAACACAGAATGAGCGGAAGCAAACGCTGCAGCCGAGGGAAAATGATACCCAGCCAGTACGCTACTTAGCGCAGTATGAACATGGGACCGCCGAAACGTTGACCGCCGCTTGGTCACAATCTCAATCGTTTCCTGGGCAATAACCGCACTATGCTGCTCAGCATTAAAACAAGGCCGCGCCTGCCTGTGAGTCTGTCCCAGCTGCCTAATTTTGTCGACAACTTCGCGACCGCCAGTGGCATCAACAAGCTCGCTTTCCCAGTCTTTTCTCAAGTCAGCTAGTGCCTCTGCAGGCTTTTTAGCGTCGCGAGTTTCTAAGATGGCCTGCTGCCACAATTCACGCATAACACTACGCCCAGGCCGGGCTCCAGTGCGCTCGATGTAGGCAGAAACCTTCGCATCAAAAACAGGGCGTGCGCCCGCGCGACGCTTAGAAAACAATGCCAAGACTTGGTCATCGACCCCAGCAATCTCCCACACCGGCTGCTTGTTCTCACCACGCGAATGGGCAGTAAAATCAAGCCCGAGAGTACGCGTAATTTCATCACGAACTAGCGCATCGTAACGCCAACTCATAGCCTGGTGAAACCGAAAGATAGTGCGTCCATCGAGAGCTTTCCACTTACCGGTGGAGTCTTGAACTTTGTTCGCAATCAATACGTGCGAATGAAGATCTGGATCACCTGCACGAGTATCAAAATGAGTAAACTCCGCCGCGATTATCCCACGCGTTTTCACCTGGCGTTTACCTCCCGCGCCCGAGCGAGTGCGGATGAATTCCTCTTCCGCCCACTCCAGTGCCTGGGCAACAGCACGGTGGTGACACTGCATGATTTTCGCCGCTGTTTCTTCATCTGCTAATGCCCACACCGCAGAGATGCTTTTAACTGGTGAAAACGTGAAATCGTAACCGGCAACAGCTTGCCGAACGCGATCTTTACGCTTATTCACCCACGCTACAAGCTCTTGGCCACTGGCTGCGGCAGTGCCAAAATGCTCTTCAAAAAGTGGAGCTGCAACCTCTTGTACTAGTGCGTAACGCTCATCTTCACTGGGCAACCGCTGGTGGTCATTTCTAAAAGAAAGCTCTGCATCCCGAAGAGCTATCAAGACCGGATCATTGGCCGTAAAATTCGGAAATCCACGACCAATAAAACAATCTTTCAACGGTACTCCGCGCGCCATCAACGCATCAGTATCGGGATGAATGCCCTCGCCATAGAGCGCAGCCATCTGCAGCTCGGTGATCTCTTCACCGCTCGAAATAACCTCAGAGTTAAGCCCAGAAAGACCCCGGCCAAGCCACCGTCCTGGAGGCGTTCCTTTGGCCAAATAGTAGGCAGACAGACTCGGAGAAGCAGAATCGCGCGCATCATTCGTTGCCACAGAACGCAGAAGATATTCGTATCCTCTGCCGGCATTGACAGCACGCAAACTCATCATAATGAATACTAGAATACTCCACTTCACTATGAGTGCATAGAGTGTATGTCCTCAAGGCCGGCTTTTCGGCCTTGAGCCTGCCACCGTAACCGTGAGTGCCACCCGTGATTTTTGACAGGTCTGTAGCCGTGGTGCTCCGCTGGGGAGCGGGGCACCACGGAACGCAACCGAACAAAGTGAGGGCGTGAGCCTTCGGTCTTAACCCGCTGACACAGTGATGCCCCGCAGATGCTCTAACGAGATGGAATATATTCCCCCCATCACCCCCGAGAATCTCTGTGGAGAAAACCAATTCTTGCTTTACTTCCGGTCATGAAAATTTCACGGACCGCAACAGCTAGAGCAAAAGCTAGAGAGTTGTTTTCTCAACGCGAAGAAGTCCTCGGCTACCTTTTGTCTGCCATCGAACGACAAGAAGCTCTGAATCCTGTTATCGGATACGCGCTTGTAGCTCTAAGCGAGTTAGGCATCACGCGTACTGAATTAACAGAACTAAGCGGATTGAGCTCGGCACGTATTAAGGAACTTATCGACAGCGCACCAGACCATATCGACGGCTTAGAATTTGCTACCCGCAAGCAACCACACCAGGATGCGCCCGATGAGACAGATAACACCACCGACGACACCGCGTATACCAGCAACGACGACTACTAGAACAGACCACGGTGTTGAACAATTTCATCGACGAACCCTTGCCACTTTGTCTCCCTGTACTCCCTACGAGTAAAAGAGGTGAAGCCCGTAAGGTTTCTTACGATCCATGCCTTGAACCTACAGAGGATGACATTGCCCGCTTTTGGGCAAAAGTTGTTATATCGCCCGGCTGTTGGTTCTACACCGGGACGATTTCTAGTCCCGACGGTTATGGTCGGTTTACGTTCCAACGCCGCGGCGTTCAACGCACTATGTCAGCTCACCGTTTCGCGCTGCTTGTGTCAGGGGTTTGTCTTAGCACGGGGGTTGTGGGGGAGCACCACTGTAATGAGCCGTTGTGTGTGCGCGTTGACCCCCACCATCTTCATGCTTCTACCCAACAATCCAATATGCAGTGGGCTGTAAGCACTGGCCGCTTAGTTGGAAACAAACCCGGTGCAGCTGCAGCGTACTCCCGCGTTGAGCGCTCCCGAAGAATTCGCCGCGCGCTAAGCAGAGGATGGGACGAACAGCGTTTCCGCAATGCCATTGCTCAACCCTCCAACGACAATCAATACCGACTCTTTTAAAAGACTTACTCCCTATGGTGAAATCACTAACCTATATCGTCATCGCAGCCTTACTCGGCGTGATATTTCTTTCCGTGATAGCAGACGAAGAAAACCGCTGCTCCCCCGGAGGTGCTGTGGGAGATACGTCTGTCCCATCAGGGTCATATGCTTTGCCAGAAGCAATGCCCCCTGGCCAAATCACATCACCATTTGGACCGCGCGGTGGAACGATGCACAAAGGCATCGACATTGCCACTGGTGCAGGCGCGCCACTGTACGCATTTGCTGACGGAGTCGTCTTACACTCAGGCCCAGCATCGGGATTTGGAAACTGGATCGTGCTTGAGCATGAAAGCGAACAAGGAAAATTCGTCACCGTTTACGGTCACTTGTTTGCAGAAGATCTTCTCGTTCGGCCCGGACAAATCGTTCGAGCAGGACAACAAATCTCGCGCGAAGGCTACAACGGCGAGGTCTATCCGCCCGGCCCAGGAGGAGCCCACCTGCACTTTGAGATTCACCCCGGTGGCCTCGGCAATGCCGTAGACCCAGAACCGTGGCTTGCTAAAGCCGTTAACGCAAGCGGTGACATCGCGCTAACACAAAGCGTCGACGCTCCGAAGACCTCACTAAAACAAGGACAGGAGCTACCTCCCGTACCCGCAACTATTGGAAGTGAAGCCCACCTTCAACGCGATACTATCCGCGTCATGCGAGCAGTCCACGCCGCCTTCCCAGAAATCACCACCATGGGCGGATGGCGCCCCACCGATGCCTATCCCGATCACCCATCAGGGCGCGCGGTTGACATTATGATCCCCAACTTCCAATCAACACCCGGACAAGAATTAGGAACCCGCATTAAAGATTGGCTCTACGCTAACCGCGCCGAGCTCAACATCGATTACATGATCTGGCAACAGACCTATATTCCCGCAACAGGCGAAGCAAACCTCATGCCCGACCGAGGAAGCCTCAATGAAAACCACTTCAATCACGTTCACATCACCACCAAAGGAGGAGGATTCCCCGCAGAAGACGAAAGCTACACCATGAGCTCAATCAACGCAGGATCCGGCAGCTACGGCCTCGGCGTTGGCTGCGCCAGCGGACCAGGCGGCGCATCAGACCTCGCAGCAGGTACTGTTCCTCCAGAACTAGAGCCGTGGCTTCGCCGCGCCGGTGGCCTGTGCCAAGGGGTCTCATCATCACTCCTGGCCGCCCAAATGAGTCAGGAATCGCAGTTCACGCCTAACCTCGTCTCAGGCGCAGGAGCAATGGGATACGCCCAATTTATGCCCGGCACATGGGCAAGCGTAGGAGCCAAAGTCGACAGCGATGGCCAAGTCGTCGGTCCGCCAGGATCCGGTGACCCCAACGACCCAGCAGACGCTGCCATGGCTCAGGGCCGATTTATGTGCCAACTCAACCAACAAATGAGCCAAGCTCTCGCATCAGGAACAGTCAAAGGTGACCTAACGGAACTAACGCTAGCGGCATATAACGCAGGCCCAGGCAACGTACTTAGCTACGGAGGAGTACCGCCGTTTGCCGAAACAACATCGTATGTGAAGATCATCACCGAAAACGCATCACGATACGCATAAGGAACCCCAATGAAAAAAGCACTCTACATCGCCGCCACAATCGTCCTCATCGTCATCGTGACAGTCATAACGTGGACCACCCTCGCAAAAGAACCCACGGATACGCCCTACACCGCACCAACGACAGCTGTAACACCGGACGAGGATGCTACCGACCATATTCACGGTGACCCAACCAAACCAGGAGAAGACATCGGCCATAACGCGACAATGTTTATCTCAACGATGTACAGTTTCAATCCCCGCGACGATTCCTCACCCCAAGACGCAATGAACCGCGCCGCCGAATTCACCACCGGCGACCTCCACCGAGCTGCGACAGAACACCGAGAAGACTATAAGCCCTCGCTACTGTGGGCATCATGGGAACAATCAGGCGACACCGTCAGCGTGGCCGTAGACGCACAAAAAATCACCCTCACTGGAGAAGACACCGGAACCGTAACAGTATGGGCACGCCAGATCGTTAACGCAGCTTTACCCCTCGACCCATTCACCATTGACGTACACCTCGTCAAGGTCGGACACATCTGGCTCGCCGAATCATACGAGCTCCAAACCGGCGCACCAGTAATGTAAAACCCATACTGACTCTTACAGAAAAGGACGCATCATGACCCTGACTCCACGCCAGCGCTTTGTACTCAATAACGCCATCGCCTCCAACGCCATGGAAACTGGCACCATTGACCACGAGTTCACCCCCACCCTCGAAAAAATTATGGACGGAACTCTCTCAGTCGACGACGTAATCGCAACTATCACACAAGAGCACACAACACATGATGAACGATGAACCACAGCAACGCTGGGAACAACTGATCTACCCCGAGACCCAAGGGATTAAAAACCTTCTAGGAATCAAAGACCCCACCCACTGGGAGAAAATCGAATCAAGACTGACCACCGCCCGCATCGTAGACTTACCGTACTACGGGTTTACCGGTGACACCGTGGCCGAAGAACTATCGGCCTACCACCGCACCATCTTCCAAGATTGCTACGCCTGGGCCGGACAATTCCGCACCGTTGACATGTCCAAAGACAACCTCCTCAACGGCGGCCGCACAGTATTTGCCCACTGGCAAACAATCCCGCAGCGCCTCGATGAGCTCAACGGCATCGTTGACAGCCTTGGTGATGCACAATTCGATGACGCCGTCTCACTCCTGGCCTATCTACATAGCGAACTCAACGAAATCCACCCATTTAGAGAAGGCAACGGACGCACAACCCGAACTTACATGTCCTACCTGGCTCAACGTCACGACATCATCGTCGATTGGGACGCAGCAGGAACCGCCCAGCACTACGCTGCCATCGTCTCCATGCTAGGAGACGAACTCAACCACACCCCTTGGCACGCACTGTACAAAGAAATCTGTGCTCCAGCTACGTGGGAAGACGAAGCAAACACAACTCTTGACGAATTCGGATACGATCTCTCAACATTCGATTACGGTCAACAAATCCTCAACACCCTAGGATTGTCCACAGACACCGCCGGTATCTCACACCACTCTGCACCAAATACGGCTACAACAGAGAATCAAAAGCCACCAGAACACCACACTTCACCGGAACCGGAACTATAAAACTCTTTCTCAGGAAACAAAACATCACCAGGCGGATAAACACTCCGTAATCGCTGTTTTCGTGGGATAGCTTGGTTACTATCTCGCGCGTTCGCAATATGAAAGACACTCCGGGGCTTCACTTATGAGTGAAAGTGTTCTAATATATATAACAAATGCCAAGCAAACTTAAGCGAACTGAGGAGGTGCCTGTTGTGACTGCGACAAAGTTAGCAACTAGTCGAGTATCTATTGATGATCGAGACGTTCATCAGTTAAGGCAAGTTGATAGGGAAGTTGATATTGAATCAAACGATTCCTTGGCCTTGCATAAAGCAGATGGAAGAACTGTCCAGCTTCCAGAATCTGCCAAGAAGGTTCTCCTGCAAGCGATTAAGTCGCTTGCCCACAGCGGAGAAGTAACCATCGGGCGAGTACCTGATGAGCTAACAAGCAATACTGCCGCTGACATTCTTGGTGTTTCTAGGACTACTTTGCTGAAATGGGCAAAGGACGAGAAAGTGCCTTCTTTTAAAGTAGGTTCACACACGCGATTTAAGCGCGAGGACATCTTCCATCTACGGTCTAAGCGCGCCGAAGAACGAAGAAAAGCTTTCGACAAGCTTCGTCAGTTCGAATGGGAAAATA
>JAXFXA010000095.1:0-10675 GCA_034091885.1 Corynebacterium sp.
GCTGACTGTTGAGCAGGACGCAAACCGTGAGGTTTTCGCTGACTGTGTCATTCCAGCAGCGGAATTGGCAGGTGCGACAAACCCAGATGAGTTGAAGACTTCTCTGCAGGGTCGTGAAGTCACAATTGCTGTTGAGCAAGCTGACGTACGTCGTCAGCCAGATGCGCAGACAGCAATGGATTCTGAACCAGAGTTGGTGTACGCCGAGGGTTCGGATGAACATGCAATTGTGAAGGTTGAAGATACCTTGACCCTGCCTGATGGTCGTGAGACCACCCAGGTACTGGCTGAGCAACTGCATGGTAAGGACGCTTTGGAGGGTAAGACCTTCACCTACGCCTACGATTTGCAAAAAGCTACCCGTGAGGACGAGCAGTTTGTCAATAAGGCGGCACTGTCGGGCGGATCAGATAAATCTGCTACTGCAACCGTGACGTTGACACCAAAGCCAGATCCTCGTGGCCCGGGATTTGGACTTATCCCAATTCCAGTACCCGTTCCGACGCCTGTACCAGGTATGACAGCCTACACTGGCGAGCTAGAACCTGGCCGGGAACAACCTGATCAAAAAGCTGGTCCGCGCGGTCTAGCTAACACAGGTGCTTCTGTGCTGGGGATTGCAGGAGCTGCGGCCGCGCTTATTGGCCTCGGTGTTTTGTTAGTCCGCCGCCGGAAGTCAGAAGAGTAGTTTTTCTACCTGACTGTAAAACCCCTTGCCCGAGCTAGGAGGTGCGTAAAGCGTCTCGTAGCGGGTGAGGGGTTTTTGCATCGATAAGCAAGTGCGAAAGCTAGGTTTAGAAATTGCTGCCAGAAAACTGGGCATAGGGGAGTGTCGCTGGCAAAAACTATCAAGTTCAACTTAAACTTGAGTCAGCATCACGGTGGTGAACCCACCGACGGCGGATGTCCGGAGAAGGGGAATCTTCGGAACGCGAAAGATGTCTGCGTAGCTGTACCTACTTGTCCTGTGCAAATCAGTGTTTGGCATTGCCATACCTGAGATAGCTGTGCAGGGCTGAGAACTAACGCGGATATCTGGCTGATTGTGCACGTGTTATCCGAACAATAAAGATCGACTTTCAAGGACACCTATATGCGCTCGACTGCATCTTCTACATCTGTTTTTAAGCGGCGTCGCCTGGCTGCTTTTGCTGTCCCTACCGCAGCGGCTTTAGGCCTGGCTCTGATTCCTTTGGCTGGCGCACAATCGTCACTGCCTGGCGGGAGCGGATCCTCGTTGACGGACTTCATTGCGCCGGGTGCGCCGCAACAGCGCTCCACCATCAACACCGAATATCCCAACGTTGAAGGTCTGCCAGAGGGTGTAGCCATCAAGCGCGTAGAGTACTTCAGCCCACGCCACATCAAAGTTTACATTCAGTCTGCCGCTATGCCTGATCAGGAAATGGCCGTGCAGATCCTCTTGGCTCGTGACTGGTACTCCAACCCAACCCGCACCTTCCCTGAGGTCTGGGCACTTGATGGTCTGCGCGCCCGCGATGATGAATCGGGCTGGACCATTGAGACGAATATTGAGGAGTTCTATGCCGATAAGAACGTCAATGTCATCATGCCGGTAGGCGGTCAGTCTTCTTTCTATTCTGACTGGGAAAAGCCAGATAATGGCAAGCACTACATGTGGGAGACTTTCCTTACTAAGGAACTCGTTCCTATCCTCGACCGCGAATACCGTTCTAATAAACAGCGCGCGGTTGTAGGTATTTCCATGGGTGGAACTGCCGCTATCAACCTTGCTGAGCGTAACCCGCACCTGTTTAGCTTCGTTGGTTCGTTCTCTGGTTACCTAGACACCACCACTGCGGGTATGCCGCAGGCCATTGCTGCTGCGCAGCAGGATGCTGGTGGATACACCGCTACAAATATGTGGGGTCCTTTCGGTAGCCAGAACTGGATTGACCATGACCCTAAGCTGGGCTTGGAAGCATTAAAGGACATGAAGGTCTATGTCTCTTCCGGCTCTGGTAAGGATGATTACGGCACACCGGCATCTGTCGCACGCGGCGCTGCGAACCCAGCAGGTGTGGGTCTGGAGGTTCTGTCTCGTTTGACCTCGGATACATTTGCTAACCGTGCTAAGGCAGCAAACCTAGACATTGACGTGCACTTCCGTCCTTCCGGTGTTCACAGCTGGGAATACTGGCAGTTTGAAATGTCGCAGGCTTGGCCGGCCATTGCTAAGACCTTCGGCTTGGGTGAAGTTGACCGCGGCGCTGACTGCACCGTTGTCGGCGCTATTAATGAGGAAACGAAGTCCGGCCTCATTGGAAAATGCGTGAACAACGAGTACGACATCGCCAAGGGTAAAGCACAAGACTTCGCTACCGGCACTGCTTATTGGTCGCCTGAAACTGGTGCACGCGCACTCTTTGGCCGAATCAATGCGCGTTACGCGGCAATCGGCGGTCCTAACTCCTGGTTGGGCTTCCCTATCACGGGAGAAAACACTGCCCCAGATGGACGCGGACGGTTTGTACACTTTGAAAACGGTTCCATTTACTGGACCCCAGAAACCGGAGCCTTTGCCATCACTAAGAAAATGATGGAGACATGGGGTGCCAATGGTTTTGAAAACGGCGACCTCAAGTACCCAACCGGCCCAGTCACTGACGTCGACGGTGGTGGCCAGTTCCAAGAATTTGAAAACGGAGTCTTGGTTCAAGACGCTGCTGGTCAGACCTTTATTGTGCACGGCGCCATTGGCGCAAGGTACAAGGAAATGGGTGCGGTGGCATCGGCAGCCGGTGCACCTCGTGGTCCAGAGCGTCCACTAGCAGGCGGTGCCTTCCAGGAGTTTGCCAACGGCAACATCTACTGGTCTGCTGCCACCGGAGCACGGTTCATCCCTTATGGTGACATCTTTAACCGCTGGGGCAACAACGGATTCGAAAACGGCCGCTACGGCTACCCAACCTCTGATCAGGACAAGATTCCTGCTGGTGGTCTAACACAAGACTTCCAGCATGGAACCATCCGCCAAGTTCTGGGCGTTGTTTCCTAGCTCAAAGAGCAGGAAGGAAGGAGCTTACGTTTATGAAGAAGCTTGTTTGTGCTGTGGTTGCGGTGGGGGCATCGCTAAGCATGGCTGCATGTGGGTCTGTAACGGTGGACAATAATGCTGTTGACCCTAGCGCTACCGTCGCGCCTTTGGAGCGTGGGGTAGCGGCAACCAGCGACGCCAGTGCGCCAGCCAGCTCCTCTGTACGCCGCAGCGCCCAGCGCCCAGCAAGCTCCACCTCTGCTGAACCGCAGCCGGAGGACCGCAGCGCCCAAGAAGTAGAGCAAGCTCCAATGCCGCAGGTTTCCGGTAATGATGCCGACTTCCTCTCGCGGTTGCGCGCAGGCGGAATTGCTGCCGATGGCATCGAGGACCAACTCATCGGCGCCGGTCAAGCCGCCTGCAATCCGGACGATGGTGTTACCGTGGGCGCAGTAGCAGGCCAATTGCTGGAACAAGGTCGCACGAACCTAAGCGTTGAAGAAGTCACCGCGCTTATCGATGCCCAAGCCCATTCCACAATCTGCTAACCCCCTGACACTGTCGCGCCGCGCCAACCAATAGCGTGGGCGCGGCGGCAGAGATTCTGCGGAACTTACCAGCACAGCTGGCGGGTTAATTCGCGGGAATTCACAGGGCAAAGGAGTAAAACTCACTTTATGAAGAAACCATTAATCGTGGTGGCTGTAGCCATTTTGTTCATTGTTCTAGGTGCAGGAGCTATGCAATACCTGCTGCGCAATGACAACTCGGCGCTGCCGTCGCTGCCTGGAACTGACTCTGGTGATCCTGGAATCATGGATGCACTGCCAGCACAACCGGCATGGTGCCCCGCTTATGAGTTCATTTCTGCGCCGGGTACCTGGGAGTCCGCGGCTGGCGATGATCCGCTCAACCCAACGGCTAATCCGCATTCTTTCATGCTGTCCATTACCGGCCCTTTGCGTGAGCGCTTCGGGGAAGACCAGGTTCGGATTTGGACTCTGCCTTACACGGCACAGTTCCGTAGTGTGCAATCTCAAGATGAGATGAGCTACGACGATTCCCGCAATGAGGGACGCGCACGACTGGAAGAAGAACTGCGCTGGCTACACGGTGAGTGCCCGCATACCCAGTTTATTTTGTCCGGTTTTTCTCAGGGTGCTGTCATCGTCGGTGATATTGCCGACGATATCGGTGGCGGCGTCGGCGTTATCCCTGCAGAATCGGTGGCGGGAGTAGCCGTTGTTGCCGATGGCCGCAGGCAAAATGGTGTGGGTATCAACCCTGGCGTGGAACTTGGTGGCGTTGGTGCGGAAGTAGCGCTGCAGCCAGTGACGGGCTTGATCCAGCTCGTTGTTCCCGGTGCATCTATGCGTGGCCCGCGTCCGCATGGGTTCGGGGCTTTGGCGGATCGGACATATGAGATCTGTGCACCATCGGATAGCGTGTGCGATGCGCCACTCAACATTAATAATGGAGTAGACCGCGCGTTGGAGTTAATAAACGCCAACGGTATTCACGCTATGTATGCCTCAAACGGCAATGTCATTCCGGGGACTACCGCTAACCAGTGGATTACGAACTGGGCAGCCGGAATCATAGAGTCAGGTGCCCGCGGTTAACAGTGCCTACGAGTCAGCCCTGTACAGTTTCGGTACAGTTCTCGTGACAGTTTTAGTCACAGGCGTAACACATCGCGCTGCGCAAGCGATGATTCTTATGTCAAAATTTTTACCCACGCCCGTGGTCAGCTAACGTTTAATACTTAAAAATCTTTAGACTAAAAAACGCACACTAATTGCTTTGGAGGAATCCCCATGGACTTGAATGCAGCAATGCAGCAGTTCTATAACGACAAAGGCGAAATTACTTTGGCGCCTCAGCTATCTTTGGCGGGTCTTGCTGAGTTGCTCTATCAAGGTGATCTGCACACCGGCGGCGGGGACCGCAAGTGTTTGCGTTTTTGGGATTATTCCTCTTCCCGTGAGGGTGAGCTGGTTGTTTATACTCGCCAAGAGGTTAATACTCGTATTAAGGCGGTTGCTGCCCGTTTGCAACAAGTGGGCAAATTAGGTGACCGTGTAGCGATTTTGGCGGGTAACTCGCCGGAGTACATTTTCGGATTTATCGGTGCGCTGTATGCGGGCATGGTTCCCATTCCACTTTATGATCCCAATGAGCCTGGCCACGCTGACCACTTGCGTGCGGTGTTCTCGGATTCCAGCCCTAAATTGGTGCTAACCAACTCGGCAGCTGCTGGTGCGGTGCGTGAGCATTTCTCTGAGCTACCTTCGCGTGAGCGTCCACGTATTTTGTCTGTGGATTCCTTGCCAGATACTTTGGCCGAGTCCTATGTGACTCCTCAGTCAACCTTGGAAGGTCAGCAATTGCTGGCTTTGTCCACCACCATGCCTATTGATCAGACTGCATTCTTGCAGTACACCTCTGGTTCTACCCGTACTCCAGCGGGCGTTGAGCTGACTAACCGTTCTATCTTGACCAACGTGTTGCAGATCTTTAAGGCTGCAAAGCTGAAGATGCCACTACGCATGGTTACGTGGCTGCCGTTGCACCACGATATGGGCATCATCTTGGCGCTTTTTGTCACAATCATGGGCTTGCCATTTGAGTTGATGACTCCTCAGGCATTCGTGCAGCGTCCGCAGCGTTGGGTGGATCAGCTCAAGCGCAAGGATGTTGATGACAAGCTGGCGGGCACTTATACCGTTGTTCCTAACTTTGCATTGGAGTTGGCTACCCGTTACGCCAAGCCAGAGCCAGGTGCGGGCGTAGATTTTTCCAACATTGACGGCATTATTATCGGATCCGAGCCAGTAACTGAGTCTGCGGTCAATAACTTCTATGAGGCATTCAAGGACTTTGGCCTCAAGCGGGAGGCATTGCGACCTTCTTATGGTTTGGCAGAGGCTTCCTTGCTGGTTACCACTCCACAGGGTGAAAACCGTCCAGTCTTTGCCAGCTTTGACCGCGAGGCTTTGGCAGCAGGCCAGGCCCAGGTAGCAGAAAAGTCCGCGGAGACAGTTACGTTCGCTTCTAACGGGCAGGTCGTGACGGGTCAGTACTTGACCATCGTCGATCCAGAGACCAAGGCAGAGCTTGCCGATGCCACAGTGGGTGAAATCTGGGTTCACGGCGCAAACATGGCGGCGGGTTACTTGGGCCGCCCCGAAGAAACGGCAGCTACATTCCGTAATACGTTGGGTGAGCGTCTAGCTACGGATTCCCGCGTAGAGGGCGCACCTGATGATGATTTCTGGATGGCTACTGGTGACCTCGGTGTCATTGTCGATGGTGAGGTCTACATCACTGGCCGCATCAAGGACTTGATTGTGATTGCTGGCCGCAACCACTACCCACAAGATATTGAGGGCACGGTAATGGAAGCTTCGGCTCACGTTCGCCCAGACTCTATTGCCGCTTTCTCCGTTGAAGGTGAAAACACAGAGAAATTGGTTTTGCTTATTGAGCGTGCGGATCATGCCGAGGAAGCTGGCGATGCCGAAGCAACCGAAGCTGTGCGCACCGCGGTGACCAAGAACCACGGCATTACTCCAGATGAGATTTTGTGGAAGCAGCCCGGTGAGATTGACCGGACATCGTCAGGCAAGATTGCTCGCCGTGTAGCCAAGAAGAATTACTTGGCCTAGCTTGCGCACAACCGAATTTACCTGCACTAACTACTTACAATAGAGGCATTGCTTGACTATGACCGTTGAACAACTCCGCGGGTGGCTGCGCCACTGGGTGGCCACTACGACAGGCCTGCCAGAAGCAGAAATTGAAGATACCAAGCCTTTAGAGACTTTTGGACTTTCTTCACGGGACGCTGTGGTGCTGTCTGGTGAGTTAGAAGACTTGTTGGGGCAACACCTCGACGCAACCATTGCGTATGAGTTTCCCACCATCGCAGCGCTAGCGGAGCGTTTGGTTAATGGACCTGCAGATTCTGTCGCTGACACCAGCGGCAGCATTTCCCGCCGAGTGTTGGGTGGCGAGTCCCACGATATCGCCGTTGTAGGTATGGCAGGGCGTTTCCCAGGCGCCAATTCCGTGGCTGAGTTTTGGGATATGTTGGCAGCCAGCCAGGCTGGCACCGGTGAGCTTCCTGCCGGACGTTGGGCGGAATATAACTCTGACCCAGTGTTGAGCACCAAGATGCGGGAGCAAAACCTGCAAGGCGGCTACTTCGATGACATCTCCAGCTTTGACGCTGAGTTTTTTGGTTTGTCTCCGTTAGAAGCAACAAACATGGATCCGCAGCAACGCATCATGTTGGAGACAGCGTGGTTGGCATTGGAAGATGCCTCAATTCCAGCAAATCAGCTGCGCGGTACAGCCACGGGTGTTTATGTAGGTTCTTCTAACAATGACTACGGCATGTTGATTGCCGCTGACCCAGCAGAGGCTCACCCTTATGCTTTGACCGGCGCTTCAAGTGCGGTCATTCCTAACCGCATTTCCTACGCGTTAGATTTGCGCGGGCCTTCGATGAACATCGATTCCGCGTGTTCTTCCTCCCTGGTTGCGGTACATCAAGCCATTAGCGGGTTGCGGTCTGGTGAGGCTGACGTTGCCTTGGCAGGTGGCGTCAATATCCAAGCATCGCCTTTTATTACTACCTCGTTTGGTGAACTCGGTGTTATTTCCCCGACTGGTGGCATTCACGCCTTTTCTGATGATGCAGATGGTTTTGTGCGTGCTGATGCCGCCGGCTTCGTCGTACTCAAGCGCCTGCAGGACGCTGAGGCAGATGGTGACCGCATTTTGGCAGTCATCAAGGGCTCTGCTGTCAATTCTGATGGTCACTCCAATGGTCTGACCGCGCCGAATCCAGATGCGCAGGTAGACGTGCTGCGCCGCGCATATGCTGATGCCGGAGTCAATCCGGCGGATGTTGACTATGTTGAGGCACACGGAACAGGCACCATTTTGGGTGACCCGATTGAAGCCACAGCTTTAGGCAAGGTTGTTGGTGCAGGCCGTGACAACAAGAACCCAGTGTTGTTGGGTTCGGCGAAGTCCAATATCGGACACTCCGAATCCGCAGCGGGAATCGTAGGCCTTATCAAGGTCATTTCCGCTATGCAGCATGGCGTCATCCCTGCGTCCATTAACTTCTCAGACCCTAACCGTTTCATTGATTTCGATGCAGAACACCTTGAAGTCGTCGAAGACCCTCGCGAGTGGCCCGAATACTCTGGGCATAAGGTAGCTGGTGTTTCTGGATTCGGCTTTGGTGGAACCAACGCACACGTTGTCCTGAGCGAATACACTGCGCAACCTACAATCAAGCCTGCGCAGGTAGCTACAGATACCCGCACCATTCCACTGACGGAAGAGGAGGCGGCGGAAGGTAAAGCCGCACAGACGGTTCCTGCTACGGTTGCCCTGCCTATTTCTGGCCTTCTGCCATCACGGCGCCGTTCTGCAGCTGCTGAGCTAGCTGCATATATTGCCGATAAGTCACTGGATCATGCTGGGTTGTTGGCTTTGGCACGATCGCTGGCTGGACGCAATCACGGTCGGTCACGGGCGGTGGTATTGGCATCGACAAGCGAAGAAGCCATCAAGCGCCTCGGACAAGTTGCTGAAGGCAAGGTCTCTGTTGGTATCTCTGCGGCAGATTCTCCGGCAGCTACCGGCCCTGTCTTTGTCTATTCCGGCTTTGGTTCGCAACATCGCAAGATGGCCAAAGATTTGCTGGCTGTCTCTCCATTGTTCGCTGCGCGGCTGGCAGAGCTCAATGAAACAATTGACTTTGAATCCGGCTGGGATCTGCTAGAACTCATCGAAGATGACTCGCAGACCTATAACACCGAAACAGCGCAGGTAGCTATCACCGCAATCCAAATTGCGTTGACTGACTTATTGGCATCCTTCGGGGTGCGTCCAGCCGGTGTCATGGGCATGTCCATGGGTGAAATCGCCGCTGCTTATGCCGCAGGTGGTCTGATGGCAAAAGATGCCATGTTGATCGCTTGCCACCGTGCGCGCCTCATGGGAGAGGGCGAAGCCTCTCTGACTGAGGAAACCCAAGGCGCTATGGCAGTCGTGGAGATGACTGCTGCTGATGTCGCTGCGCTCGAAGGCGACATTGAACCAGCTGTTTACGCAGGTCCCGGCATGACCACGGTTGGCGGACCGCGCCAGCAAGTACTAGATCTCGTGGAAAAGCTCAGCGCGGAGGGCAAGTTCGCGCGCGCACTTAACGTCAAGGGTGCCGGCCACACCTCAGCCGTGGAACCTTTCATGGGTGACTTGGCAGCAGAAATTGCTGGTATCAAGGCCTATCCACTGCATACGCCACTGTATAGCTCAGTTGACCGTGCCCAGGTACACCAGCCAGGCGCTGTGGTACACACCGATGAATACTTCTTGCGCATGACCCGCCAAGCCGTCTACTTCCAAGACGCAACAGAACAAGCTCTGGCGGCAGGTCACACCCAGCTCGTGGAAATTGCCCCTAATCCGGTAGCGCTCATGGGCATGATGAATACTGCTTTTTCTGTGGGCAAGCCCGATGCACAACTTCTGGTTTCCTTAAAGCGCAAGGTGGATCCGTCTGAGTCGTTGCTGGAACTTTTGGCCAAGCTCTATGTTGCGGGAACCAATGTGGACTTCACCGCAGTCTTTGGCCAAGATGACAATTCCGCCCGCACCGTTGTCGCACCGCATACTGAGTTTAAAAAGCAACAGTATTGGACCTCGGCGCGTCCATCCTCCGGTGCCTCTGGCCTACCAGGCGCGCGTGTTACGCTGCCTGGCGGCAAGGTGGCCTTTGCAACAAATGCTGACCAAGCACCATCTGCACTTGCAATCGTGGAGGCCGCAGCTGCTGCCGTCAACCCAGCAGCACAGGTCGTGGCCAATGAAGAATACGCTGTTCTTCCCGCAGCCGGTGACATCACGACTGTGGTGGAGCGCAGCCTAGCAGGGTTGTCCATCAGCGTGTACACCACCGATTCTGCTACCGGGGCTTTCGAAGCAGAACCACAGCTTATTGCTGAGGGATTTGCCTCCACCATCGCGCTGGGCATGAATACAACTGATGTGGCTGCCAATGAGGTGGACACTGCCGCCAACTTCGAGGCATCTGAGCTAGAAGCCATTGAGGTCGTGCGTTGGGATCCTGCCACCGAAACCGTGGAGGAGCGCTTGGCCACCATCGTGTCCGAGTCCATGGGCTATGACGTTTCAGATCTGCCGCGCGAATTGCCGCTTATTGACCTAGGCCTAGATTCTTTGATGGGCATGCGCATCAAGAACCGCGTGGAAAATGACTTCCAAATCCCGCCATTGCAAGTTCAAGCATTGCGCGACGCCTCGCTTGCCGATGTCATCACCATGGTCACCGATGCCGTTAATGCCAAGAGCAACGGTGCGGAATCGGGTGAAGTATCAGCCGAGATGGACACTGCTTTGGCAGACGCTGAAGTAACCCCTGCTGAGCAGACTAATAGCGCTAACAGTACCGATGCCGCAAGCAGTGGTGAAGGCGGCGGCGTTGGTGTGCCACCGCGCGATAATTCCGAGCGCATGGTTTTTGCTACCTGGGCAACCTTCACAGGTGCCGCTGCTGCGGGCATGACTAGCACCTTGCCGGAGATTACCGCGGAACAAGCGGAAAAAATTGCGCAGCGATTGAGCGAACGCGCT
>JAXFXA010000096.1:0-3416 GCA_034091885.1 Corynebacterium sp.
TTCCCGCGCCCATCAACATCATGCCAAGGCGCAAAACGGCATCGGCCTCGATGCCCATTTGCCGGTATTCTTCGGACCTCATTGGTTCTTTTTATTTCCAGCTTCCGCGAAAGTTCAATCCACCGGGCAATTTCACCCACATGCCACCGCGTGAATTCACAGTGACTGGGCCAACTTTTTCCGCTTACGGTAGTAAATTCCCATAGGCAAAGAGTTTAGCGTGATCTGTTAAGTTTCCGCGGATCTTTCCACCAAAACACCATTTCCCCAAATAGTGACACTAAACAGCGGCTCTAAACGGGTAAAGGGAACCTGAGTATTTCCTTGACGAGACATTTGCACCACCCCAATCCCCGGCCTGCCTAGGCTGGTGAGACCGCCCTCCCCCCCTCTTTTCGCGATTTCTTCGACAGATTTCGCCCTTCTCCCAGATAAACCACATGAACCATTCAGGCAAAGCATAAGGTGTCACCTTATTGGTAACTACCCCCCAAATTCGAACTGGCTGGGCAAGCTCTTGCTCGCCCAGCCACGATTAACGCTCCAGCCACTCCGAGCAAAACAGGCCGTGGCGCGAGCATGCGGCCTCCCACCCGAACGGATTGATCTTCATCACCATGCGGCGCCCGCACAGCGGGCAGATGCGCGGGCGGTCTCGCGTACCTGGTCGAGGAGGTTCTGGGTCGGGCTCTTCACGGCGGCGACGATGCAGAACTCGGTCGCACCCATCATCCTGGTTGAGGCCTTCGCTGTTTTCGAGGACCTTCTCACGGGCAATCTATAGAATGGGGGCAGTCATCATTGAGCTCCGTTCAGTAAACGGGGGTTGTGGCGCTCGCGACTCCGCCCCTTTGGGGGTCTATGACTGAAGTGAATCCAAGAAGTCATCCAGATCGTCCAATGCTCCGGATATCGGCGAGCCCTCCAAGAAGGATCTCAGGTCTCGGTCGAGCATTGCCGCAAGATCTAGGCATGCTTGGTAGCATTCGCGTGGGCTAAACCGAACATCCGTACCGGTAATCGGAACACCATTCGGCGATAAGGATTCATGGTGGGCGATTCTGTTGCGAATCTGCCGCACAGGGAAGACCTTTGAGTACACCCACTCGCGCGTGAGCCCACGATTTTCGAAATTAGAGTCTTGCGATTGGGCAAGCTTTCTTGCCCCGGGGAATACACGTTTCAGTGCGCTGGCATCCCAGATCCGGTCATGGTCTGCTAGGTCAAATGGAGCAGGAAGACCGGAGACGCTTCCTTTATCCAACATGTTTGTCCATGTCCGAAACATTGACGCAGCTACGATTCGCCCACCCAATTTCCTGTTTCGCTCTGCATTCTTCCCGGTGTATCTGCTGGGTAAGCTCGTCCACGACTCAGAGATGTTTTCACGAACTCTCTCGTCAAACCCGACTTCCACAGTGGCATACCAGCCCTGTCCATACTTCCACGTCAAGAATGCGTTCATCGAGTTTCGTAGAGCAACTTCGAGGTAGGAGATATCGTGGAAAAGATGGGCACTTATCCGCCGATCTAACGCGTACAGCTCGCTTGCCTTTTCGCGGCAATTGAAAGTTTTCCTCTCGTATGGGGCAAACCGATCTTCGGACACCCATTCACTCTTCACCATTCAACTGCCCGCTTTCCGCGCCAACTTGATAATGTGTCTCCACAGTTGTATGATACTGGTGTAATCCCCTCTTGCACAAAGTCACCCGTTCAGCGGACTGGCTGCGGAGGGGTTTTGACGTGAACGGGGGTAAAGGGACATAAGGGGATGCGGACGGAATCTTGGAGGATTTCGTTATGAACCGTTCCTACACCGCACAACAGCGCCGCACAGCATTGAAGGTTTACAAGCGCACCCAATCGGTCACAAAGACAGTCCGGGAGCTCGGATACCCAGGCCGGTGGACTCTTTACAAGTGGATTCGGGAGCCCCAAAAACCGGGCCGCAAGCCCACGCAGACCCGCACGCCGACGCACTACCCCTTCGACGTGAAGATGCGCGCAGTCGACCTATTCAACGAAGGCTGGCGCCTGGCCGATATCGCTGCCGAATGTGGTCTCGCGTCACAAATGAGTGTGTAATTTATGGGCTCAACGATTCCGCGAAGAGGGACAATGGGGTTTGATGAGCAAAAAACAACGCGCAGAACACGCACGCACACCCACCACAGCAGCGTTTGAAAAGTCGCTGCCTGATGATCCCGCTGAGTTAAAGAAGCAGATGGCAAAGCTTCTCGTTGATAAAGCCGTACTGGAAAAGGAGCTGGAATTAATAAAAAAAGACGCCAGCCACGTCCCAGGTCAGCTGAGTAACAGGCAGAAGACCGATGTGGTTGACGCGCTACGCGCCACGTTTCCACTCCGTATGCTGTGGGATTCCATCGGCCTTGCAGCATCATATTTCTACTACCACCTTCACAACCAACAACGGCCTGACAAGCACGCGCATGTCAGTAAGCTTCTTCACCACATCGACAAAGCAGCGCATAACACCTACGGGTACCGGCGAATGTGGTGGGAGCTGCGCCATCGGGGTATCACTATCAGCGAGAAAGTCGTCCGCCGGCTTATGCACGAAGAATCGATCACACCTCGTTACCCGCAGCGCCGTTGGAAATACTCCAGCTACCAGGGCGAAATCTCACCAGCACCAGACAACCTGGTACGCCGCAGATTCCATGCCCCCAAACCAAACACGCTGTGGTTGACAGACATCAGTGTCTTTCCGTCGAACCAGGCCCGAGTCTACCTTTCGGTGATGATCGATTGCTTTGACGGCAAGGTCGTAGCGGCGAAAACAAGTTGTCACCCCACCATGGAGTTAGCCGCAGACACTCTCATCGCAGCGATTGAAGCAGAACACCCGGCAGCTGATGGATCCTTGGTCATCCACTCTGATCACAGGGCGCATTACCGCGGGCGCAGCTGGCATAGCTTGGCGTCGAAGTACGGTGTGGTGCGGTCGATGTCGAAGAAAGGCTGCAGTCCGGATAACGCGGCGTGTGAGGGGTTTTTTGGACGTATGAAAAATGAGATGTTCTACGGCACAACATTCAACACCACTAGGGAGCTTGAGGCAGCCATTGCTGAGTACATCGAGTTCTACAACACCCGCCGCATCAAAGTCAGTCTCAATGGGATGAGTATCGCGGACGCGCGAATGCTCACGCTAGCCTGAAACTAGAAAGTGTCTAACAAAAAGTCCGCATCCCCTTTTGCTACTTAACCCCCGATTGCGGAACCAATAACAATCGCGACCAGAAATACCAAAAGTCACTACCACCGCCCAAGCGAACTTTCCCCAGTCTGGGGGAACTGCCGACGGTATAGCCTGCGTGATAACGGTCTGTGCACGCCCCCAAAAGCCCCGTGGGAACGCCCAGTAACCCCAGCAGCATTCAGCGTGTGCA
>JAXFXA010000097.1:0-19157 GCA_034091885.1 Corynebacterium sp.
GGGTGCCCGTAGGTACGGCCATCGCCTTGAACGCCTACAGAGCGGACATCGGCAAGCAAGACTACCGGGCACTGCCAGATAGTGTCATCGAGGCCAGCGGCAGTCAGTTCCGCACGCGCGATGAGATCGGCCTGTCGCAAAGTCTCAAGTCGTTCTTCAGTTACTTCACCAATGATGCGGATTCCCAAACCAGGGCCTGGGAATGGCTGGCGCGCAACAATTTCTTCTGGCAAGCCCAGCTCACGACCAACTGCGCGAACCTCGTCTTTGAAGAGCAAGCGCAAGGGTTCAACCAGTTCAAACTCAACATCATCGGGCAAGCCGCCGACATTGTGGTGGGACTTAATATTTGCGGTGCCGTCTCCTCCGCCAGACTCAACCACGTCTGGGTAGAGAGTGCCTTGCACTAGGTAGTCAACAGAAGATCCCTCAGGGGCTGCTTCCAAGACGCCGGCCACGGCGCGTTCGAATGAGCGAATAAACTCTGCGCCGATTGCCTTACGCTTAGCTTCCGGATCAGTGACACCGGCGAGCTTAGCCAAGAAGGCTGCACGTTCGTCGACGGTAATCAGTTTGGCACCTGTGGAGGCAACAAAGTCCTGCTCAACTTGTTCGCGCTCGCCGGCACGCAATAACCCATGATCAACAAACACACAGGTCAAACGGTCACCAATGGCGCGCTGCACGAGGGCAGCAGCAACAGCGGAGTCAACGCCACCAGAAAGACCACAAATAGCGCGACCTTCTTCACCGATTTGGTTGCGCACATCTTCGATGAGCTGTTCAGCAATGTTGGCCGAGGTCCAAGTTTGCTCTAGGCCTGCAATTTCCGTGAGGAAGCGGGTGAGAACCTCTTGACCATGTGGTGAGTGCAAAACCTCTGGGTGGTACTGCACACCGGCCATTCGCGTTTCCGCATTTTCCATCGCTGCAACTGGGGCACCCGCGGTGGATGCAGTCACAGTAAAGCCTGCAGGAGGCTCTGACACTGCATCGCCGTGAGACATCCATACCTTGTGAGTATCTTCTAGCCTTTGGTGCAAAACACCGCCACACACGTTTAGGTCAGTGCGACCATACTCACGGGAACCGGTATTAGCTACTGTGCCACCCAAAACGTGGTTCATTGCTTGGAAGCCGTAGCAAATACCAAACACTGGAATACCAAGTTCCAGTAGTCCAGGTTTGAGCTGCGGTGCACCGTCTTCATAGACGGAGGAAGGTCCGCCGGACAAGATTAACGCAACAGGATTTTTAGCTTTAATCTCTTCAACTGTTGCAGAGTTGGGAACTACTTCGGAGTAGATTCGCGCCTCACGCACACGACGAGCAATAAGCTGCGCGTACTGGGCACCAAAATCCACCACGAGGACAGGACGCGGGGTTGTTGCAGGTTGAGTCACGCCATCAGTTTAACCTACGTCTCCGACATAGTTAGAACTCGGCTGAAAATACTGCTTACCTGCATGCCACACCAGAATGCTGACGAGGGCACCTAGAACAAGTCCCGTAAGGACATCGCTAAGCCAATGCACTCCGAGGTAAAGCCGCGCTGTTGCCATGAATAATGCCCATGTCCACATCACTACGCATAGAGCGCTTGCCGATGCCCTCTTGTCTCCACGTACCCGCACAACCATAGTGATTGCTCCAGCTAAAGCCCCAGCTACCGTGGCATGCCCGGAAGGAAACGAAGCATCGTGTGTCATGACGAGGTGAAAGACTTCCGGAGGACGCGGCCTATCAAAAACACTCTTGGCAAAAGTGGTAATGATTTGCGCAATACCCAAGGCAAGAACAACATACAGACATTGCTTCGCCCACCGATACCCCGCGGCGAAAGATAGTACCAGAAAAACCAAGCTACCTGCGATAATAAACCGCGGCGAGCACGCTGTACTCAGCTCTGCAATCGGGGCATTGAGTGCTGGCACACGCCACGATACAAATAGCTCGAGCATGTAGTCATCGATTGCCGCAATCATGTGGTTAAGGCTACTTGAGAATACGCAAAGGTCCGGTGCTGCACAGCACAGTACCAGACCTTATGGCGTTGATATTAGCCGCGAACTGCCAAACCGACTTTTTGGAAAGCCTTCAAATCGGTGTATCCGCACTTTGCCATTGCTCGGCGCAAGCCACCTACAAGGTTAAGTTGACCAAAGGGTTGATTGGAGGGGCCGTGCAAAACGGTCTCGAGAGTGGGCGCATTTGATGCTTCGCCTTCTTCGAAGTTGAAGTCCATCGCACCACGGAATTCAACTACTCCGCGTGGGAAGCGTGGGTGACCAGCAACAGCAGGCCAGAAATGCCCCTTACCAGCAGCTTCTTTTGCTTGCGCAAGTAGTGGACCCAACACCACAGCGTCAGCACCACAAGCGATCACTTTGGTGATGTCTGCTGAGGAATAGAAATCAGCATCTGCTAGGACGTGAACGTAGCGGCCACCGGTCTCATCGAGGTAATCGCGGCGCGCCGCTGCGGCATCAGCAATCGCGGTAGCCATAGGCACATCAATAGCGACGGTTTCGCGGTTGGTATTAATACCACCGCCGACAATGATGCCGGCAGCGCCCGAGCGCATCAAGTGCAAAGCAGTGGTGTAATCAGCAACACCACCAGCGATGACAGGGATTTCCAAAGAGCCAATGAACTCTTTCAAGTTCAGTGGCTCCCCACCAGGTGCTACATGCTCCGCAGAAATCAACGTGCCTTGAATGAACAAAATATCAGCGCCGGCATCCACGACTAGTGGGGCAAGCTCACGAGCACGCTGTGGTGATACGCGAACGCCGACTACGACACCGGATTCGCGAACCTGTGCAATTCGCTGCGTAAGCAACTCAGGGTTGAGCTCTGCCGCATGCAAGCGCTGTAGCGTTTCCACCTGCAGCTCAGAGTCGATAACTTCAGCGATAGCGCCTTCGAGATCTTCATGGCGTCCCCACAAACCCTCAGCGTTAATGACACCCAAGCCGCCTTGTTTACCCATCTCGATGACAAACTCAGGGGTTGCCAGGGCATCAGTTGGGTGCGACGCCATAGGAATATCAAAAGTGTAGGCATCAATATTCCACTCGGTGCTTACATCTTTTGATGAGCGTGTACGACGGTTGGGAACGACAGAAATATCAACTAAATCATAGGTACGGCGAGCTTCCCTGCCAATACCGATTTCTACATAATCACGCATAAACTTTTATTTTCTTAATCCTCGTAGGAATAGCAAACAGAAAATGAGGGGCTTACGTTATCCGCCGTTGCGGTGATGTAAGCCCCTGTCATCTTAACGGTAGTTAGGTGCAACCTCGGTCTGAGCCAAGTGGTGCGGATGAGACTCTTTCAGTCCCGCAGTAGTAATACGAACGAACTGCTTGGTCTTCAGTTCCTCAAGCGTTGCGGAGCCCGTGTATCCCATTGCCGCGCGCAAACCGCCCACGATCTGGTGGGTAATAGCTTCGATTTCGCCGCGATAAGGCACTTTGCCTTCCACGCCTTCTGGTACAAGCTTGTCCTCGGAACGTACGTCTGCTTGGAAGTAACGGTCTTTGGAGTAAGAACGCTTTTCGCCCGAAAGACCACGGCCCTGCATAGCTCCCATCGAACCCATGCCGCGGTACCGCTTGTATTGCTTGCCACCTACAACAACGACATCGCCAGGCGCTTCCTTGGTGCCTGCAAACATTGAGCCAAGCATGACGGTATCTGCACCGGCGGCCAAAGCCTTGGCCACATCGCCGGAGTACTGCATACCACCATCAGCAATAACAGGAACACCCGCAGGGCCTGCAACAGCTGCTGCTTCCATAATCGCGGTGATTTGTGGTGCACCAACACCGGCAACCACACGAGTCGTACAAATGGAACCTGGACCGATACCTACCTTGATAGCGTCAGCGCCAGCTGCAATCATGGCCTGAGCTGCCTCGCGTGTTGCCAAGTTGCCGCCGATAACGTCAATCTTAGAACCGAAATCGTTCTTTACCCGAGAAACCATGTCAAGCACTCGGTTGTTGTGTGCGTGAGCAGAGTCAACAACGAGGACGTCAACGCCAGCGTCTACCAATTGACCTGCTCGCTCATAGGATTCGTCACCTGTACCAATGCCAGCGGCAACCAACAAGCGTCCGGATGAATCTTTGGCTGCATTAGGGTACTGCTCAGTCTTCACAAAGTCTTTCACGGTGATAAGACCGACCAACTTGTTATTTGCGTCAACGATGGGAAGCTTTTCCACCTTGTTGGAAGACAGTAGATCCAGCGCTTCTTCTTTGGTAACGCCTTCACGAGCCACTACGAGTGGCATCGGAGTCATAATCTCCGCCACTTTCCGGCTGTAATCCGGTTCAAAGCGCATATCGCGGTTGGTACAAATGCCAACGAGAGTGCCTTGACCATCAACAACGGGCAATCCGGAAATACGGAAACGTGCGCACAAAGCATCGACTTCATCGATGGTCATGTCCGGGCTGGCAGTAATTGGGTCGGAGACCATGCCTGACTCAGATCGCTTCACAATTTCAACTTGCTCTGCCTGCTCTGCCACAGATAAGTTGCGGTGCAAAACGCCAATGCCACCTTGGCGAGCCATTGCAATAGCCATGCGTGCTTCCGTCACGGTATCCATAGCTGCCGATGCCAGCGGAATAGCCAAACGGATGTTACGAGTAAATTGCGCAGAGGTTTGCACTTCCGAAGGAACGATGGATGATTCCGCAGGAAGCAGCAAAACGTCATCGAATGTCAGACCGTGCAGAGCAATCTTGTTGGGATTATCGCCACCAGTGTGGACACGGTTTTCGCTCATATACAAATTCTCCTCGAAGCATGGGCAATGCTAGTGCCGATTATGTTTCTTTAGTTCTATATGACACCTAACCTTAGTGCCATATTCCCGAACTACCTAGCCTTAACCAATTAGATGTGATGGAAAGTCTCGCGCGCGAGCTTACACAACTCGTATCACCCCAGTTTGGGTGGCTTGCCTTCCCACCGATGGGATTGATAATCAGATTAAGTTTCCCTAGGCTGTGCAGTGTGAATTTCTTCGCCAACATGCCCCAGGATCCCTTTGCCGACGATCCTAATGACCCTGCATCGTTCATTGAGGATGACGAACAGGTAGAACCAATCTCCGAGCTCGAGCGACTTGAGCTCATGACAGAGCTGGCCATGGTGCAACAGTTTGCTCAGGTGCTACCAGCTCACGGCATAGACGGCGTATTCATGTTCTGTGAGGATTGCGAAGAACCGCATTATTACGACTGGGACATTATGATCTCAAATATTGAAGCGATGATCAATGACCAGCTCGCAGCCGTTCATGAACCAAGCGCGGAACCAAATCCCATGCGGTATGTACCGTGGGAATACGCTATGGGCTTCGTCGATGGGCTCAACGCCCACCAACAGAAATAAAACGTGTGACCCTAGACTTAAGGCATCTGTGGCGGTACTAACGCTGGGAGACCTTCTCCGCCATCGATAGGCTCTGCAGGTTCTGGCTCTGCTGACGGTTGCGGCAGTGGGTTAGGTACCACGGTTTCCACCACGGTCGCTGTCACAATGGCTGTTTCTGTTACTCGCTCAGTAATGGTGGTTGACTGACCAGCATCGCTTTGGTTCTCGGTGGCATTCTCCGGTGCAGGCTCCACCGTGCGAGTTACTGTTGTTACACGAGCAGGCTGCGTAGCTGCAGAATCTTCGGCGGCCCGTCGGTCACCGCGGGCTTGGTTTGCCAACCGTCGTGCTTCCTCCAAGAGAGCGCGGGTGCTAGCCATATCTCCATTGGCAGCAGCAGACTCCATTTCCTCTAATGTCGAAGCGAGATCGACTATCGCGGCGTCATTTGCCCCAAAAACAGCCTGATTAGCGCCGTACAAGGCAGAACCAGGTCCAGCATTGTAGATTGCGGCCCCAGAGCTAGCAATAACTACCGTCGCTGCTGCAGCTCCGATGAGACCATGCAGCATTGGCCGGTTGCGCCGGCGGCGTGCAGTAGACAAAATCGTAACTTCTGGTTCTAATTCCGCGCCCTCAATTACCGGCGCGGCAGGTGCCGGACGGTTGATATCTTCACGCAAATCTAACAGCAAACGCGACAGCTCATCATCGCCTGCTGATGAGTCGTGTCCCAAGGAAAGTTCCGTCAAGAAACTATCATCATTAAACAAAGGTTCCAGAAATTCAGATACATGTTCACGAGCAGTAAGTTCCGGTTTCTTCTTTGCCATGAGCTAGTCCCCCTTTCCTTGTGAGTTCAACTTCTTGTGCCAAGTGCGTAGACATTCCCCAGCCATTAGCTCAAACCTTCCGATGAAGATTCCAGCAGCTTGCGCATCTGTCCCAACGCTCTATGTTGAGCGACGCGCACAGCACCCGGGGTGGACCCCACTACTTCTGCGGTCTCTTCGGCCGACAACCCGACGAAGACACGCAAAATAACGATGTCCCTTGCTTTGTCACTCAATGTATCGAGCAAAGCCCGCGCTCTGTTACTACCGTCGTTGACCAGCGCGTAATCCTCTGGATTTAGCGCCTTTTCAACACTATCGGGGACTTCTTCGGTCGGCGTGAGTTGGTCGCGCCCCATAAATCGATGAGCGTCCGTGACTTTATTAAATGCAATGCCGTACACATAAGCCATGAAAGGACGTCCTTGGTCCTCATAGCTTTCAATCGATGTCGCAACGGCCAAACAGATTTCTTGCGTCACGTCCTCCGCAGTCGGAGTTCGACCGCCTCCGATGCGGGCACGACAATAACGCAAAACAGGTGGATAGATGATCCGAACAACGTCTTGCAAAGCTCGACGACTGCCAGCAACGGCCTGCGGCACAAGATCCGCTAAATCTTTATCCGTTTCGCTCACGTACCGGCTGTCTTTCATGTCAGGAATTTAAAGACACCTCCTTCAGATATAAGGAAGTATCTAGTTAAATGTAAACGCCCCGTGTAGCTGGGGCGTCGTAATTGATTTCTAGTCTACGAGCTCATACATATTTAAGAAATTCTACTTCGAGGTACCGTGCAGCGCTGCGCATCCATGGCAACGCACTCCAAAAATTCACCTATCTTTAACCTCTCCTATTCCCCCAGCTTAGAACATATGCACACGCGAAGCTTGCCGATGCGCCACCAAAGATAAAACTTCTGGCAACTTTTTGTTCACTCAAACCCGCCAAACTAGTACATCGTTGTACGGCGGTAATAAAACGCCGCTGGAAAAGTACTTGATTTTAAGGAGTCACCAACGTGTCGCAGCCGCACTTGCTTCCAGGTCCCAACTCTGATTTTTGGGAATGGCAACTGCACGGTTCTTGCCGCGGAGAAAATTCCGAAGTGTTTTATCACCCCGACGGAGAGCGCGGGCGTGCGCGTGCGCAACGTGAAAACCGAGCAAAAGCTATTTGCTCAACCTGTCCGGTTATCGAGTTGTGCCGAACTCACGCACTCAAGTCTGCCGAGCCCTACGGCGTGTGGGGAGGAATGAGTGAAACAGAGCGTTCTATCATCCTCCGCGGCCCACGACGCCGCAAAGTCGGCGTCTAAACCCTTCTAATCGGTACATTTAGCCAGGTAGGCACCGGTCTGAGATTCGGAAACGTCCCGCCAGTTTTTTGGACTTCCGCTAAAGCTCACGGCGCCACCTGCCTGACATGCTCCTGAACCTAGGTCGATGACATGATCTGCATGTGCGATGACCGCCAGATGCAATCCCGTTGTCGGCTCGTCCAGAATTAGGATGTCCGCAGAGTCTTGAGTTCCAAGATACCTGGGATCATAATTGCGCCGTCGTTAAGCGACTTTGGCTCATCAACGACCGCCCCCAAGTTAGTATCTGAAACCCTGCCGGTACCATCACAGCTCATACACATGCCACCGGTACGGTGGAAACTAGTAACTTCCTTTTATCTCCGATGGTGATTGCTCCCTGCACGCTCACAGAGGGACGTTAAAGGAATATTCCGCCGGCCCACCGGCATTGGGCTCTGCAATGCGAGAGTAAAGCACGCGCAGCATTCCAGTTAAATCAGTTACCGTGCCAAACGTTGACCGCGTATTAAAAGACAAGCGAGGATTTTCCTGATCCCGATACTCCGGTAAACACCGTTAGCTTGTGTTTGGGAATATCTACAGACACGTTTTCTAGATTGTTGTCATTCGCGCCGATGACGCGGATAAACTCATTAGCCTCAACGCCCAAGCACACCTAAAAGTAATGCTCCCACCCGCTTTCGCAAATGGGAGCATAAACTATCTAGCTAACACAACGGTCTAATGCGCGTGGCAGTGTCCGTGGCCAGCAGCCGGTTGTGGCTGAGCTGGCTTTTCCACTACAGAAGCTTCGGTGGTCAAGACCATGCGAGCAACGGAAGTAGCGTTAACTACTGCAGAGTGTGTCACCTTCACAGGATCAATGATTCCCTGCTCAATCAGGTTTCCATACTCTAGTGTTGCGGCATTGAAACCTTCATCATTAGGCATCTCTGCGATGTGAGATACGACCACAGAGCCGTCCTCACCGGCGTTTTCCGCAATCCAGAAAGCAGGACGAGTCAATGCGCGTGCGACGGAGAGGATTCCAATTTGCGCTTCACCCGTAAACTCAGAAGCAAACTCCTCCAAGCCCTTAGCAATTTGGACTAGGGCGGAACCGCCACCGGCGATTACGCCTTCTTCCACAGCAGCACGGGCGGCGTTGATAGCGTCTTCAACGCGGAGCTTACGCTCGTTAACTTCGGTCTCGGTTGCCGCACCCACACGGATAACAGCAACGCCACCAGAAAGCTTAGCTAGGCGCTCTTCCATCTTCTCCCGATCCCACGTGGAATCAGTTCGAGAAATGTCGCGGCGAATTTGTTCACGACGTTCCTCGACGGCTTCTGCAGTGCCTGCGCCATCAACGATGACGGTGTCATCCTTGGTGACAGTCACACGACGAGCTGAACCGAGAACGTCCAAACCAGCATCGCTGAGGTTAATTCCTACCTCTGGATCGATAACGGTTGCATCAGTTACCACAGCCAAATCATCCATGAATGCCTTGCGACGTTCACCGAAGAATGGCGACTTGACGGCAACAACCTTCAAAATCTTGCGCAAAGCGTTGACGACCAAAGCTTGCAGCGCTTCGCCTTCGATATCTTCAGCGATAATGAGCGTTGGCTTGTTAGATTCTGCAATCTTTTCCAGCAAAGGCAGGAACTCTGGCAACGAAGAGATCTTGTTACGTACGAGCAAGATCTGAGCGTCGTCTAGAACTGCTTGGTGAGATTCTTCCTCGGTGGCAAAGTATGGAGAGAGGTAGCCCTTGTCAAAAGAAATGCCTTCAGTCACATTCACTGAAGACTCCATAGTCTGGGACTCTTCTACTGTGACGACGCCGTCTTTACCAACCTTGTCCATTGCGCCGGCAACCATTTCTCCGACCTCAGGGTCGCGGGAAGACACGGTTGCAACCTGCGCGATCTCCGAAGCGGAGTTAACCGGAGTAGCACGAGCCTTGAGTTCTTCTACAACCTTCTCAGCTGCTGCCTGAATACCACGGTTGAGCTCAATTGGGTTTGCTCCTGCAGCAACATTGCGCAAACCTTCAAAAACAAGTGCTTGCGCCAAAAGTGTAGCGGTGGTGGTGCCGTCACCTGCGATGTCATTAGTCTTGACAGCAACCGACTTCACCAATTGAGCGCCGAGGTTTTCGAATGGATCTTCCACGTCAATGTCGCGGGCAATGGTAACGCCGTCATTAGTAACGGTTGGGCCACCAAAAGCCTTGGACAACACAACATTGCGGCCACGAGGCCCCAATGTCACTTTGACGGCATCAGCGAGCGTATCAACGCCGCGCTGAATACCCTCACGGGCTTCTTGGTCAAATGCAATAAGCTTTGCCATAGTTGGCTAAAACCCCTTACTTTTCAATGACAGCGAGTAGGTCACGAGCCGACAGCAACAAGTACTCTTGGCCGTCGTACTTTAGCTCGGTGCCGCCGTACTTGGAGAAAATAACGGTGTCGCCAACGTTGACACCTACTGGGGTAACCTCACCGGAATCATTGGAGCGACCTGGGCCCACAGCAACTACGGTTGCTTCCTGTGGCTTTTCCTTAGCAGAATCTGGAATTACCAAACCAGAGGCAGTGGTGGTTTCAGCTTCAACGATCTGTACGAGGACCTTATCCTCCAGCGGCTTGATGTTTGCCATTGTGATTCCTCCGTGTGAAATCTATTAGTTGTTAAAGTGCCGGTTGTGATTTCTTGCCAGCACAGCCGTCGTCGCGGGTGAACAACTGTGGGTCAAACAACCTTGCTTAGCACTCTACCCTTGCAAGTGCCAGCTCTCAACAAAACTATAGAAGCAGCGAACAGCACTGCCGTTAGGACTGGTTGTTACTAGAATTCAGCACGGCTGCGCGCCACAAGTCGTACTCTTCCGGATTATCTTCGCGGTAGTTCTTGACGGCACGAATTGCTTTTTCTACTTCAGCAACGATGTGCTGGGTGATATCTCCACCTTCTGCATCGACAAAGATAACCGGACCACAAATCGCCCGAGTTGGATCTTGTAAGAATGCAGAGTTTCCAGTGTCCGCTGTATTACGTGCCAAGGATGCTACTGGATTTGGTTCCGCGCCTTCTTCTTTAGCAGCGTGGCTAAACAGCGCTGCATAGTGGGAGCCATCTTCTTGGAAAGCTACGGCTACGCGGTCTTTGGTCGTCGCGCCGAGGAATTGCTGCGCAGCGTCCAATTCAAAAGTAATCTCGCGGCTAGTTAGGTCAGGGTTAACCAAAAAACCAGTAATCATTGCTGTCACCTTTTCATCTTTAGTGAAGCTCTACTTGCAGGCTTCATCAAACAGGACAACTGTAATTCACTATGGTGCACTCCGCAGTGCAAGTGAACTTTCCAGCAGCTGACTACTAGTTTTATAAGTCCTCACCGGACCTTTTCGCTGTCTTTTCTCTGCGTCAGCTACGCACCGCTAACCAAAGGAATTTCTACTTCGAGAGCTGAGTCAGTCGCCGTAGCCAACGACGAAGGCTGCGCCCCTTCATGAATAAGCTGCCCTGCCAACGCCGCAATCATCACTCCGTTGTCAGTGCAGAGTCCAAAACGAGGTACCCGTAATTCAATGCCATGCTCTACACAACGCTCAGCGGCTAATTCACGTAGCCTCGAGTTCGCTGCCACACCTCCGCCTAACAGCAAAACTTTCGCCCCAGTGTCGCCACATGCGCGCACTGCTTTTGCAGTCAGCACATCACAGACTGCCTCTTGAAACGAAGCGCAGACATCTTCTACTGAAATAACTCGATCCTCGCGCTCGGCACGCTCGACATATCGCGCTACAGCCGTTTTTAATCCGGAAAAGGAAAAGTCGTGGCGATGTTCCCCACGCAAATCTTCGGCGCGGCTAAGTCCACGGGGAAAAGGAATCGATGCCTCGCCGCGATGAGCTAATTTATCGATGACAGGTCCGCCTGGATAGCCCAATCCGAGCAAGCGGGCGACTTTGTCGTAGGCTTCACCGGCGGCATCGTCAAGCGTTGAGCCCAATTCTTTCATCGGCTTGCCCACTGCTTGCACCTCAAGCAGTTGAGTATGCCCACCAGACACTAACAACGCTATTGCATGTGGCAATGGCTTGCCTTCCAAATTGGCCACCGCCACGTGACCGCCGAGGTGGTTTACACCATAAAAGGGCACTCCCCAAGCTGCAGCATAAGCCTTGGCTGCCGATGCCCCCACCAACAGCGCCCCAGCCAAACCTGGACCAACAGTGGCCGCGACTGCATCCGGCTTGTCGATGCCCGCCTGCGCCAATGCCTCCTCCATCACCTGCGGCATAGCCTCTAGATGAGCTCGCGATGCAATCTCCGGCACAACCCCGCCGAAACGAGCATGCTGAGTCATCGATGAAGCAACTGCATCCGCCACAATCTCCATATTTCCCGCGGAATCTAATGTGATAATTCCTACACCGGTCTCATCACACGATGACTCAATTCCAAGAACAAACATGCCTGTTACTCACTCACTTTTTCTTCAACAACCACAGCGGACCTGCGCATAACGTGTGCATCCGCACCCGATGGCTGATAGTAACCGCGCCGAATGCCCAGATACTCAAAACCATACTTTTCGTATAAGGAAGTAGCGGGTTCATTCCCAACACGTACCTCCAAAAACACCGGTGCTTGATACTCATCAGCAATAAACGTGACGTAATCCATCAACATCTTCCCCACCCCTTGCCGCTGGTGCTGCGGGTCAGTGCCAATGGTAAGCACTTCAAACTCAGGGTCAGCCTGCGGCCCTCGCATACCAACTCCTGCATATCCAACGACAACACCATTGTCATTGATTATGCCAAAGTAAGCGTTATGCGGCTGCGGTATCTCCGACTCGAAAACGCTTTGCGACCATGGCGTTTCCGCAGAAAACAAATGTTTCTCCAGCTCCGCTAGGCGGGGCGCATCAGCCACCGTAAGCTCGCGCAATTCCATGGCTAGATCTCAACGTGGGGAATAGCTTTAGAGCGCGGCTTTGCCGCGGGCTCTTTCGCATCCGGTCGGCGCAAATAAAGTGGTTCCAAAGGCTGCGCGGATGACTCTGACAGCTGCTCCAACAAACCTGCCGCTTCTGCCGCATGGAAAATCCCTGCCGGGACAGGAGAGTCGTCTACGATGTGCACACTTTGCTCGCGTGTCCACTCCGGCAGCCGCGGCGCTATATGGGCAGGCACATTGATGACATCGATAGCTTCCCATGTACGTGGTAGAACTAGTTCCTCCGGACGAACTACATCTGGTTCGCTAACGCGGCGCGCACAACCATCTGCGAGCTCATAAAAAGCAAAGTAGATTTCTTTGCGCCGAGCATCGGTAGCAACGAGCGCGCGCCCGCTGGCTGTTTGAGCAACTTTCCACGCAATAGCGTCATGTGTACACACTCCAACAACAGGAATATGCAGTGCTTGACCTAGCGCTTGTGCCGTTGCCATTCCCACACGCAAGCCTGTAAAAGGCCCCGGACCACAACCGGCAATGATGACATCGAGTTCAGCATACGCCCCAGGAAGAGCATCGATGCTGGGCATTAGCTGCTCGCTCAGCAGCTTCGTATCTTTAACGATGGTCTCAGCCGCGACCTGTCCGTCGGTGACAATTCCCGCCACCAAATCAGGCGTGGCAGTATCTAATGTCAACGCGCGCATTAGCCAACCAAAATCCAGTTCTTGGTATTTGGTTCCTTGACAAAGAACATCATCTCGCCAGCTTGGTAGGCACGAATCTGCTGCGGATTAGGACACAAGTCAATATCGGCGCGCATTACCTTTTCCACATGGGTTTCCCCATTTTTATCCATCAAGAGCATGTAATTTACAGCCTCTGGGATTACGCCATTGTCAAAGCTGAACTGCGCTGGATTGACATCTAATCCCTGTTCTAGGTCTTGTGGGGTAACACCCTGGCAGACAGGAATAACACCGACAATGTTCTCACCATAGACATCAAGTGGCATAACCCCTGCAGTTCGCATATTAATGCTGTCCATTTTGGACAGAGTGGTTGCCACACTGCCTTGGACTATTGGAATAGGGCGGCTAACACTCCACGCGATGAGGCCGAGGAGTACTACCAGCCAACCGGCGATGACAATTCCAATTAAAGCCTTTGTCTTTGAAGAAAGCACGGGGTGAATCCTTAGAAAAAAATAATGGGGAAGCTGAAATATTTTCCAGCTTCCCCTAACCTTACTGCACGCTATACCAAGAGCAATAGCAGCATCTGACTTGCCACAATCTTGCCAATAATCGTTGTTGGATAAACAGTTGCATATCCACGACCTGCAAGATCAGTGCCGGTTTGCGTCTGAATGTAGGAAAAGACCGCGGGGTTAGTGGTCATACCAGCTGAAACACCCATTGCTTCATCCCACTTCAGCTTGAACAGAACCATACATGCAATGCCCAAGCCGATGGCGCTTGCCAAGGTGATGATCAAACCAACACCGATGTACATCAGCGATGCTGGATCACTGAGCGCATTGCGGAACGCAGCACCTGCGGATGTACCCACACCGGCAAGGAAGAGAACCAGACCCAATGTGGACATCGACTGGCGAGTGTGGAAAGGCATCTGCCAATTGATCGGACCAGAGCGGCCCACGTAGCCAAGAATCAGACCAGCGATAATTGGTCCACCACCGAAGCCAAACTGCAAAACTGCGCCGCCCGGCATCGGAATAGGGATAGCGCCGAGAAGCAAACCTAAGGTAATACCTAAGCTCATTGGCAACAAATCAGCATTGCCCAATGCAGACTCCGAGTTACCCAAGTACTTCTTAACAGCAGGCAGATTACCTGGTGCGGTGACTACGCGCACACGGTCAGAGTATTCCAGGATTGTGTCTGGCAACGGGACGATATCACTGTCACCTTTACGGATACGTGCGATGATAAACCCGTTATCTAACGCGTTAATCTCCCGAACGCGACGGCCAGCAATTTTAGGGCTCGACACGGTTACGCGGGTGTAAAGCAAGCCTGCGTCTTCAGACAGACCTACCTGAATTTCTTCACCGATCTGAGCAATCGCAGCTGTAGTTGCCTCCTCAGTACCGTTAATCAAGTATTCTTCGCCCACCTGTATGATACGAGCAGGATCGGCCAAGTCATGCGCCGTAGCACCCTTAATCAGACGGGTAGCCACAACTTTTTCACCAGTAATTTCATGTAATTCACCAATTGGACGGCGAATATCTTTGGTGACACGAACGCCTTTCCACACCAACGGTGCAGGCAGCATTCCCTCGGCTTCAGCGTCAGCACGGTGGTTAACTTTAAGCACAGCAGCACCAACGGCAGCGACAACAATTGCACCGATGACAGCACCAGGGTAAGCCAGGGAATAACCAACGACAGGGGTCGCGTTTCCGACCATATCAACCACAGCTGCCATACCTGGCGTCGACGAAAGTGAACCTGCGAACATACCTGCTGCGGTAGCTCCATCGAGACCAACAGCGCGAATGATCACATAAGCCAAACCGACCAGTAACGCCAGCATCGCAATGATGAGCAACGTCAATTTCCAGCCGCGGCTGCGGAAATCACGGAAGAACGAAGCACCGAAGGCCAAACCAATGGTGTAGACGAATAGTGCCAAGCCCAGCTGGTAGACCAGCGGAGGAAGACTGATGTCTGGGTTTGCAGTGGACAGGCCCAGCGCAACGAACATGGCTGCGGCAGCGCCAAGGGAAAGGCCAAAGACCTTAACTTTGCCGATAGCCAAACCAGCCGCCATGATCACCGCGAGGGCGAGAAGGGGGTTATTTGCTAAAAATTCCAACACGCATTCCAGTATGACTGTTCACAAAGCAAACTGTCAGTGAAATCATTAACAAAAATAGTGACCTTGCTCAGGTCTATGAGTGATCTACAACCCATTTCCACGAAATAATGCGTGTGTGCGACTCGGGGTCATCCAATGTTGCGCTTTCCCGATCGAGCGTCACCAGCAAGTATTGCTCACTGAGTGCTTCTGCTACTCCCCCACCCCATTCGGCCACAACAACGGCGTCATCTAAGTCCGTATCAAGGTCGAGGGAATCTAACTCACCCGTTGCATCATCTCCTAGCAGCCGGTAGGCATCCACGTGCACAAGATTAGGGCCCGACACCGTCGATTTATGCTCACGGGCAATAACAAAGGTCGGCGAGGTCACTCTGCCTTTTACGCCCAAACCTAATGCGATGCCCTGAGTCAATGTCGTTTTGCCAGCACCAAGTGGACCATCCAAAATAATCACATCACCGGCTTCTAAAGCTGCCCCCAACTTAGCTCCAAAAGCTTGCGTATCTTGTGAAGTTTCCAACTCCACAGTGCCACTTTTCGGAAAATCTCTCACTAGCTTGAATTCTCCTTCAGAAATTCGCGGTGAGTCCTTCCCGTGGGGCGGCACACGATTTCATAGTTGATAGTGCCGGTGGCATCGGCAAGCATCGTGGCGCTCATGCCTCCAGTGCCGAAGAGAACTGCCTCTTCGCCGATTTCAATTCCTTCGGCGTTGTCACCCAAATCAACCACAATTTGGTCCATGGATATACGCCCTACCTGCGGATAAAGCGCCCCGCCGATACCAACGTGCAATTTACCCTGGAACGCCCGCGGCAGACCGTCTGCGTAACCTCCTGCAACCGTGGCCAACCAGCCGCTTTGCGCAGCAGCCCACGTCAATCCATAGCCAGAAGCTTCTCCTGCGGAAATGTGCTTGATATTGGTCACATGAGAAATCCACGACATCGCTGGACGCAAATCATGTTCCAACCCCGGAATCGGCTCCAAACCATAGCAGGCCAAGCCAACCCGCACCATCTCCCAATGAGAGTCTGGCCGTGTCAGCGTCGCGGCAGAATTAGCCAAATGATTAACTGGGCACTCCAAGCCGGCTTCTCGAGCTCGGCTCACCGCCCGCGCAAAATTTCTCTCCTGCACCTTATTATGTACATGGTCAAGATCATCAGCGCACGCGAAGTGAGACATCAACCCCAAAACGGTTATATGGGGTGCATCGCGCAAAAGAGAGAAAACTTCTTCCCATTGGTTTTCATCAACTCCGCTTCGATGCATGCCGGTCTCTACCTTGATTGTCACCGTTACAGGCACCGCAGCATCGATAAGCCTGCGCGCCTGAGCCAAAGAACTCACGCCTAAGATGATCTCGGCTGAGAAGGCATCGGCAAGCTCTTGCTGAGGTGCCCAGATCCACGCCACAATCGGCAGCGAAATCCCTTGTCGCCGCAAAGCCACTGCCTCATCGACTGTGGCACAACCCAACGCATCTGCCCCATGAGCAGCCATTACCGGTGCTATTTCTTGGGCACCGTGCCCATAGGCATCCGCCTTCACCACGCACATCAAACGCACACCTGGCGCCAAGCGCGACTTCAACCAACGAACATTATGGGCAATTGCCGCAACATCAATGCGGGTGGACAACAGGGACATGTCAGTAACTACTCAACCGTCACGGACTTAGCCAGGTTACGTGGCTGATCAACGTCATAGCCCTTTGCTTCTGCAACCTTGCAGGCGAAAATCTGCAGTGGAACCGTCGCAAGCAGCGGCTGCATCAATGTCGGCGATTGTGGGATTCTGATGATGTAATTGGCGTAAGCCTCAACTGCCTCATCACCATCTTCGGCAATAACAATAGTAATTGCACCACGCGCACGAACTTCTTGGATATTAGAGACAACCTTGGCATGCAGCGAGTCCCGACCGCGAGGAGAAGGGACAATCACAAAGACAGGTTGACCTTCCTCTACCAAGGCGATAGGACCATGCTTTAGCTCACCAGCAGCAAAACCTTCTGCGTGAAGATACGCAATTTCTTTTAGCTTCAAAGCGCCTTCCAGCGCAACTGGGAAGCCCACATGGCGGCCGAGGAACAAAACAGAAGCTGCATCACGCAAATCGCCGGCAAGCTTTTCAACCTCTCCACCATTTTCGATGACGGTAGCGATCTTCTCCGGCATTGCACGAAGTTCAGAAAGCACAGTCTCAACTTCATCTGCAAACATATTCCCGCGAAGCTGTGCCAAATACAGGCCCAACAAATAGGTCGCCGTGATCTGCGCCAAAAACGCCTTCGTAGAAGCTACCGCAATCTCTGGGCCAGCGTGCGTGTACAACGCTGCATCTGCTTCACGGGGAATGGACGATCCACGCGTGTTACAAATTGCGATAACCTTTGCGCCCTGTTGGCGGGCATGACGCACAGCCATCAAAGTATCCATGGTTTCACCCGACTGCGACAAGGCAACAACCAAAGTCTTTTCATTGACAATTGGATCGCGATAGCGGAACTCGTGGGCTAATTCCACTTCCGTTGGGATACGGCACCAATGCTCGATTGCGTACCGTGCCACATGTCCTGCATACGCGGCAGTGCCGCAGGCAATAACGATGATCTTGTCGATCGATTTCAGAATCGATTCATCGATGCGCAACTCGTCGATGCTGAGTTTGCCCTTGTCATCTACGCGCCCCAACAATGTGTCACGAACTGCGGCGGGTTGGTCATGGATTTCCTTTTCCATAAAGGAATTAAATCCGTCTTTCTTTGCGGCAGCCGCATCCCACTCAATCTCGAACGCTTTGCCTTGCGCAGGATTTCCATCGTAGTCAGTGACCACAACCTCATCGGCAGTAATGACGACAACTTGGTCATTGTCCATCTCTACGGCCTTCTTAGTGTAATCAATAAAGCCAGAGACATCCGACCCGAGGAAGTTCTCGCCTTCACCGATACCGATAACCAATGGCGAATCGCGTCGCGCTGCCACAATACGATCAGCTTGGTCTGCATGGATTGCAAGCAGCGTAAAGGCACCTTCAAAACGCTGACATGCTTGGCGCATCGCTTGCCCCAAATCACCGACCTCAATGAAAATGTCTGCAAGCAACGTGGCTGCAACTTCAGTGTCCGTCTCTGAAACGAAGTGATAGCCCTTAGCACGCAGCTCGTCTTTCAGCTCAGCAAAGTTTTCAATAATGCCGTTGTGTACAACGGCGAGCTTTCCATCCGCCACAACGTGCGGATGTGCGTTGACATCAGTGGGACCACCGTGAGTTGCCCAACGCGTGTGCCCGATACCCAGCACGGAGTTAGGCAATGGTCGGGCTTCGAGTTCGGCTTCGAGCTGAGCTACTTTGCCAGCCTTCTTACGCCATTCGATGCTGCCGTTGTTATACATCGCTACTCCAGCGGAGTCATAGCCGCGATACTCCAGGCGACGCAGCCCCTCCATAACAACGTCGAGAGCATAATAACTGCGATCATTTCCAGAATGACCCACGTATCCAACAATTCCACACATAAATGTTGATTCTAACCTAGATGATGGGTTAATTACGCCTCCCCCGCTGCGCTGCAATAACTGCAAATGCCTAGGCATCATTCGTCGCTGACGATTACCTTGGGCACAGGCACAGAAAGACAAAGTTTGCTCTATTGTTGTAAGTGTGTCTGCGAATCTAAAAAAACACCTAGCAACTCTGTCCAAGCGCGGAAAGCACCGTGTCCTTGTCGGTGACCTCGACTACGCAGGGCTACCCGGTAAGGTTTATGCACCAGCTGAAGGTGA
>JAXFXA010000098.1:0-6426 GCA_034091885.1 Corynebacterium sp.
AAAGCCCATTGCCCAAATCATTGGGGTCTCCCAAGTGATGTGCCCCTTCCACATGGTGCCAACCCAGTTAAAGAACTTAACGCCGGTAGGCACTGCAATAAGGAAAGTCATAAAGGAGAAGAATGGCAGCAAAATTGCACCGGTGACAAACATATGGTGTGCCCACACAGCCATGGACAAAGAACCAATTGCCAAGATTGCAAATACCAAGCCGATGTAGCCGAAGACTGGCTTGCGGGAGAATACTGGAACGACCTCAGAGATAACGCCGAAGAATGGTAACGCCAAGACATAGACCTCTGGGTGGCCGAAGAACCAGAACAGGTGCTGCCACAAAATCGCACCGCCGTTTGCGGAGTCATAAATGTGGCCGCCAAGCTTGCGGTCGTATAAAACGCCAAGGGCTGCAGCCAACAGCAATGGGAAGATCATCAACGCCAGAACGGAGGTGACAAAAATTGCCCATGTAAACACCGACATGCGGAACATGGTCATACCAGGTGCACGCATGGTCAAGATGGTGGTCAACATGTTGATTGCGGAGGCAACGGTACCGACACCAGTTGCACCCACGCCTACGATCCACATGTCAGCGCCGATGCTTGGGGTGTGAATACCGTCAGCCAAAGGCATATACATGGTCCAGCCAAAGTCTGCAGCTCCGCCAGGAGTAAGGAATCCGGCAAGCATGACAACTCCACCAACGGTGGTGATCCAGAAGCCGAATGCGTTCAAACGTGGGAAAGCCACATCGGGCGCACCAATTTGCAACGGCAGAATATAGTTGGCAAAGCCCCAGACAACAGGCGTTGCAAAGAGCAGCAGCATCACGGTGCCGTGCATGGTGAACAACTGGTTGAATTGTTCGTTGGATAAAAGCTGCAGACCCGGGCTGAACAACTCAGCACGAATCAGCAATGCCATAAAGCCACCGAGGAAGAAGAAGCTAAAGGACATAATCAAGTACATGATGCCCAATTGCTTATGGTCGGTGGTGGTCAGCATCATCCAAGCCTTGGAACCGGTTTTTGCATTCCCGGTTGGCTCAGGACGTGTTGGCTGCACGTGCGCGTCCAGCCGTGGCGCCACAGCGGTCATTAAATTCCTCCTGTTTACAAAGCACAGCCGGCCTGCATCACTTAAGGCAAATAAAAATTCTTATTTGCTTATAGATTTTTCACAGACTGCACTCAAAGGTTTACTCGCATAATATTAGGGATTTCATCCCCTTTTTGCTACCTGTTCCAATGCAGATCTTTCATGCCAAAAACCGTGGGCATGATGGGTTATTTACATCCCCCCAGCAAAATCGGCGTCGCCGCCGATATCTCCCCGTCACTCCAGAACAGTTTAGTGATTCTGAACACATTAATAATGGAGGTGGGCATTAAAAAAAGGGCATTAAGCTCGGGTTTTGTCCCCCCAGTAGTTATCAAACTTTCAATTGATAACTATCACCCGAGTTTTATGCCCTTTTAAGAAATGCTGAGGTTAGAAATCCCAGTCCTCATCAGTCGTGTCTTCCGCCTTACCAATGACATAGGAAGAACCAGAACCGGAGAAGAAGTCATGGTTTTCATCCGCATTCGGGCTAAGCGATGACAAGATCGCAGGGGAAACGCGCGTTTCATCCGCTGGGAATAGGCCCTCAAAGCCCAAGTTGTTCAAAGCCTTGTTGGCGTTGTAGCGCAAGAAACGCTTGACATCTTCTGTCCACCCCAAGTCGTCGTAGAGATCTTCGGTGTAGTCAATCTCATTGTCGTAGAGATCATAGATAAGGTCGAAAGTGTACTCCTTGTACTGTTCCTTTTCTGCATCGCTAAGCTTTGCTAGCCCCTGCTGGAACTTGTAGCCGATGTAGTAGCCGTGCACAGCCTCGTCGCGAATAATCAAGCGAATGATGTCTGCAGTATTGGTGAGCTTTGCGCGCGAAGAAAAATACATTGGCAGATAAAAGCCCGAGTAGAAAAGGAAAGATTCCAACAAGGTGGAAGCTACCTTCTTCTTCAACGGATCCGAGCCTTCATAATAAGACAAAACGATCTTGGCCTTACGCTGCAGATTCTCATTTTCCTCGGACCAACGGAACGCATCATTGATCTGCGGCGTGGAAGACAAAGTCATAAAAATGTTGGAATAGGACTTTGCGTGCACAGACTCCATGAACGCGATATTCGTATAGACCGCTTCTTCATGTAGCGTAAGCGAATCCGGCAACAAAGAAACCGCGCCTACCGTGCCTTGGATGGTGTCCAACATGGTCAACCCTGTGAACACACGCATTGTCGTTTCTTGTTCTTTTTCCGTCAGGGTCTTCCACGACGGCAGGTCATTGGAAACCGGCACCTTTTCCGGCAACCAAAAGTTACCGGTCAACCTATCCCATACCTCGGCATCTTTTTCATCTGGAACGGTGTTCCAGTTAATGGCCTTTACTGGTGCTTCATGTTCTGCAACATAAGAATCATATTCATGGGACATGCGTTTTACTCTATCTCTGCGTCGTGGGCTTGAAAGCCTGCGGATATAAACCAAGACGTATGAGATACGTCTTTACCGTCAATGATTGTATACCCGTGCGGCTCGATTTTCGTAAGCATCTTGGGTTTCCACTATCTAGCTTTCTAAGGATTCGCGATAGTACGTGATAAAGCAAAAGGCGGTCATCGGATTAACCGACAACCGCCTCATTCACGCAGATATCAATTCCTGGTGTTCTGCATAAACTTCTTACTTTTGGCTAGAGCATGCAGGAAACGCAGCCTTCAACCTCTGTTCCGGTAAGTGCCATCTGACGCAGACGGATGTAGTACAAGGTCTTAATCCCCTTGCGCCACGCATAGATTTGCGCACGGTTGATGTCACGAGTGGTCGCAGTGTCTTTAAAGAACAAGGTTAGTGATAGACCTTGGTCAACGTACTTGGTAGCTTCCGCATACGTATCAATGATTTTCTCATGCCCGACTTCATAGGCATCCTTGAAGTAATCGAGGTTGTCATTATCCATGTGTGGAGCAGGATAGTAGACGCGACCAATCTTGCCTTCTTTTCGGATTTCAATCTTCGAAGCTATGGGGTGAATAGAAGACGTGGAGTTATTGATATAGGAAATAGACCCGGTAGGTGGAACCGCTTGCAAGTTACGGTTATACAGACCGTGTTCCATAACGTCGCGTTTGAGTTGCGCCCAATCTTCTTCCGTTGGTGTGTGGATTGAAGAGTTGGCGAACAACTCAGCAACGCGCTGGGTACGCGGCAGGAAGTCTGCCGGATTGTAGCGGTCAAAAAACTCACCGGTAGCGTACTCAGAATCTTTGAACTCACCAAAGGTCACGCCGCGTTCTTGTGCAATCTTGTTAGACGCACGCAAGCAGGCATACATAACAGCAGCGAAGTAAGCGTTGGTAAAGTCCAAACCTTCTTCGGAACCGTATTCAATGTGCTCCCTGCCCAGATAGCCGTGCAGATTCATCTGCCCTAAGCCAATGGCGTGCGAAGAATCATTGCCCAGACGTACTGATGGCACCGAATCAATCGAGGTTTTATCAGCGACGGCTGTCAAGCCGCGAATAGCGGTTTCCACGGTGCGGCCAAAATCATCAGAATCCATGGCCATCGCAATGTTCAATGAGCCCAGGTTGCACGAAATATCGCTGCCCAGATGGGCATAGGACAGGTCCGCATTAAACTCCGAAGGGCTATTGACCTGCAAAATTTCTGAGCAAAGGTTGGACATGTTAATCCGGCCAGTTTTAACTGGATTGGCCTTATTCACAGTGTCTTCAAACATGATGTACGGGTAACCCGACTCAAACTGCAGCTCAGCCAATGTCTGGAAGAAGTGACGTGCATTGATCTTCTTCTTCCGAATACGTGGATCCTCCACCATTTCTTCATAGTGCTCTGTAACAGAGATATCAGAAAATGGCTTGCCGTATACACGTTCCACGTCATAAGGCGAGAACAAGTACATGTCATCGTTCTTCCTGGCCAGCTCAAAAGTAATATCTGGGATGACTACGCCCAAGGAGAGAGTCTTAATACGAATCTTCTCATCTGCATTTTCGCGCTTGGTATCAAGGAAGTTCAAAATATCCGGGTGGTGTGCACTGAGGTAGACCGCGCCGGCGCCTTGACGTGCTCCCAGCTGGTTGGCATAGGAGAATGAATCCTCCAGCAACTTCATGACAGGGATGACACCCGAGGATTGGTTTTCAATGTGCTTAATCGGTGCACCAGATTCACGGATGTTGGTCAACAACAGCGCTACACCACCGCCGCGCTTTGACAGTTGCAGAGATGAGTTGATGGCACGGCCGATAGACTCCATGTTGTCTTCGATACGAAGAAGGAAGCAAGAAACGAGCTCACCGCGCTGTGCTTTTCCTGCGTTGAGGAAGGTTGGCGTTGCTGGTTGGAAACGGCCAGTCATGATCTCATCAACCATGTTTTCAGCCAAGGTGGTGTCACCGTCGGCCAAGAACAATGCGGTCATAGACACACGGTCCTCGAAGCGTTCTAAGTAACGCCGCCCGTCGAAGGTCTTGAGGGTGTAAGACGTGTAGTACTTATATGCCCCAAGGAAAGATGAGAAGCGGAACTTAAAGGAGTACGCCCGCTTAAACAATGACTTCACAAAGTCCCAGTCGTAGGCGTTTATTACTTCCGGCTCGTAGTACTTGTTTTCAATCAAGTACCGCATCTTTTCTTCCAAGTCATGGAAGTACACGGTGTTTTGGTTAACGTGCTGAAGGAAATACTGATTAGCAGCTTCACGGTCTTTATCAAATTGGATGCGACCGTCCGCATCATACAGATTCAATAGCGCGTTCAGCGCGTGGTAATCCAGTTTCTCCGCAGGATCAACTGGCTCAGCTACGGTACGTCCCAATTGTTGAGTCACGTAAATGCACTCGGCCTTTCCTATATAAAGTGCGCAGTCGGGAAGTTAAATTCCACCGCGCATTGCCTGCAAGGCATTGTGTAGTTGTATCACACGCGCGGGCGGCGCGTATGAAGCCTTCTCACATAGTAAATGAGTAGTGGACTATTTAGCTTGCTAGGGGTTCTAACCCCAGCTTTTCCGCATTTTCTATCAGTCCGTTGCGGCAAATCTCAACGTCTTCAGCGTTGCCCAGGAGTTCATAGCGGTAGACGTAGGGAACTTTGCACTTTTCGGCGATGACTTCGCCTGCTTTTCCGAAGTCCGCGCCAAAGTTACTGTTTCCGCCCGAAATTACCGCGCGAATTAGTCCGCGATTGTGCTCGTTGTTGAGAAATTTGATGACCTGAACTGGTACGGGTCTGCTGTTTTCATGGCTTATCGATGCCCCACCACCGTATGTCGGACAGACTAAGACATATGGCTCATTGACAACTAAAGGCTCTTCTGTGCTGCGCAAAGGGATACGTTGTGCAGGCAAACCTAGTTTGGTGACAAATCTGTGGGTATTTTGAGTCGCTGATGAAAAATAAACAACTAGCATGGTGCGGGGTCATCCTGACGGGGAATTGACTGTTATGCCCTTTTCGGACATCTCATAAGGAAAGCCCGCATTATTTAAAACGCGGGCTAGACAGAAAACCTGCCAAAGTAAATGAAATTATGCAGACACCGAAGCTGAAGCTAAAGCCTTGATGCGCTCTGGCCGGAAGCCGGACCAGTGCTCGCCGTTTACCTCGACGACGGGCGCTTGCACGTAGCCAAGGGCCATAACGTAATCACGAGCTTCTTCATCGAGAGAGATATCAACTGCGGTGTAGGTTAGGCCGGCACGGTCAAGAGCCTTCTTGGTAGCGGTGCACTGAACGCAAGCTGGCTTTGTGTAGAGAGTGATTGACATGGCGGGGAACCTAACCTTCTTCTTTGAAACTTTCCTGCAAACCGCCATTTGTTGCGACGGCCGGAGTGGATTTTTCACCAGTTTCTTCCTGTAACGGGCGACACCAAAGACACTATACTTTGTGGCTAAAACCCGCAAGTGACACAACATATAGTAGTTACACTCATGAAATTACCAGGATAAGCCCGACCCGCACCCCACATATTGTTCATTTTTGTCCCCTCTTTACGCCGGGCAAACGACACAAATGTAAGCCCCCATCCAGCAATCGCTAGCCCGCAATGAATCGACCTGCAGTTTCTCCCCCAGCCTCGCCTCAACAGTGATAAACGTCACATTCGCGCGATATTGAGGGTAGCCTCCGAAACAATTGTCGCCCCACACAATCCCCCTACACATATAAAAACACCCCAGCTACACCGTAAAGATGTAGCTGGGGTGAGAATCAGATTCCGCGTTGCAATTAACCCTGACGAGCCTTGAAACGTGGATCCTTCTTGTTGATCACGAAGACCTTACCGTGGCGGCGAATAACCTGGGCGCCCGGCTTCTTCTTCAGCGACCGAAGCGACTTGCGAACCTT
>JAXFXA010000099.1:0-21968 GCA_034091885.1 Corynebacterium sp.
GCTGCTCTGCCGGTGGGGCGCCGTCGATAGTTAGGCCTGTGCGTCCATCACGAGCGGTGCCGGTGATGGTAGAAAACGACGTGGTAGCGGGATTAGCGTGCATTAGCGAGCAATTGACGGAATGCGTGCCACCGTCCCAAGAGGTTTCGGCGATAGTTCCCCAATAGGGCTGCAGGGTAGATTGATACAGCGCTTCTTCCTCTCCTAAGTAGGCGATAGCATCTTGCGCACAGCGCTGCGCGAGGAACTTATCTTGCTCCTCGATAGCGGGGAACCCGTCGGGGAAGCGCTCGGTGAGGGACACGACAGAGACGGTTTCTAATTGATGTGGTTGCTGGCAATCTACGTTGCGTAGCACTTGATCATCGCCGATTCGGCGGCATTCACCGGGTGCGGCCAGGTTTGCTTGGTCGACTTCGGTAACTCGACCTTGGGTGAGCTGGGGGATTCCCTGCTCGTTGGTGGATTGGAGGCCGCATAACATAGTGCGGTCGCCGGCATTCCACGCAGCTTCTGGTGGCAGGATTGGTGCGATAGAGAATTTTCCTGCTGGATCAAACTGTCCGTTGAGATAGGTAAGAGTAGAACCTTGGCACAATTCTTCCCGCAGTTCTGCTTGTCGCTGCAAACTAGGGCGGGCGGCATCGCGGCCGAATTCGCTAGTGGGATAGATTCCGAGGTCCTCTACATGGGCAATCTCAAAGCGGTGCGGGTCAGCGCAACTGGCCGGTTCAACATTGGCGTAAGTCCCGTCCGGATTAACGTCCCAGGTCAGGCAGTCACCTGCCGTTGCTGCGGTGAAGGGGGTTGCATCAGCTGCTGACGATGATAAGCTCGCGCCAGGCGCCGATGCTGCAATTTCGCTGGCTGTGCCGCTAAAGAAGTCGTATGCGCCGATAAAGAAAGCTGACGATGCCGCCGCGACTAACGCAATACGCGTTGCCGCGCCAGTGCGCCAAGCCGGAGTTGGGGTTGAGGTGCTCATATTAAGTCCCTAGCCTACTACTGCTTAACTTGAAAACCAGAGCTAAAGGTCGAGAGCGCGTCCGACGCGGGTGCTCAGGCGGTAGCGGTCCGTGCGATACACCGACGAACACCATTCCACGGGCTTTTCTCCGGAACGGGAATAGCGGATGATATGCAAAAGTGGGGCGCCGGGGGAGACATCGAGAAGCTCTGCGACTGCATCGTCGGCGGCGACTGCCGTGACGGTTTGGTCTGCCTCGGTGATGGGCAGCCCATAGTCTGTGTCCAAGATGTTGTAGACGGAGTTGTAGACGTCATTTTCTAGGAGACTGGGAACGTACTGGGAGTTGTACCAGCCATCGTCTATGGAATACGGTTCCCCGTCTCCTAGACGCAGGCGCCGCAGATGGGTGTGGGATACCGAGTGATCCGTATTGAAAAACTCGCTGACTTCGGCGGGAGCGCTGCTGCGTCCAGACAAGAGGATTTTAGAGCTAGCCGTGACGTCTTGGGCGTCCATCTCGTCAGAAAAGGAGGCTAGGTTGAGGCGGGAAACTAGCGGGTTGGGTGCTACGAAGGTGCCTTTGCCGCGAACTCGTTTGAGTCGACCCATTGCCACGAGGTCTCCGATTGCGCGGCGGACGGTGATGCGTGAGACACCGTAGGTCTCTTCGAGGATGCGTTCACCGGGGAGAAGGTCTCCTGGTTTGAGAGTGGTGTGACATAGTTCGGCGAGGATGTCGCGGAGTTGGGCGTGCTTGGGGGTGGGGCCGTCGACGATCTTGCGGGTGGGGATTTCAGATGTCTGGGACATAACATCATTGTAGAACTCTGGTTATTACCACTGCAAGGGGTGGGTAGTACAACTTATGGAATCCGCGTAATGTACTGTCCCCTCCCATAACGCTGTCCGGTGTGTGGGGTAGGATCTACAACCGTGATTGATCTTAAGTTCCTTCGTGAAAATCCTGACGTCGTTCGCGCATCGCAAGTAACTCGCGGTGAAGACCCGAACCTGGTTGACCAGCTGCTGGAGGCAGACGCGCGTCGCCGCGCGGCGATCGTGCAAGCAGACGAGCTTCGCGCTGAGCAGAAGGCTTTTGGTAAGAAGATTGGTCAAGCTGCGCCGGAGGATCGCCCTGCGCTGCTCGAGGGGTCTAATGAACTTAAGGCTAAGGTCAAAGACGCAGAGGAAGCTCAGCGCGTCGCCGAGGATGAAGTAAACGGTCTGCAGTACAAGCTCTCCAACGTTGTTGAAGGCGCACCGGCTGGTGGCGAGGATGACTTCATTGTTATAGAAGAGATTGGACAGAAGCCATCGTTCGACTTTGAGCCTAAGGATCACCTAGAGCTAGGGGAATCGCTACGGCTTATCGATGTCAAACGCGGCGCCAAAATTGGTGGTGCCCGATTCTACTTCCTCACCGGCGATGGTGCTTTCTTGCAGTTGAGCATGATGATGTTGGCTGCACAAAAGGCCCGTGAAGCTGGCTTTAGTTTGATGATTCCCCCAGTGCTAGTTCGCCCAGAAATTATGGCTGGAACAGGCTTCTTGGGTGCGCACGCCGATGAGATTTACTACCTAGAACGCGACGATCTCTACCTTGTCGGTACCTCAGAGGTAGCCCTAGCTGGATACCACAAAGACGAGATCATTGACCTCAATAATGGCCCAGTGCGTTATGCAGGTTGGTCATCGTGTTTCCGTCGCGAAGCTGGTTCGCATGGCAAGGACACACGCGGAATTTTGCGTGTTCACCAGTTCGACAAGGTCGAGATGTTTGTCTACTGCAAACCGGAAGAAGCTGAGCAACAGCACAAAGCATTGCTAGCAATGGAACAGGAAATGCTCAATGCGATGGAGCTTCCTTATCGCGTCATCGATATTGCTGGCGGTGACTTGGGATCGTCTGCTGCTCGCAAGTTTGATACTGAAGCTTGGGTTCCTACACAGGAAACCTACCGCGAGCTGACATCGACGTCGAACTGCACGACGTTCCAGGCTCGTCGTCTGCAAACTCGCTACCGCGATGAAAATGGCAAACCACAAATTGCAGCAACGCTCAACGGTACGTTGGCTACTACGCGCTGGCTGGTTGCTCTCTTAGAAAACCACCAGCAAGCAGACGGTTCTGTAGTGATTCCACAGGCGCTTCGCCCGCTGATGGGCAAGGATGTACTAGAACCCATTTCCAAGTCCAAAGAATAGGGTTTGCAACGAAGGTAGAAACAAAGGCTGATAACGATGGCATCAGGTGATAAAAACCAGCGCGACACAGATGGTGGCAACACCACTCACAGTTGGATCGTGCGCGGCCAAGAAAAACACGTTGGTCAATTTAAGGTCGCGCCTTCGTATCAGCCATTACCGGCGTCTGTAGAGGCTAAAGAACAGCCCTACCAAGGCATCATTTCTTTTCTGAAGAAAGTAATGCGCTTGCAGGGCATTCAGGTGTTCGTTGAGGGCGCAGAGAACATTCCCGCCCAAGGCGGAGCCTTATTGGCTATCAATCACACTGGTTATTATGACTTTGTTCTGGGCGGCATTCCTGCGTATTTGCGCGGGAAGCGCTTGGTGCGCTTTATGGCAAAGAAAGAGGTTTTTGATGTCGCGGGCATCGGAAAGCTTATGAATGCAATGAAGCACATTCCGGTGGACCGTTCGCGCGGTGCAGACTCCATCGGGGTGGCGGTGCAAGCGCTTCGCGATGGCTCCCTCGTTGCAATTTTCCCCGAAGCAACCATCTCGCGGTCTTTTGAGCTCAAAGACTTTAAAACTGGTGCCGCCCGCATTTCTGCTGAAGCTGGGGTGCCTTTAATTCCTGTGACTGTGTGGGGTTCGCAGCGAATCTGGACCAAGGGCGGAAAGAAAAACCTCGGCCGCAATAACTTCCCCGTAATTGTGCGCGTTGGCGCCCCAGTGCCTGCACAATCGACTCCAGAGGAAACGACCGCGCGGCTGAAAGAAAGCATGAAAACCCTGTTAGCGTATTCGCGCGCGGAATATGATCTCCGGTTCGGTCCATTTCCCGGTGGGGAAAAGTGGCGGCCAACATCGCAAGGCGGGGGCGCTCCGACCTTGGACCAAGCCAACGCCATGGATGACACAGAACGTGCGGAGAAAGCCGCACGCAGAGCCGCGAAATCTGCGGCAAAGGGCAAAAGCGGCAAGAAAGGTCAGTAGAAAACCGTGCAGGCGCCCAAGCTTATCGCATCCGATATTGACGGAACCTTTCTCAACCCCGAACTTCGGGTGGACTCACGCAACCGCGCCGCAATTGTCAACGCTGTCCAAAGCGGAGTCCATTTTGCCTTGTGCACAGGGCGTCCGCATCGATGGCTGACCCCAGTCCTTGAGCAGCTTCCTGTACGCCCCTTGTGCATCACCTCCAACGGCGCGGTGGTTTATGATGCGGCAGCCGATAAAGTCCTACATGCCTCCGAGCTTATGCCGGTGGCCATGGCAGAAGTCGTGGAAATAACCACTTCTATCATGTCCCGCCACGGCGGTGTCTACTTCGCCGTAGAACGTGCAGGATGCAGTGCGCTAGACCCACTGGAAACGCTTTTCGTCGTTGATGAGGATTTTGCTCTCCATACTGAATTTGATGGCTTCGGTATCCACCCGCGTGCAGATGTCATTGGCGTTCCGGCTGTAAAGCTTATGATCCGCAGTATTCACATGGACTCTGCACAGATGTTTGCGCTGCTTAACCAGCACATCGACCCAGCTGTGGCGCATGTGACCTACTCGATGCCTGACGGTCTCCTAGAAATTGCTGCGCCCGGTATTACAAAAGAGGTGGGGGTTAAGTTTCTTGCCGAGCACTTCGGTATTCCGCAACGTGACGTCATCGCATTCGGAGATATGCCCAACGACATTGAGATGCTGCGTTGGGCAGGACACGGTGTAGCGATGGGTAACGCTCATCCCGCCGCGAAAGACGCTGCCGATGAAGTCACACTCACCAACGCCGATGCCGGTGTCGCACACGTTCTTGAGCGTTGGTTTTCCTAATCGCCTGATCACTTATCCGCTCGCTCGATTTGCCGTTATTCTCGCAAAACGGGGCGCACCCTTTATACTGCCCTAGGTCTATTTGAATGTTTGAGGGAAAAATTCAAGAGTTTGACCCTGCGGTCAAGCTAGTGGGTGTCCTTCAAACCGAGTGACAAGGACAGGATATGAAGCATCAACCCGTGCCGGCAGCTCACGTGGCAGAACACGATGAGAAGTATGGCAAGAAAGCTGTTTTTGCTGCAGCACTTGGCTATGGATTGGACGGATTTGATCTGTTAATCCTCAGCTTCGCCTTGAGTGGGATCATGGCGACTTTCAACATTGAGAAAACCCAAGCTGGGTGGCTAACCACCATCACATTGTTTGGTGCTGTACTGGGTGGCTTGCTTTTCGGAGTACTGAGTGACAGGTTCGGGCGAGTAAAAACGCTTACATGGTCCGTGGTTGTTTTCGCACTGTTTACTGGATTGTGTGCATTAGCCTGGGATTTTTGGTCGCTTGCGGCGTTTCGTTTTATCGCCGGTATCGGTATCGGCGGCGAGTTTGGAATTGGAATGACCTTGGCTGCAGAGGCTGTCGCTGCCCACAAACGTGCACGTGCAACGTCGTGGGTCGCTGTAGGTTTCCAGGTCGGAGTTTTGTGCGCAGCGTTAGCGTCAGCTCCGATTATTAATACGTGGGGTTGGCGTGGATTGTTTGTAGTGGGAGCCTTCCCCGCTATCATTGCTGCTTTCTTCCGTCATGGAGTTGCGGAGCCAACGAAGTTTGTGGACGCCAAGGCTGACGGCGATCTAGAGAAGAAAAACTCTATGAGCCAACTTTTCAGGGATGGTCGAACTTCGCGTATCACAATCGTGTTGATCATCATGGCGACTATCCAAAACTTCGGTTACTTCGGAATTATTGCGTGGTTGCCTAACTATTTGTCCAACGAGCTCAACCTTGGGCTGAACAAGGGTGCAGTGTGGACCGCCGTTACCGTCACAGGCATGATGGTTGGAATCATCCTCTTTGGTCAGCTGTGTGACCGGATTGGCCGTCGCTACTCTTTTTGGATTTACCAAATTGGTGCCGCTGTTTCAGTGCTGATCTACAGCCAGTTAACTGACCCGAACTTGCTTCTCATCGGCGGTTTTGTCATGGGTGCCTTCGCCAACGGAATGTTGGGTGGTCTGGGCGCGCTAATGGCGGAGCATTATCCAACGGAAGCTCGAGCCACAGCACAAAATGTCATCTTTAACATCGGCCGTGGTTTTGGTGGCTTTGCACCAGTCGTCATTGCATACTTGGCAACTAATGGCGGTTTCGCTTACGCGCTCGGTTTGTTGCCTATTATTTATGTTATTCAGTTTATTGCCGTATCGACCCTCCCCGAGAGGAAAGGCAAGGAGCTCGAATAGAGACCTTTGATAGGAGATGGATAACATGAATTCGTTTAACACTGACATCGTGAAAATTGCTCGTGCTTTTGACGCGGAAATCCCAGAGGATTTTCCGCGTGAGGCACCTGTAGTTGTTAACACACTACAAAAGGCGCTGTTACAGCGTCTCGACGGCGTCGACTTTGATTCGGTTGTGGTGTGGAATGACGTGGATTCTGCGCTACTGGGATTTACTATTGCCAACGAAACCAATAGTCAGTTTGTTATCGCTCATTCTGATGAGGGTCGTTTGTCACTGAATATGCCTTTATCTCACGATGCTCGAGTCTTGTTACTCGATACTGCCTGGGATGTGCACCCCGGCCTATCTTCGCTGCTTACGATGATTGGGGACGATGCCACTATCGTCGCTGTAGCCGCAGTAACTAAGACCGCGGCTCTAGACGCTGCCATCGAGGGTGGTTACACGGTCGTTGTTCTTGAGGACTAGTGTCTAGTCCCTATTTAGCTGGACCAGCGGTACGCCGCTGGTCCAGCTAACTATATGCTTGCTTACAGCCTGAACTATTGAGTGAGGAAGTTGAGCAAGCATGTACGTCGCGGCCATTGACCAGGGAACCACTTCGACGCGCTGTGTGATTGTTGACGAACGGGGGCGGATTTGTTCGTCGGCGCAATTCGAGCATCAGCAGATTATGCCGCGGCAGGGGTGGGTTGAGCACGACCCACGAGAGATCTGGGATAACACGCGCAGGGCTGTTGCAGCAGCGTTGGTGGAGGTGGATGCTGCCGCTGAGGATATTGCAGCGGTGGGTATTACCAATCAGCGCGAAACAGCGGTGGTGTGGGACAAGGTCACGGGGGAGCCCGTCTATAACGCTATTGTGTGGCAAGATACTCGTACGAGTGGGATGTTCTCGCCTGCGGACCGGTGGTATTCCCGTACGGGTCTTTTAGCCAATTCTTACCCTGCTGGGCCGAAGATTGCGTGGATTCTCGATCACGTGGAGGGGGCGCGGGCGCGCGCGGAGGCCGGTAAATTGTTGGCGGGAACTATCGATACGTGGTTGTTGTGGAACCTCACTGGTGGTGCTGAAGGCGATGAGGGGACACCGGCGGTACACGCTACCGATGTGACTAATGCGTCGCGCACCTTGTTGATGGATTTACAGACACTGGAGTGGGATGAAGATCTTTGCTGTGAGGTGGGAGTGCCGCGGGCGATGTTGCCGGAGATTAGGGCATCGATAGGCAATTTTGGCGCCGTTCGTGCGCGGGGTTCCTTAGCAAAGGTGCCTATTACCGGAGTTCTAGGAGACCAACAGGCTGCTTTGTTTGGACAGGCAGGGTTTGCTGAGGGAGACGCAAAGAACACATATGGAACTGGGTTGTTTATGCTGCTCAATACTGGTGAGACTCCACGGTTTTCCCAGCACGGTTTGCTGAGTACTGTAGCGTTTCAGCGTGCCGGTGAGCCTGCTCGTTACGCGGTGGAAGGTTCTGTAGCTGTAGGCGGTTCGTTGATTCAGTGGCTGCGGGACCAGTTGGGCATCATTCCGCATGCGGCGGCGACTGAGGAGCTAGCTGCGGAAGATAACGGCGGTGTGTACATTGTGCCTGCTTTTTCGGGGTTATTTGCACCGCGCTGGCGTCCGGATGCGCGCGGGGTCATTGTGGGGCTGACTCGTTTTGCTAACCGGCATCACATTGTGCGGGCGGCACTGGAGGCTACGTGCTTCCAAACGCGTGAGGTGGTAGAGGCTATGCAGGCTGATGCGGGGGTGGAGTTGAGCGAGTTGCGCGTGGATGGCGGCATGGTGGCGAATGGTGTGTTGATGCAGCTCCAAGCGGATATTTTGGGCATACCGGTCGCGCGCCCGCGGGAGATTGAGACCACAGCTTTGGGCGCAGCATTCGCCGCTGGCTGGGGTCAAGGTGTGTGGCAGACGCTTGCCGATGTCTCCGCGCTCGTTTCCACTGATACCTCGTGGAAACCTGTCATGGGTGAAAATGACCGCGACCGCCTGTACTCCGAATGGAATCAGGCGGTCGAGCGGACGCTTAATTGGGTGGACTAGTTGGTGTAGACGTGCAACATTGACGTGGTGGGGTCAAAGGTGATGTAGCCGGCTTGGAAGTCAACGCGAATTTGCTGTCCTCCAGTAACCTGTGCAGCCTTGTCCACTGCGTATTGATTTGAAGTTGGAAGTCCTAGCTTCACGGCATTGTCCCCAGAGGCCCATGCGCGGGCGATTTCTCCGATGAGTGCGTAGGTTCCTTTGTTGGAGGAAATCACAGCACCGTTGGTAAATAGCTGGTGGACAATTCCTGCTGCATCTGCTTCGGGGCCACCGATTGGTGCACCGAGAACTGGAGCGAAGGCATTAATGGTGGCGTTAACTGATTCAGTTGCTGCGGGGTCACCCATGAGGTTAGCAATTTGGGACGCAATGGTTGGGATCGATTCCACCGGTACGCCAGGAGCTAGTTCAGTGCCTCGTTCAGGTACAGTCACAGCACCCGCGGTGATGGCTAAGCCAGCGATTGCCGCGGCGACGGAGAGGATGGTGCCCAGTTGGGAAGCGTTTGAGCTGGTGGCGTCCCCTTGTTCAGAGGACAGCACTAGCGGGTCGCCAGCGGTTGTATCAGCAGGGATAGTTCTGGTAGGGCCTGGTGCTGGCGCAGGAGCTACTGGAGCTTCAAGTGTGCGTGGCTGTGATGGTCGCTGGGTAATACCCGGGTTGCCTGCCACAATCTGATCGTATTTTTGCTTGGTAGCATTGCGGATTTCTGGCCATCGGCTAATGGTGTACTTGCCAGGGCACTGGGTGAAGTGCAGATCGGCGTGTCCGTGGAATGCCGGCACGTTGGCAACTGTCCCGGCCGCGAAGCGCGAGCCTTTGAAGCCGCCGGAGGTCAGGTTGGCGTGACCTGCGGGATCAAAACCAGAGATGGCAGCTTTCCATGCGGCGATGGAAGTCACAGAATTTAACATCGCCTGTGAAGGTTGTGCCGTTTCATAATTGCCCATCATCGAAATACCCCAGGTTCCGGAGTTGAAACCGCCTACGTGTGCTCCTTGAACGGCGCGGTCCAGGCCACCAAAGCGGCCTTCATAAATGGTGCCAAACTTGTCTACTAAGACGTTGTATCCAATGTCACACCAGCCTAAGGTGGCCGCGTGGTACTGGTAGATACCGCGAACCTGCGCGATGGCGTCTTTTTGCTGGTAATTATTAGAACCCGCAGTGTGGTGCAGGGTCAGTGCGCGCACGGCGGAATCGTAGGTCGGACTAGAACACCGCTGGCTTTCTTTAGCACCCCAACCCGCACGGCTTACGACAGGTGGCATTCCGTTTGTCAGCTGAGTGTTGGTGATACCGCCACCGGCTTCGGGCTTACCGTCGATAAAGACAGCACTAAGGTCTGATGCATTCACACCGCTGGGGACTGCCTCGTTGCGGTCTGCGGGAAGCTCAATGACGTCTGCTACCTGCTTGATGTCTTTGACCGTGGACACCTTTGCTACTGGTGCGATGTCACCCACGTTCGTCGGCAGCGGTGCAACGGCGTTGTCTAGGACGTTTGCAGTATCAGCGGCGGTGTCATCGGCAGCCTCTGGAGCGGTAGCGGGAGAGATCGCCTCTGAGACTGCGCCGGCAAGATCGCTTAGCTGTGGAGTGAGCTGAGCCAGCGGATCTGTAGCGGGAGCCTCTCCCAGTTCCGCAGCAACTTCCGCGTCAGTAGGTGTGCCTAGATCGACGTTGCCCAGGGAGACCTGGACAGCATTGGTCTCACCCACGTAGATGAGGTCGGTGCCATTAACCCCGGTGGACTCAATGCCCATAGGTTCGAGGTCGTACCATTCTGACCACGTTCCATCAGCTTGTTCAGCGCGAACGAATGCGGCCAAGTCTTTATCGCCTTCCCAGGTCACCGCGAACTGGGAGAACTTTTCGTCCTGGCGGAACTCTTTTACGGCGCGAGGGCCGGTGCCGTCACCCTGTGCAGCAATAGCGGGGTCATCCACGACCACGGTGGCTCCGTCGTCAAAGCTAGCGGAGTTGGAAGTGGCTTCGATGGGTCCGCTGCCAGCGTCTTGGGTGTTGAGGATTTGGTTGCCTCCAAACGCGGCGGCAGTGGCCACTGCAGTAGCTGCCAAAACGGCAGTGACTGGGCAGGCCCAGGCTTTACGCGTGGGAACGAGTCGGCGTCGTTGTAGCACGGTGGATCTTCCTATCAGTTAATTGCTTGCAGGTTATCGCTTGCTTTGTGGCCAGGCAGAGCTGGAGTTAATGCTAGTAAACAGTTGTGGACAATGATACATATGTGAATATTGTGCCTAATGGTGCAACACGCCGAAGAAATGAGAAGTTTCCCGCCTGAAAGTTCTGCGTGAAAGCTCTGCAGCTGCACCTCGGAGCTGCCGTCAAGGAGTGTCCACGCGGTGTGGGTAGGGGAGATCTAATAGTGTTGTCCGTATGACAATCCCTGAGAAAACGTATGACCTCATCGTTGTAGGCTCTGGCTTCTTCGGTCTGACCATTGCAGAACGTGCTGCGACACAGCTGGGCAAGAAAGTATTGGTTGTGGAACGCCGCGAGCACCTCGGCGGAAACGCCTATTCTGAGCCCGAACCAGAAACGGGTATTGAGGTGCACAAATATGGTGCTCACCTCTTCCATACGTCCAACAAGCGGGTGTGGGAATATGTCACACAATTCACGGAGTTCACTGACTACCAACACCGTGTGTTTGCAATGCATGATGGCAACGCCTACCAATTCCCTATGGGTCTGGGCCTGATTAACCAATTCTTCGGGCGCTATTACTCGCCAGAAGAGGCGCGTGAACTCATTGAATCGCAAAAGGGTGATGCAGATCCAAACGCGGCGCAGAACTTGGAGGAAAAGGGTATTGCACTCATCGGCAAGCCTTTGTATGAGGCTTTTGTGAAGCACTACACCGCCAAGCAGTGGCAGACCGACCCGAAGGATCTGCCGGCGGACATTATCAACCGCCTGCCAGTGCGTTATACCTTCAATAATCGCTACTTCAATGACACCTACGAAGGGCTGCCGGTCAAGGGGTATACAGCGTGGCTGGAGGCCATGGTTGCATCGGAGCTTATCGATGTCGCCCTGGACACCGATTGGTTTGCCGTCCGCGACCAAGTGCGCGCCGCATCACCAGCTGCGCCCGTGGTCTACACCGGCCCGCTCGACCGTTACTTCGATTACGCCGAAGGTGACCTAGGGTGGCGCACGCTGGACTTTGAAATGGAAGTGTTAGACATTCCCGACTTCCAAGGCACGCCCGTGATGAATTACAACGATGCCGATGTTCCGTATACCCGCATTCACGAGTTCCGTCATTTCCATCCAGAGCGGGAGAAGGATTATCCGCAGGATAAGACTGTGATTGTGAAGGAATACTCGCGCTTTGCTGAGCGTGAGGATGAGCCGTACTACCCCATCAACACTCCGGAAGACCGCGAGCGTTTATTAAAGTACCGCGAACTTGCTGCCGCAGAGGCACGGGAAAATAACGTCCTGTTCGGCGGACGTTTGGGAACGTACCAGTATTTGGACATGCACATGGCTATCGGTGCTGCTTTGAGCATGTTTGATAACAAACTCGTACCGTTTTTTGAAGACGGCAAGCCTATTGAACAAGACCGCGGCCACTAAGTTGCGCCACGGCACACTCGAACCCGTCAACGGTGATTAAGAATTCCGGATTAGTTCTGAACTCTTGATGTACTGCGGCTGTGTTAATGCCCGCTGCGTCCCCTTCGCGCTCACCAGCACTATGTGCAGGTCAAAAGCCTGCGTTCCTAGTGAGCGCGAAGGGGACGTTGTCATTTCAGAGCGATGTTGAGCCGCTTCCAAGTCCACTTTGAGGTGGTGAAAACGCCGAAAATCCACCGCCAGCCCGGGCGAAAAGGCGGAAGGGAAATCCTATGAGGGTCATAAGTAGTTTGGCCTAAAAACAAATGGGTTAGTTCAACTATTTGACCGTTCCCATAAATGTGCTAAAGTGAACAATAGGTAAACAGAAAGTGGCCAATAAACCACATGTCCTTTTCGGAGGGCTGCCTAGCTTTAAGAAACATCACGTCAAGATAGAAAGTGAGTGGGTGAATCAAATGCTCCACAACACGACTCAAAAGCGCTTCGACACGCTCCGCGCTGACCTTCACGCAGCATTCGGACATGCTCACTCCGCAGATGCGATCAACGCAAAGCTGGATGAGCTCATCGCACAGCACACGAACAACGCAACTTTGGAAGAGTTTGTTCCTGTGCTCGTTGAGCGCGAAGCGATGGAGTTCTTCGGGACTCGCCGTCTGCACGTGCGTTTTGCTGCAGGTCACAACAACGAATTGGCTGACGCCGCCGTTGCCCTGACCAAGAAGCATGCCGGTGAGGAACTCTACGTTGATGCCGCTGCCAGCCACCCTGAAAACGGAACCGCCGGCCACCTTGGCCATGTGCTGACCGAGCGCGGCTTGGTCAATGCTGAGCGTCGCTTGGATGACGTCCGCACCGTTGCTATGCCTGACTACATCGTCTACTTGGGTGCAGAGGTGCCACGAGATGAAGCCGGCAAAGAAGTCAAGATTTGGCCTATCTCTAACGCCGACACGCTCGAAGAAACCCGCGAGCTTGCCGATGACCTCGAGGCCCGCGTCCTCTACATGCTCAACAATCTCGGCATTAAGCCTGCCAATGCCACCGTACGCGTCGCCTAAGCAGTGACCTTTTAAGAAAAAGCGGCTGGTCGCCCACTCTATGTGGATGTGACCAGCCGTTTTTTCGTGCCCTTATGTAGCGGGAAAACCACCGGAAGTGTAACTGTGTAGAGAATTTCCGCGCTGGGTTGGGGGCTTTGGTGAGTTGGGGAGGGGCTCTGTCGGCGTAAACGGCTACGCTTAGTGACTGAAGACTGTATGAAAATGGGAGAGAAGTAACCATCGTGACAGCTAACACCACAATTTCTGATAATGCGGTACAGCGTATTGTGCTGCCTAAGCGCGGGGAGCCTTTTGATGTTCGTATGCTTTACCTCATTGAGGCGGAGCAAAACCGTGAGCGTTTGCGCTGGTCGGATCGTACTTCGCTGACAATTCCTGCGGGTGAGGAAGTTTCTTTCCAGACTTATTTTAATGCGTTCCCGGCGTCGTATTGGCGTCGATGGTCGCAGTTGGATTCGATTGTGCTGGTACTTTCTGTGGAGGGTGTGGCAAATGTGTCGCTGTACCGTTCGAAGCAGGATGGGCAGCGAATTTCTATTGCACATCACGTCGTAGAAACAGGGCACCACGAGTTCGAGTTGCCGTTGAACAACTTCGAAGACGGTGGCTGGCTGTGGTTTGATGTTACGGCTGAAGAAGAGACGGTCATCGCCGATGCGGCATGGTGCGCACCGATGGCTCCGCAGGCGCAGAAGCTTCCCGATGGAACCGAGCTTCCTGCTCAACAAAAGCGCGTGGCGGTAGGTATCCCTACGTTTAACCGCCCTGCTGATGCGGTAGCGGCATTGCAGGCGTTGGCGGAAGATCCAGTGGTAGACAGCATCATTGATGTTGTGTTGATGCCTGATCAGGGAACGAAGCACCCAGCGGATGAACCTGGTTATGCAGAAGCGGTGGCTCATTTTGGTCAGCGTTTCCGCGAGTTCCGTCAGGGTAATTTAGGCGGTTCGGGTGGATATTCCCGCATTATGTTGGAGGCTGTCGAGAATACGGACGCGCCTTACATTTTGTTTATGGATGATGACATCGCGATTGAGCCGGATTCGATTCTGCGCGCGGTCCAAGCGGCACGCTATGCAGCTAGCCCGATCATTGTCGGTGGTCAGATGCTTAATCTTCAGGAGCGTAGTCAGTTGCGCACCACAGGAGAGCAAGTAAATCGGGCTGATTTCATGTGGGGGGCAGCACCGCACGCGGTGTATGACCATGATTTTGCTAAGTACCCGCTATCAGCTATCGGGGATGGACAATCGCGTCAAGATCCGAAGTCATATGATTCGCACGAGCTGCACCGCCGTATCGATGTGGAATACAACGGATGGTGGATGTGCCTGTTCCCGCGCGTGGTGGCGGAAACCATTGGGCAACCACTACCGCTATTTATCAAGTGGGATGACACTGAGTATTCCCTGCGTGCGGCGCAGCACGGTTTCCCCACGGTGACATGGCCAGGTGCTGCAATTTGGCACATGGCGTGGGCGGATAAAGACGATGCCATTGACTGGCAGGCGTATTTCCACCTGCGCAATCGTCTGATTGTGGCAGCGTTGTACCATGAAGGTGCTGCCAAGGGTATTACGCGTTCTATCTTTAGGTCGACGCTGAAGCACGCCATGTGCATGGAATACTCAACCATGGCTATCCAGATTGAAGCTATGCGCGATTTCCTGGCAGGGCCTAAGCAGCTTTTCGATGTTCTGGAGTCGACTCTTCCGCGCATCGCCAAGCTGCGTGCGGAATACTCTGATGCTGTCATTATTAGCTCTGCAGATGAACTGCCGGCGGCAACGGGCGCGCCGGGCGTGCCTGTGCCGAAGCACAACATCGGCGGCGTGGCAGCCAAGATTAAGAAGATTCCGTGGGCGGTAAAGGGGCTCAAGCACCTGCTGAGCAAGGAGGACCCACGCCACCACGAGGCACCGCAGCTTAATCTAACTCCGGAAGAGGCTCGGTGGTATACCCTGTCGCGCGTTGATTCGGCGACGGTGACTACGGCTGGCGGAACCGGTGTAGCGTTCCGTAAGCGTGACCGTGACCTCGCTCGTGAATTGGTGCGAGAGACCCGTGAGCTGCTGAAAGAGATTGAGAATGACTTTGATGATATGCGGCAGGAGTACCGCCAGGCACTCCCAGAGCTTTCGTCGCGTGAGTCGTGGAGGAAGATCTTTGAATAATCCACTGGATGCAATCGCTGAGACCGAGTCGCACATCCTAGAAGCCATCCAGTCCGTGGCTTTTGACGTGCCAGGTGTTGTCACTACCGCGCGTGGCCTCAGTCATTTTGGTGAACACGCACTGGGATGGATGGCTTTGTCCGCACTAGGAGCAGCTGTAGACGCTCCTCGGCGGCGTGGTTGGGTGGCCGTGGGAGCAGCCTCTTTTGCATCCCACGCGGCATCGGTAGTGGTCAAGCGTATTGTGCGCCGTAAACGACCCGATTTCCCCTATGTGCGCGTGGGTGTGAAAACGCCTTCGAAGCTGTCGTTTCCTTCTTCTCATTCCACCTCTACTACTGCATTTTTGGTAGCAGTCGCGCAGCTTACTGGACATAAGTGGGTGTGCGTGGGTATTCCCGTTATGATGGCTTCCCGCATGGTTTTGGGTGTCCACTATCCTTCGGACACCGCGTTGGGTGCGGCGCTGGGCGCAGCAACGGCGCAGGTTGTGGGCAGGTATGAAAGGAAGACTGCATGAGTTCCGCGAATGAGCTAGGGGTAAAACGCTCTTATGATGACGGTCAGCAGCGGGTGTTCCACTCCGAGCCGCATACGCAGGGTATAGACGATACTCGTAAGCGTCAGCCGCCAAAGAACTTGGCTGATGGCATGGTAAAGGCGTTGCGTCCCAAGCAGTGGGTGAAAAATGTCCTCGTGCTGGCTGCACCGGCGGCAGCGGGTGCTGACGCACTGTTTCACCCGCGGACGATTGTGGATGTCGCCCTGGCTTTCAGCGTCTTCTGTCTTGCTGCATCCAGCATCTACTTGATTAATGATGCCCGCGATGTGGAGGCTGACCGTGCCCATCCGACTAAGCGTTTCCGCCCTATTGCCGCCGGAGTATTGCCGGTTGGGCTGGCTTATGCCATGGCGGCCGTGCTCGTTGCGCTATCTATTGGATTATCGCTGCTTGCTACCGCTGGCGTGCAGTTGGCCATGGTGATGGCGGTTTATATTGCGTTGCAGTTGGGTTATTGCTTTGGCTGGAAGCATTTGCCGGTGATCGACATTGCATTGGTTTCTTCCGGCTTTATGCTGCGCACTATGGCTGGTGGTGTGGCAGCGGGAATTGCGTTATCGCAATGGTTCTTGCTGGTAGCAGCGTTTGGTTCGCTCTTTATGGCCTCTGGTAAGCGCTATTCGGAAATCTTGTTGGCCGAGCGTACTGGCGCGAAGATCCGTAAGTCTTTGGAAGGGTATACGCCAACCTACCTGCGCTTTGTGTGGACCTTGGCGGCGACGGCCGTGGTGATGAGCTACGCTTTGTGGGGCTTCCAGCTTGCCGATGCCGCCGAGGGTTGGGCCGCCGTGTGGTACCAGGTCTCCATGGTCCCATTTACCATTGCTATTTTGCGCTACGCTGCCGATGTCGACCGCGGCAATGGCGGCGCTCCCGATGAGATCGCACTAGCAGACCGCACCCTGCAAATCCTGGCAGTGTTGTGGCTGGTTTGTATTGCCATGGCTGTCTACATTTTCCCCATGCTCTAGCCACTGCGCCGATCTTTCTTAGATTAGGCGCCCGCGCGTGTAATCTTTCTACTTATGCACCACGCCCAGGCAACGCCCCGCTTCCGCCCCCGACAAGTAAATGTGTCGGTGGTCGGATGGGCGATGCTACTGGGCGTGGTTTCTTTGATCGCAGGGTATCAGCGGCGTTGGATGTCCGATGACGGCCTTATTGTCTTGCGAACCGTGCGCAACATTATGGCCGGCAACGGGCCAGTGTTTAACACCGGAGAGAGAGTAGAGACCAATACCTCTACGCTATGGCAATACTTGATTGCTGCCGGTGCGTACATTAGCGGACGAGATCTCAGTGTCGTGGCATTCGGCGGAGCCCTATTCCTGTCAGTGGCGGCCATTGTCATTGGAGTAATGGCCACGGGTGCCTTATTTACCCGCGGATATGACACGAGCCGTATTGTCCTGCCAGCAGGCGTGTTGATTTATTTGGCTTTGCCGCCGGCGCGTGACTTCTTTACCTCCGGGTTGGAGTGGGGACTATCCATTTTTTACCTGGCCGTTTTGTGGGCATTGTTGGTTTGGTGGAGTCGCGCACACGGTAACACCCACCTCGATGCCAGCGTTGTAGACGCCAGCGTTATATGCGTGGCCTTTTGGTCGGGACTCAGCTGGTTAGTGCGTCCGGAGCTGGCGTTATATGGCGGTATGGCAGGAATTGCGTTGTTTATGGCCCACCGTGGAATAGCCAAGTGGAGTGCAATTCTAGCTGTTGCGCTGCCAATTCCTTTGGGATATCAGATTTTCCGTATGGGATATTACGGCCTATTGACTCCGCATACGGCGGTGGCGAAGTCGGCATCGGGAAGCAACTATGCCTCGGGATGGACCTATGCTGCGGACTTCGTGGGGCCTTATGTGTTGTGGCTGCCTGTGGGCATCGTCAGCTTAGTGGGAATAGCTTTGGTGTGGACGCACCGCCGTCAGGGAGGAATTCGCCAGCCGGCAACTGTTGTGGCAGTGCTGGTAGTGTGCTCGCTGCTGCATTTTTTCTATGTGGTGCGCGTGGGTGGTGACTTCATGCACGGCCGTATGTTGCTGTTGCCTTTGTTCGCTTTCTTGCTGCCGCTTTTTGTGCTGCCGCTGCGGATTATGGGCTCCGCAGTGGCGGGCGTGCTGGTCAGTGCGGGTCTTGCTGCCTGGGCAATTACTGTGGCTTATCGGGGTCTGCCCAGTGACTGGTCAACCTTCGACGAAGGCTACAGCGTAGTCGATGAGCGCGAATTTTGGACCTATGCCACCGGGCGTGAATCTGGGCACCCGCCTATGAATGAAAAAGACTACCTCGGGGCATTGTTCTTAGGGCACTGGGAAGAAGGTCTTGCTGACATGGCGGCTGCCGATGGCGCCATGATGTCGCGCTATCGCATCAGCGAGGATTCCGAAGGGTACGCCTGGCGGGTTATTCCTCGTGAAGAAGGACGCACTGACCCCGCCACTGTCTACCTGGTTAATCTGGGCATGAGCTCAGCTAATGCGCCACTTGACGTGCGTGTGCTGGACAATATCGGCCTTGCTACCCCGCTCGCAGCCCGCCAACCGCGTTTGGAGAATGCGCGCATCGGCCACGACAAGAACCTAGAACGTATCTGGCAAGCTGCCGATTCAGCGGCCGACCTAGACCAATTACCCGATTGGATTGACACCGAAGGTGCCAAAGCCGCGCGCCAAGCTCTGGCCGATGATCAATTCCAACGACTTTTTGCCACGTATCGGGCGCCGCTAACGGCGGAGCGATTCTGGAAAAATATAGTGTTTGCGCTGGGAGAAGGGCGCACCCTAGAGTTCTCCTCCGACCCTCATGATTACATCGGTCCAGATTAAAAGCACTGCCTAGCTCCTAATTCAACTTAAGTTTTATAACGGATTGTTATATTGTTGGAATGTTAATAAGTTCCGCGTAGAAAACGATAGGAACAAAGTACGACACAGCACGGAGAACTTTTCGGCTGCAACCAGGCTTAGTAAGAAGCGAGTTCTGAGGATCTGTCCAAGGTCCGCCAATACTGAGGAGACAAATGAACGTCCTTAACAAAACCATCGCGGGTACACACCGCCGCCTTATCGCAGTGGTAGCAGCGATTATCATGGCGCTGTCCATGCTGACCGTAGCGAACGCTCCGCACGCTAATGCGCAGGGCGGTAACCGCGACTGGTTGCGTGCAGATAACACCGGCACTTGTGTCTGGGATGCAGTCGGCTGGTGGGTACAGCGCTGCGACGTCTGGTCCCCATCTATGGGACGCAACATTCAGGTTCAAATTCAGCCTGCAAAGCGCGGCGGCAACGCTGGCCTCTACTTGCTCGATGGCTTGCGCGCTACTGACCGCACCAACGCTTGGCTTAACGATGTCAACGCGGCCCGTACCTACGAACCGCACAACATCACCTTGGTTATGCCTATCGGTGGTGCAGCATCTTTCTACGCTGACTGGGATGGTCCTGCCACCTATGACTTCAACAACCAGGTGAAATACCAGTGGGAGACCTTCCTAACTTCTGAGCTTCCTGGCTACCTGGAGCGTAACTTCGGCGTCGCTCGCAACAATAACTCCATTGCAGGTCTGTCCATGGGCGGAACCGCCGCCATCACCTTGGCAGGAAAGCACCCAGATCAATTCCGTCAGGCACTGTCTTACTCCGGTTACTTGGCAACCTCCATGCCGGGTGCGCAGACCATGATGCGTCTGGCCTTGCTGGATGCCGGAGGATTCAACCTGAACGCAATGTACGGTTCCGTTATCAGCCCACGCCGTTTTGAAAACGATCCGTTCAACCAGACTGGCAACCTGCGCAATACTGACGTATACATCTCTGCAGCATCCGGTATCCCCGGACCGCAAGATGCAGGCTACCCAGTAAACTTGATGATTTCTGGCTCTATTTTGGAATCGATCGCACGGACCACCACTCGCATGTGGGAGATGAAAGCACGCGCCACCGGCCTGAATCCAGCCGTCGACTACCCTGCAACTGGCATCCACAACTGGGCACAGTTTGGTCACCAGCTAGAACGCACCAAGGGTCGCGTCCTTGACGTAATGAATGCTTGGTAAAGTGCATCGCAGAGTGACGGGACATGCTGCTTACTATGGCAAACGTCAAAAATTGACAGGAATTGTCCTAGGCGGCATTTGCTGTCATTATTGCTGACGGTTAACCTCACAGGCTTAGAACAAAAAGTTCTAGGCGGTGGGGTTTTCTGTATTTCTGATGGGCTTGAGTTCCGAGGGACGTTGCACCTTTTCGAGGATGCCAGAGTTTTTGTCGGACGCTCGCATCCCCTTCGCGCTCACTGGCGGCAGCGCAGGTTCGGGCGAATATGTTGGTGGTGAGCGGCAAGGGAACAAGCCGCTAGGTGAGGGATCTATACGGCCCTTTCGCGCTCACGGGAAATACGCAATGGAGACAGCGGTCGTTGGTGGTGAGCGGGAACGGTTCGCTGGCTCGCTAGATTGACACAAACTAGTCGGATGCTGGCTCTAGCTCGCGGAAGAAACAACACTGGCTATATCCTTGTGATAAATTGCATATCCCGCCCTGGATTAATTGTGATGTATCGACAATTTGTATCACAAAACCACACTGCCTTTTCTGGAGCATTGTGGCGCTATCTGAAGTCTGCTTTCCCTACGGATTTTCGAGGTAAATCACCTGTTTGAGAAAAATCCGCATATATATAGGTGAAAGCTGGCCCAGGAAATAGAATTCAGCAATGTGAAAATATCAATGAAAAATATGTATTTTCTCTTTACAAGCCAAAAAATGTGTTGATGACAACAAAATGATAAATGGGGGAATCTAAAGTTTGAAAAGCGCTATTTATCCACGGGATTAGGGGCCCTTTATCACCAATCGGACAGCAGTGCTGTCTTTTATGTTTGGTTGGCTTGATCTTGGGGTTGACAGAATGGGGGTGGCGGCGACATGAAAGATATTCGATGGACTGGCGGTTGTTGGCAGGAGTAAGCTTAGTCCGTCTATGTGTCTATAGCGCCTGCGTATATAGACTGCTTGTCTTGATTGAAGGAATATGATGGCAAATTCCCTATCGCAGCCCCGCGTGCGCAAGTTTGCGCTCGCTGTGGCGGCCCTAATTATTATTGTTGGAATAGTTAGGGGGGGGTGACGTCAGTAGCTTCAGCTCAAACTGCGAATAAACTAGAGATTACTCCCAACAACCCTACGGTCACTGCGGGTGACCAGGCTACTTTTACCGTGAGCTGGGCCTGTAACAACCCCACTGGCTGTGCGGGCGCGAAGATCGTCGTTCCGTTTCCTTCAGTAAATGATTCAGAATTGACGCCAATCAACGGAGTGTCCGCAACCGCTTCGAATGGTGGGTATTCGACGGATCCCATAAAGGATGATCGGGCACGAAAATTTACGTGGACCCTGAAAGACAATGTGCCTGTGGGTACGTCCGGAGCCATGACCTTTACGATCAAAACTCCCGGTAGATTGGTACCCAACGGGGCAACCATCACCCCTTCTGCGACTTTCACGCTTGCCGATGGCTCCCAGGCCCTCACTACGACCGCTTCTTCGCCAACCACGGTGACATCCAATGTGAATCTGATAGTTGATAAGCGTGCGCTTAACCAGGATAAGCGCGTTCTTCCTGGCGGTAGCATTTATTACCAAGTGTCCGGTATGCACAAAGAAAACTTCAATTCCAATACTGGTCAAACAGGCAACAATGTTGATTACAACGTTGAGGGATTTAAGTCACTTGTGCTGAGTGATACGCACGCCGCCGGTTCTGAGTTCGTCCGCGCGACGTTGGTCGACGGCACGTGGATTGATAAAGCCAAGGCAATTGAACTTGGTTACTACAACGAAGCCACCCGTACCTTCACTTGGCCGGAATGGAAAGAAGTTGGAATCGGTGCGAATGGAATGTACACACCGAATCCACCCGGATCAATAAGAAACAATATTGCGCCTCACTACACCATTGAAATTAAGTACCCAGATGGCGTTTTTGACCCTGCCGCAACAGTGAACAATGTGGCGAATGCCACTGCCACCACGCTATCTGGAAGGGTAGTGACAGGTAGCGATGATGCGCCCTATAGGCTGGCAGAAAAGGCTGGTGAGGG
>JAXFXA010000100.1:0-5976 GCA_034091885.1 Corynebacterium sp.
TTCCCGCGCCCATCAACATCATGCCAAGGCGCAAAACGGCATCGGCCTCGATGCCCATTTGCCGGTATTCTTCGGACCTCATTGGTTCTTTTTATTTCCAGCTTCCGCGAAAGTTCAATCCACCGGGCAATTTCACCCACAGGCCACCGCGTGAATTCACAGTGACTGGGCCAATTTTGGTTGACGCCGATGCCCCTGAACCCGAAAGATTCAGCCAGCTATTCTTGCCGACTTTTTTCCGCTTGCGGTAGTAAATTCCCATAGGCAAAGAGTTTAGCGTGATTTGTTAAGTTTCCGCGGATCTTTCCACCAAAACACCATTTCCCCAGATAGTTGCACTAAACAGCGGCTCTAAACAAAGGGCTCTACCACCCAAAAGTAGATGGTAGAGCCCTTAGATTTTCCGGCGCTTTAGTTACCTGCTGGCGCCCCTGCACCTGCCGGTGGAGGAGTATCTTCATCTTCAGCAGAAGTAGCATCAACTGCCATCAGCTCGTCTTGTGGATTTTCCGGCAAGACATCGGGGGTAATGGTGTCAGATTCGCCAGAATCCTCACCATCGTTTTCCCGAACCGCAGTGTCTTCCAAAACATCATCGAAGGTGCCTTCTGGCAACGGCTTTGGACGTGGGGTGAAAGTAAAGGTTGCAGAAGAAGTATCCTTCGACTCTCCATCCCAGTTTTCTACATCCACAGTGATGATCTCACCGGCACCGATTTCTCCGAACAAAATCTTCTCAGACAATTGATCTTCGATCTCGCGCTGAATGGTGCGACGCAACGGACGAGCACCCAAGACTGGGTCAAAACCACGCTCAGCCAAGAGGTTCTTTGCCTTCTGAGTCAATTCAATGCCCATGTCACGCTCGGACAAGGACCGTTCCACGCGGGCGATGAGCAATTCCACCATCTCCACGATCTGCTCACGGGTGAGCTGGTGGAACACCACAATTTCATCAATACGGTTTAAGAACTCAGGGCGGAAGTGCTTCTTGAGCTCATCGTGAACCTTATTCTTCATCCGATCGTATTGACCATCGGCATCGCTGCTATTGGCAGATGTGAAGCCCAAACCTACGGCCTTGGAAATATCTTGGGTTCCTAAGTTGGACGTGAAGATCAAAACAGTGTTCTTGAAATCAACTACGCGGCCTTGGCCATCAGTGAGGCGTCCGTCTTCCAAAACCTGAAGCAAGGTGTTGTAGATCTCCTTGTGGGCTTTCTCGATTTCATCGAAAAGCACAACCGAGAACGGCTTACGGCGAACCTTTTCTGTGAGCTGACCGCCTTCTTCGTAGCCGACGTATCCAGGAGGAGCACCAAACAGACGGGATGCAGTAAAGCGGTCATGGAACTCACCCATGTCGATCTGGATAAGGTCATCATCGGAGCCGAAGAGGAAGTTGGCCAAAGCCTTAGACAGCTCCGTCTTACCCACACCGGAAGGACCAGCGAAGATAAAGGAACCGGAAGGACGACGCGGATCTTTCAAGCCGGCACGTGTACGGCGAATTGCACGGGAAACAGCCTTGACGGCCTCGTCTTGGCCAATGATACGACGGTGGAGTTCTTCTTCCATGTTGAGCAGACGGGAAGACTCTTTCTCCGTCAGCTTCAGCACAGGAATACCAGTCCAGTGAGCCAAAACCTCAGCGATCTGTTCCTCGCCGACCTCAGCAATGTCCTCTAGGTCACCAGAGCGCCACTGCTTTTCTTTTTCCGCGCGCTCTTCATGCAGCTTACGCTCGGTATCGCGCAGACCTGCTGCCTTTTCAAAGTCTTGTGCGTCGATGGCCGCTTCTTTTTCCTTGCGAACCTCAGCAATACGATCATCTACATCGCGAATACTCTTAGGAGCAGTCATGCGCTTAATGCGCATCCGCGCACCTGCCTCATCGAGGAGGTCAACGGCCTTATCTGGCAAGAAACGGTCGTTGATGTACCGATCAGACAACGTTGCCGCCGCTTTGAGTGCTTCATCGGTGTAAGACACACGGTGGTGTGCTTCGTACTTATCCCGCAGACCGCGCAGAATTGCAATCGTGTCTTCCATGGAAGGCTCTTCCACCTTAACTGGCTGGAAGCGGCGCTCAAGAGCAGCATCTTTTTCGATGTGCTTGCGGTATTCCTCCAAGGTGGTAGCACCAATGGTCTGTAGCTCACCGCGAGCAAGCTTTGGCTTGAGCAAAGAAGCGGCATCAATGGCGCCTTCCGCAGCACCAGCGCCTACAAGGGTGTGGATTTCATCAATGAACAAGATGATGTCACCACGTTGATTGATCTCTTTGAGAACCTTCTTCAGGCGCTCTTCGAAGTCACCGCGGTAACGGGAACCAGCCACCAAGGAACCAAGGTCAAGCGAGTAAAGCTGCTTGTCTTTAAGAGTTTCTGGAACTTTGCCATTGACAATATCTAATGCTAGGCCTTCTACCACCGCGGTTTTACCCACACCAGGCTCACCGATCAGCACTGGGTTGTTCTTAGTGCGGCGCGAAAGCACCTGCATAATGCGTTCAACTTCAGATTCACGGCCGATAACTGGGTCGAGTTTGCCGTCTTTTGCCGCCTGGGTTAGGTTGCGGCCAAATTGGTCAAGAACTAAAGAGTTAGAGCGGTCACCAGAACCACCTTGGCCCTGCCTTCCGCCGCCGAGAACACGCCCGCCGGTTTCTGCACCTGCGGATGCTGAATCTTTGCCCTCATTTTGGTTGCCCTCATAACCAGAGAGCAATTGAATAACCTGCTGACGCACGCGCGGCAAATCAGCTCCGAGCTTGGTAAGAACCTGGGCGGCCACGCCGTCGCCTTCACGGATAAGGCCAAGCAACAAAAACTCCGTACCAATGTACTTGTGTCCCATCTGCAGACCCTCGCGCAAGGAAAGCTCTAATACCTTCTTTGCTCGTGGCGTAAATGGAATATGGCCAGTATGTGGCTGCGTGCCGTGGCCAATAATTTCTTCAACCTCGCGGCGGACATCTTCCAAAGAGATCCCCATGGACTCTAGGGCCTTTGCTGCGACACCTTCGCCCTCGTGGATCAGACCGAGCAGGATATGCTCAGTTCCGATGTAGTTGTGGTTGAGCATGCGTGCTTCTTCTTGTGCCAAGACGATGACACGACGAGCGCGGTCCGTAAACCTCTCAAACATGATGTCCGACCCCTTAAAAATTAGGTTTAACTTAAGTTGCTAACCACTCTAACGCGCGGGACCGCACTTAATTTCCTTCCTCGGACAGATGTTCGCCTGAATTTCAGTGTTTGCGCAGCTTGTAACACTGTACGCCGGTAGCGAACAGGGGCATGGATAAGCGATTTATTCTTCCATTGCTTCGCCCCAGGCGGTGTTGCTAATTTTCGGGGGTTGATTGGATGGGTTGATTGGAATGAGCCCCGACTAAACGTTTGAGAACATTTTCTGCAGAAATCAGACACAGTGGAACGCCAACGCCCGGAACGGTGGTCGCGCCGGCAAAGTACAGGCCATCAACTTTGGCTGATTTGTTACTGCCGCGGAAGAATGCCGATTGTCGCAGTGTATGTGCTGGGCCAATCGCTCCGCCCGCAAATGCGTGATAACGCTGTGCAAAGTCACTTGGTCCTACGGTTTCCATAACCACAATTCTTCGCCGCAAATCACGTATTCCGGTGCTTTTGGCAATGTGCTCTACTGCGGCCTCGGCAACTTCTTGTACTGCACGGTCGGCGCCGTGGTCGTTGTAGGCACTGCCGTGCCCGAAATGTGCATCGGCAGGGACGGGAATGAGCACAAAAAGGTTTTCGTAGCCGTCCGGTGCCACGTCATCATCGGTAGCAGAGGTCTTGGAGATATAGATTGAGCGGGACCACGAGGTACCGGCAAGCTTATGCGCATCTGGTTGGTTCGTCGAGGGAAAGACGGCTGCAAAGTCTTCTTCCCACTGCTTGCTGAAAATCAACGTATGGTGTGCTAACTCCGGCAATTCTCCCTTAACGCCTGCGTAAATCAGCACTGTGGAAATACCCGGGTCCGCATTGCGCCAATGCTTATGCGAATAGGTGCGTAAATGCGCAGGCAAAAGCACCATTTCTGTATGCTGCAGGTCTGCTGCAGAGACCACCACATCGGCAGGGGTAAAACTCACTGATTCCTCGCCCAGCGCTGCAGAGCTTAGCGATGCCCACCTCACCCCTACTACTCGCTCCCTCCGGCGGCAACGAGACCGCATTTTCCCTGATGCGGCCTGCGGCTCTGTTTCTATCGCCGTAGCCTCAGCATGAAAATGAAAGCGCACGCCATGTGCAACTGCCAAGTTATAAAGAGCATTGGTTACCGCAACAAATCCACCACGCGGATACTGAGGGCCCTGGACCAAATCTGTCACGGACATCAATGAATACAGTGCTGGCGCAGTAGCCGGTTGCGTGGAAAGAAAAACCGCCGGATAGGTCAGTACTTGCCGCAGACGGAAATCCTTAAACTCGCGTGCGACATAATCCTGCAATGAGTGCCTGAGCAGACGAATAAGTAAACGTACGCGGCGCAGCAACGGCCACGCAATCAGGTTGTGTGGCCGGGAAAAATTGGAGTACAAAAAATGTTCCAAGGAAATCCGATACACAGTTTCTGCCTGCGCCAGATACTTCTGCAACTTCCCCCCAGCACCCTTCTCCATGCTTTCAAACAGTTCCACCACATTGTGGGGAGACACATCGAAATGGCGCGGATGCTGGTCTTGACAGTGGTCTTTATCCTGCACACCGGTGAAGACGCGATAGGCCGGCTGCAAGGTAACGAGGTCCAACTGTTCCTGTGTGGAGGTCCCGCATAGTGCAAAGAAGTGATCAAAAGCTTCCGGCATGAGGTACCAGCTCGGACCAGCATCCCAGCGAAACCCAGGTGCTTGTAGAGTGTGCAACTCCCCGGCGCGCCCACCCCAGGTATCAAGGCGCTCTAGGACAGTGACCTCATAACCGTTGCGTGCCAGCAATGTAGCAGTTGCCAAGCCTGCAATGCCGGCTCCGATGATGACTACGCGCCGATTCTTGCCACTTGCCGCATCATTTTCTGGCGTCGGTACGTGGTTCATTTATTCCTCACGGCCTTAACAAGTACTCTTCCAAGAAGGCACAACTTGGTTAGGTTGCTGATGCGGATTCTTCCCGCCAGCACTTGTGTTACTGGTGCTTTCTCTAGTGCATCCAGTAGCTGTGTAAACAGCGCGGTGGCGGCACGAACGGCGAGGCGGGCATCGGCAGGCAAAAGCTTCGTACCTGCCACCGCAAGTCCTAAGTCTGCCCGAATCTCCGCGACCAGTGCGTTTTTGCCCTGCTGGGTCAACATCGACGCAGAAAGTTCTGGAAAGTAGCTGCGTGCCAAAAAGTGTGTGTCAGCCGCAATATCACGCAAGAAATTAATCTTTTGGAAAGCCGCACCCAACGCCCGCGCGCCTTGTTCCATTTCTGCGCGGTCCTTCTGCGTTACCTCGGCTTCTGCCAGGAAAATGTCGAGGCACAACAAACCAATGACTTCTGCTGAACCGTAGATATATTCTTCTAATTCCTCAGCTGATAACGTCAACGTGCCCTCCGCCGCCACGATATCTTTACGCATAGAGGCAAAGAAGGCTCGCAGATGAGCTGGCGCAAAACCACAACGTCGCGTGGTCACTCCAAAGGCATGCAGCACCGGATTGAGGTGAAGGCGACTGTGCGGTGCTGCAAGAACCTCCGCTTCAAAGTTGTCCAGCATTTTTTGACATTCCGCAGTTCCCAGACCTGCCGCAAGTCCAGTGCCGTCCACGATCTCATCGGCTAGACGCACAACCGCATACAGGCTGTAAATATCACGGCGCAGCACTGGCCTCAACAACTGAGTGGCCGCGCTAAAGCTCGTGGAATAGGTACGCATAATACTTGCCGCGGCTTTAAACGCGGCGTTGTCGTATCGCTGCAGCAAGGATTGACTAAACATGGTGGCTTGAATGCGTCGTGGGAA
>JAXFXA010000101.1:0-45335 GCA_034091885.1 Corynebacterium sp.
AGGGCCTGTTTTCCTACCGCCATCTCAGCCAAAATCACTCTCAGCCGGGGCGTTGTCGGTCGCGCTGACTCACATAAAGTTACACACCAACAACCAACAACACAAATCCCCAGCACAACCCACAAAAAACACCACACAAAAAACACATAAAATTGCGCAGTTATTGCGCTTTGCGCATACCCAGATAGCTTCCGATACCGCCGCTGAATGGACGCGCCCGTACTGCGACTTGAGTAAGCAGGATGTGCTGAACGCCCAGCCACAGGATTGTCACCACGGCGATTACCACAATGTTGGGGCTTTTCATTGCACTCCAAGCCCAGACGGTAGCCGGCAGTGGAGAAAGTGCTACTGCCACATAGGCGATGACAAGGAGCATGTTTCGACGCGTGAGAAGGTCGAGCCCTATTCCGAGCAGCAGGAGTACATACGCACCCACTGCGCTGACCACCACATACTTTGATAATGCGGCATCTCCTATTAGTAAGAACGCCACGGCCCCAACCACTACAAACAGAAGAACCATAGCGCCGCTTGTTACCGTGATGCTTGCCGCCCAGCGCCGACGGTTGCCACCGAAGGTTAGGTAATTTCGCAGCGTGGAGATGTTGGTCAGCCCTAGCACCATAGCGCCCCACGACGCACCTACTACGAGACCAACGAATGCTTCAGGGGATTCATCGATTGCAAATAGTTTCATCCCCGCAAACACCCCAATCCACGCCACCACAATGAAGAAAGTGTTCACCAACCACGCCCAAACTACGGGACGAACAACAAGCTGACTTTCAATGGACGCAGGGAAACCTGGGGCCCAGTCACGACCTTTGCCCTGAGCGTTCTTCGCAGATCCAACTTCTGCCACTAACGGCATACGACGTGGCAGGGTAGCAAAAACTAGACCGATCATCACAGTGAGAAGGCAGGTTCTCCAATCTGCGACTAGCAAGATGCTTATTGCCGCCACCGCCGCGATGAACAGCTGGTACATGCGGCGTTGCATATTCCAGCTAGACGAGCCCAAGCTGAGGGCCACAAACCTCCCTACATCCGGCGTTGCTTTAGCTACGACGAATGCAACGAGCACAACCCACCCGGATAGGAGATAGATGGGGTCGATGGACGCGAAACTCAAAGGGACACACACACTCACTATGCCTAGATAAAAGGCCAGGAAGAATACCTTCGATTCCCAGAGCCTGAGGTGGACTTGCAGTCGGTTCATTTCCATCATCCTTAGCGCTTGTTTCGAAGCTGCAATGCGGATACCGCACGCTGCAGAGATACAGGGTTTACTTTCACAACGCCACGCGCTGCGGCATACACCGCATCCACCTTGGTGCGGGCATCAATTACTACGCGTTCACCGAGTACGGAACTATCCCGCATTAGCGGTTCCACCCCCAGCTTTTGGGTGACCGCAGCTACATGCTCCGGCGTGCCAATAAGCTCCACAACACCTTCTACAATTTCTTCAACTGCACCATAGAGGTTCACATCCAGTGCAGATACCGTGTCGATAGAGGTAGAAAGTTCATCGAGGTGGTGGGTGGCTATCACAATGGTGCGCCCGCGTTCATCGGCAAGCACTTGGTAGAAAATCTCCCGCTTGTCGGGGTCGAGGCCGAGGTAGGGCTCATCGAGAAGCATGAGCTCGCAGCCCGACGCGACAGCCAGCACAATGCCCAGCGCGGATTTCTGTCCGCGAGAAAGCGAGCTATAGCGCTTATTAGGCACCGCGAAAGCCTCCAGCAATTTCTCTGCCCGCTGCTGGTTCCAGGTTTCCCACCGCGCAGCGCCTAGCTTGACGATGCCCCCAGCACTCCATGCATCCGGCAGTGGATTATCAATGCCCATCAAAATTGTCCGGTCCATCACGCGCTGGTTATCAAAAGGTTCCTCACCAAAAACGCGCAGATTATCTGCCGGTAATTGACCCGCAATTTGACGCAAGAGCGTGGTTTTTCCCGTGCCGTTTGCGCCCACAAGTGCGTGGGTAAGCCCTGAGGCGAGGTGGAAATTGTTCGTAGTAATCATGTGGCTGTTCCTTATTGGTAGAGGCCGCGGCTTTCCGCAACACGGAGAATGAGATCTTGGAGGCTTTCGCGCGTGAAGCCGAGCCGAACGGCTTCATCGATAAGCGGGGCAACGTATTCCGCCGCAAAGTCAGCGCGGCGGCGGCCTTTGATGAGTTCTGCCGCCCCGGGAGCCACAAACATTCCAAGGCCACGGCGTTTTTCCAAAATGCCCTCGTCGGCCAAGAGAGCTAGACCTTTGCGTGCCGTGGCGGGGTTAATGGAGTGAAATGCAGCAAGTTCATTAGTAGAAGGCGATTGTTCACCTTCTGGCAGCGTTCCGTCGATGATGGAATCTTCCACCAGCGCTGCAATTTGTCTAAAGAGCGGTTGAGTCGAGTTATCCATCACCACCGCCCGTTCACTGGTTGGTTACTCATGTAACTAACCATATAACCAATGAACCTAGTGCGCAACTCAGAAATTGTTCCCCCAACATCGACTAAATGTGACTAATGAGGCAAACTAGAAAGAAAACACTTAACTAAATGAACGGATAATTAGGAGCCATGCTTGAACGCACAGTTGTCTTCGTTGACACTTCATACTTACTTGCGAGTTTCTACAACTCATGGGAAACGGGAGCACGTTCCCAACTAGAAATTGACTTACCGGAGGTAGTAACCACAATTGGCAAGATGATCGAAAACCAAATCGGTCATCCCATCCACCGTCAAAATTGGTACGACGGCATCCCTGAAACTGGCCCACACCGATACCAACGCGCCCTACGCACCTGTGACGGCGTACAACTGCGCACCGGACAGCTCATCGAATTCGGCGAGCGGCGCACCCAAAAGGCAGTAGATACCCGTCTCGTGGCAGACATGGTCATCGCCGCTACCAGCCGCAACTTTACCGATTTTGTCTTAGTTTCTGGTGACGCAGACATGATCCCCGGCGTGGAAGAAGCCATCAACAATGGCGTGCGCGTCCACCTCTACGGATTTGGCTGGGACTCAATGTCATCAGCGCTTCGCCATGCCTGTGATTCCACCACCATCTTGGACCCACGCGAAGACTTCCAAGATGCTATGGAACTGCAAATATTAGAAGGCCCACTCCCCCCCGTCGTGCGGGAACACAAGGATGAAGAAACAGAAGTAGAAGAAGTCCAGGAGCAGGAGACCCCGTCCGAGGTTGAGTCTGTCTTCGTCGAACCAGAACCAGAGCCAGAGCCAGAGCCAGAGTCAGAGTCAGAAGAAAAAGACTCCGCCCCCAAACCTTCCATGATGGCGCCGCGGCGCAAGCTACGGTCGCGGTATGTGCCATTGCCGGAAGAAGTGTGGTCGTCTGCTGGCTTCCAAACACCATTCGACGTCGGTCAGCAATACGCAAGCTGGTGGTTTGATAACGCCGCCACCAGCGAGCAACGCAACCAGGCTCACCTTCTCTCCGGCGGCGGACTACCTCCCGAGATTGATAGACCCCTCCTCCAATTCGCCTGTGAGACCCTCCACGAATACACCCTCACCGAAGCCCAGCGTGTCAACCTGCGTGACGGTTTCCACTCAGGTATCCGCGGAGTGCTCATCAACATCAAACGCGGATAAGTAATTAAAGGCCAGAACCCATTTAAGGTTCTGGCCTTTAACTTTATTGCTCTAACTCTTTGTTTTCCTTCATCGCAGCGCGAATCTCTTCCAGCCGCGAAGCAGCCCTGGTGTCATCGCCAGCTGTAATCGCATCATTGACATGGGTCTGATACAGCTCCTGCGCACCCAGGGCATTGGTGTAGCGCTTCTCAATCTTCGCGCGCACCGCATCCAGAGTGGGAGTGGTGTCATCGGGTGAGAAGTCACTCAACGCCGCCGTAGTCTGCTCTTGCATAGCCGCCTGATCTGCCTGCATCAAAAGCTCATCAACGTGCGCTAGCTGTTCTTTAAGGCGCGCCGCAGACTCTTTCTGCTGTTGCTCTGCCTGTTTCGCTGCCTGTACGGCACCCTCGTGCTGAATTTTTACATGCTCTAATTCCTGTTCCACTCCTACCAACTGCGCAGCCAACACTTCTGCAGCATTGGAATATTCTTGGGCGGTAGTGGGGTCGGAGGAGGCATCGGCAAGCTCTAATGCTCGGCGCGCCTGGTCTTGTAGGTCATTCTGATTCTTCAGCAAGCGGCCAAGGCGCATCTCCAGCTGGGTTTTATTGCCCATAACTTCTGCAGCTTGATCAGTAATATCTTGATGCTGCTTTTTAGCCGCAGCGACAGCCTGTTGAATCTGCACCTTGGGGTCTGCGTGCTCATCGATCTTCTGATCAAATGAGGCCATCACATACTTCCAGCCCTTAGAAAACGGGTTAGCCATGGTGAAACTTACTCCTTAGTCGCTTCAACTTGGCGGCGGACTTCATCCATATCAAGGCCCTTAACCTGTTGGATGAGATCCTCAAGTGCCGCCGGTGGCAGGGCGCCGGCCTCGCGGAAGACCAGAATAGAGTCGCGGAAAACCATCAAGGTAGGGATGGACTGAATTTCCAACGCAGCGGCAAGACCCTGGTTGGCTTCAGTGTCCAATTTGGCAAAGGTGACATCTGGGTGCTGGTCAGAGGCTTTTTCAAAAATCGGCGCAAAGCGCTTGCATGGCCCACACCAGTCAGCCCAGGCGTCAACAATCACAATGCCGTCGGAGGCGACGGTGTCTTCAAAGGTGTCTTGCGTGATGTCGATGGTTGCCATTGAAAAATCTCCTTAACGTCTTACTGTGCCTGTCCCCCTCAACGCTACCGGAAGTAGTGAAATAACCGTTGCCATATACCCCCCAGGGGTATAACATGAGGGTTATGACTCAACACACTTTTATTGTCACAGGAATGACCTGCGGACACTGCGCCGCATCCGTACAAGAAGAAATCGCTGACATCGCAGGCGTTACCGCCGTTAACGCCAACCCCAAGTCTGGCGAAGTCACCGTAGAAGGTGAAGGCTTTACCACCGAACAAATAGCCGCCGCCGTCAGCGAAGCCGGCTATACCTTAGTGAGGTAACACCATGCCCCTTGCCCACATCGAACTTGGCGTGACAGGAATGACGTGTACAAATTGCTCGTCACGCGTGGAGCGGAAGCTCAACAAGCTGGACAACGTCCAAGCGACAGTCAACTTTGCCACTGAAACTGCCTCCGTGGACTATGACCCAGCGCAGTATTCGGAACAAGACCTCATTGCCGCTATCAAAAGTGCTGGCTATGAGGCTACAACTACCGCCCCTAAGTCAGACGATTCCGCCAGGCTCAAGCGGCTAACCATCATGTCTGCGGTGCTATCGGTTCCGGTCATGGTAGTGTCCATGATTCCGGCTTTGCAGTTTGATTACTGGCAATGGGTAGCGGCCGTTTTGATGACGGTGGTCTATGTCGTTGGCGGTGCGCCGTTCCACAAGGCCGCGTGGGCAAATATCAAGCACGGCGGGTTCACGATGGACACGCTGATTACGCTGGGCACGTCGGCGGCGTATTTTTGGTCACTGTATCTGCTGTTTTTCACGCATGCCGGCATGCCGCATATGCGTATGGAGATGACGCTGACGCCTAATAACGCGACGATGGAGCACATCTATCTTGAGGCCGTAGGCATGGTCATTACCTTCTTGCTGCTAGGCCGCTGGTTTGAGCTCAAGGCGAAGGGGCGGTCGTCGGAGGCGTTGCGCAGTTTGCTTTCGCTAGGCGCCAAGGAAGCAACTTTGCTTGCCGATGGCACCGAGACCCGCATCCCCATTTCCCAGCTAAAGCTTGACGATGAATTTCTTGTTCGTCCCGGAGAGAAAATCGCCACCGATGGCACCATTATTTCCGGACATTCTGCCGTTGACTTATCCATGTTGACTGGTGAATCTGTTCCGGTCGAGGTTGGTGAAGGTGACGCAGTAGTCGGTGCCTCTTTAAATACTTCTGGTTCTTTAGTGGTTCGCGCCACTCGCGTCGGCGCAGACACCACGCTGGCGCAAATGGCCAAGTTGGTTACTGATGCGCAAGCAGCAAAAGCACCCATTCAACGTCTGGTTGACCGTATTGCACAGTGGTTTGTTCCCATCGTCATCGCTATTGCGGTCTTAACTTTTATACTTCACTCGGAATTAGCACCTGCTGTTGTCGCGGCCGTATCAGTGCTTATCATTGCCTGCCCATGTGCCATGGGACTGGCCACTCCAACAGCCATGCTCGTTGGTACCGGACGCGGTGCGGAACTTGGCCTGCTTATTAAAGGCCCTGAGATTTTGGAATCCACCAAAAAAGTAGACACCATTGTCTTGGATAAAACCGGCACCGTAACCACTGGTGAAATGACTGTTGTCTCCGTCAGCGACCCCGCAATTTTGCCACTGGCTGCTGCGGTGGAAAAACACTCCCAACACCCAATTGCACAAGCCATTGTCAAAGCTGCTACCGATATACCCGCAGCCACCGACTTTATCTCCACGACCGGCATGGGAGTATCTGCCACTGTCGATGGAAAGCATGTCACTGTGGGAAGGCCTAAAAACAACCGCACAGAAGCCACCGCTGCGGAAGTCACCATTGATGGTGAGTTCGCGGGCATTATTACGGTGGCGGATAGGATTAAGGATAGTTCGGCAAAGGGCATCGACAAGCTTAAAGCTTTAGGTCTGACTCCCTACCTGCTTACCGGCGACAATGCCGGCGCAGCCCGCACTATTGCCGCTGAAGCTGGCATCCCCGCCGCTAACGTGATTGCAGACGTTATGCCAGAGGACAAAGTCAATGTCATCGCTGAGCTGCAAAAGAAAGGGCACGTCGTTGCAATGGTGGGAGACGGCGTCAACGATGCAGCCGCCCTCGCCCAAGCTGACCTCGGCCTCGCTATGGGTACCGGCACCGATGTCGCCATCGAGGCTTCCGATATCACGCTTATGAACTCCGACCTACGCTCAGCTGCCGATGCAATTCAACTCTCCCGCCGCACCCTGCGCATCATCAAAGGCAACCTGTTTTGGGCATTCGCCTACAACACCCTCCTTATCCCTGTCGCGGCTGCCGGCCTTCTCAACCCACTCCTAGCGGGTCTCGCCATGGCATTTAGTTCAGTGTTTGTCGTCAGCAATTCGCTGCGACTGCGCGGTTAGTATTGAGGATGTGAAAAATAACGCGCGCTTAGACCGGCTGCCGGTCACCCCCAAACACAAAAAACTACTGCTAGGTGCCGGCATCGGCTGGGCACTAGACGCCATGGATGTAGGGCTCATTTCCTTCATCATGGCGGCCCTCGCCGTGCACTGGGACTTGAGTAAGACCCAAACCTCGTGGCTGGCTTCTGTCGGCTTTATCGGAATGGCACTCGGTGCGACCTTTGGCGGTCTACTTGCTGATAAATTCGGCCGCCGACACATCTTTACCATCACCCTACTGGTCTATGGCCTTGCCACAGGTGCATCGGCCCTGGCCACTGGGCTAACAATCCTGCTCATCTTGAGATTCATCGTTGGTCTAGGGCTCGGTGCCGAGCTTCCAGTGGCTTCTACATTGGTCGCTGAATTCTCCCCACGTGCAATCCGCGGCCGCATGGTGGTACTCCTGGAAGCCTTTTGGGCAGTGGGCTGGATTGCAGCGGCGGTCATTGGCACGTTCGTCGTGGGATCGAACGAGAACGGGTGGCGCTGGGCGCTCATGCTCGGCATGATTCCCGCCGCCTATTCTTTGTACGTTCGCCTAGCTCTTCCTGAATCTGTGCGCTACTTGGAGAAACAGGGGCGACACAGCGAGGCAGAAGCCATCGTCCAAGAGTTTGAAGCACACGTTCCCGCCGAGAAGCTCCCACCAGTGGTACCCACCCCTGTAGAACCGGCGGGCGATGCCTCCATCTTCTCCCGCGGGATCCGTCAAAGGACGTTCGCACTCTGGACCATCTGGTTCTGTGTCAACCTTGCTTACTACGGCGCTTTCATCTGGATCCCATCCCTGCTGGTAGCAGATGGATTCACGCTGGTGAAATCCTTTACTTTTACACTCATCATCACGCTAGCTCAGCTTCCCGGCTATGCCGCAGCAGCCTGGCTCATTGAGGTGTGGGGCCGGCGCATTACCTTGGCAGTCTTCCTCCTTGGCTCCGCCTGTGCTGCCGGACTGTACGGTTTCTCTTCTACTGAAACGATGATCATCATCTCCGGATGCCTTCTTAGCTTCTTCAACCTCGGCGCCTGGGGTGCCCTATATGCCATCGGTCCGGAGCTCTACCCCACCGCACTGCGCGGCACTGGAACCGGCTCCGCCGCAGGTTTTGGAAGGATCGCCTCTATTATCGCGCCACTGATTGTTCCCCCAATCGTCTCCACTGCAGGAACACACTGGTTGTTCGTACTGTTTGCGGTGGCGTTCGGGGTGGCGGCATCGGCAGCCATGGCGTTGCCAGAAAACAAGGGCAAAGCATTGCAAAACTAGCCCACGAAATTGGCCGCCATGTCCTCCGCTGTTCCCCTATACCCCTGTCTGAACAAGGGGTTTGTGTTAAAATTCAGCGGACCTCCAGGTTCAGCTTGATGCCCAACCCAACCTTTGTCATCCCTGATTAGTCTGCCATTTTTGGGCGGAGCATTCGGGTTGTCATCATTTTGCACATTATGAACCCGGCATACAGGGGTCATGTTCTCCCACGAGGTTTCACCACCGTGATAGGCAACTGACTTCAGGTGGTGGGCCTGGCAAAACAGGGCCGGCAAATCACACGATTCATGGGCACAGACCAAGGACTCCAACACCACCCCTACCCTGTGCATTCCCGTGGAAAAGCGGGACCTAGTGATGGGCACAATGGCGTCCAGGTGGATTCTCCCCGTCTCATCACGCCGCGTCCACGCCACCCAGCCAGTACCGGCCAGCTTCTGATTCACGGCTTCTGCCAGCGGAATAGACGCCCCGGAAAGGGTATTGAGGTGCCCGCGTGCCACGTCAACGTTGGGGTCGCCAGCGAGGATGATCATGGGTTGGAAGGCGGGCTGTGGGGCATCGGCAGGCGCTGCATTGTCATTAAGCAGGGTGGATACCATCCAATTCCCCAGCGCATTGTCATATTTCAAACCCGGATTTTTAGCCATTGCAGTTTTCACGTGCTTTTCTGCGCGGGCTTGAATGGCGCGGGCGTGTTCAGTCTTCAACAACCCCATCACGCGGGTCATGTGATTACCATCAGACCGGCGAGCAAAGTTTATCCGATTCCGCCGCGGTGCCTTGGGCACATTCTGGTTCACAATTTCTTGCAGTGTGAACTCTGCTTCTCTCATGGTCAGGCCCTTGCAAGCCTGCAACATGAGAGCTAGATTATCCACTTTGGTGTCACGCAGCTTGGCAAACATCTTGCCAATGAGCTCCAGCATGTCCAGACTATGGCCCAAAGCCGTAGCGAGGGCCGCTTGTGGGCGAATCCGCTGATAGGTCAGCCGCAGTCGTCTCACCTCAGCGACTGGCAATCCGTCACGATGGGCAACGGCCTCGACTGTCATCTTCGCAGTGGGCTGATAGAACGCAGACAGCAACGCCCAACCGCTCTGCTTGGCGGCAAGGTATTGGCTGTATGCGCTGTCATTCATACAGATCACGCTAAGTGCACACAGCAATCGCCACAACTGCTGCGCGACCCACACCGCCCAATTCTGTGGATAACTATCCCAGCTACCCAGATCTGTGGAATTTTTTAGCCGTGTGCCATGTTCACAAATTTGGAATAGTGTAATTGGTGAGCCACTTGGATGGTGTCAATCGGGCCACCGCGGTGCTTAGCCAAAATAATATCGGCCTCGCCGGAGCGTTCATTATCCCTGTCTTGAGAGTCAGGGCGGTACAGCAGCATAACCATATCGGCATCCTGCTCCAACGAACCAGATTCACGCAGGTCAGCCAATTGCGGCTTCTTATCTGTGCGGGACTCGGGGCCACGGTTAAGCTGCGAAATTGCAATGAGTGGCACTTCCAGTTCCTTTGCCAACAGCTTGAGCTGACGCGAAAATTCAGAAACTTCCTGCTGACGCGACTCCACCTTTTTACCGGAGCTCATCAGCTGCAGGTAGTCCAGAACAATCAGGTCCAGCCCATGCTGTTGTTTGAGTCGGCGCGCCTTTGACCGGATTTCCATCATGGTCAAGTTTGGTGAGTCGTCGATGTATAGTTGCGCATCCTGAATCTGGTTGAGCGTGTCAGTAAGCTTCGTCCAGTCGTCGTTGGAGACTTTGCCGGCGCGCATATCGGCAAGCTTGACTTCCGCTTCGGCCGACAGAAGACGCATCACAATCTCAGACGCTGACATTTCCAGCGAGAATATGACCGAACTCTTGCCGTGTTTGAGGGAACACGACCGCACAAAGTCCATTGCCAACGTTGATTTACCCACACCTGGACGGGCAGCAATAATAATCATCTGCCCAGCATGGAGGCCATTGGTCACCGCATCTAAGTCAACAAAGCCAGTGGGGACACCGCGCTGCAATCCACCAAGATTCTGGATGGACATCAGCTCATCAATGGTAGGGGTAATTAAATCACCCAACACCTGATAATCTTCGGTGGTTTTGCGTTGCGCCACCGCGAATACTTCTTGTTGGGCGCGATCCAACACAGCCTCAATTTGTGCATCTTCTTGGCCTTCGAAGCCAAGCTGGACGACGCGCGTGCCGGCATCGACAAGCTTGCGCAGCACCGCTTTTTCCGCAACGATCTCCGCATAATAGCGCGCATTGGCGGCGGTGGGGACGGTAGCCAGAAGAGTATGCAGGTACGGCGCGCCGCCGACTCGCTCCAAGTTATTCTGCCGGTCTAGGCGGTTGGCCACAATGACCGCGTCGATGTCGGTGCCCTGCGAGTACAGCTCCAACATGGCGTTGTAAATGAGCTGATGCGCGGGGTAGTAGAAGTCCTCTGGCTCTAGCTCCTCAATGACTTCCATTACGGTGTGCGGCGACAGCAACATTGCACCCAACACACCTTGCTCCGCGTCCTTATCGGACGGCGGCTGCCTAAACTCGCCGTAGCTTTTTGGCTTTTCCTGCACAAAGTCATCTTGTGGGGCGTAGCCCTCATCATCAAAGCTGGCAGTCATCACTGTTCCACCCTACTACTTTTGTGAAAAGTCCCCAAGTTATCCACAGGCCCCTGTGCAATTGGCAGGTAAGGGGCAAGTTCTTGCCATCACCCCTGTGGACAACCGCTGAGCTGCACAAACTGCTTTTGCCCCCTTGCAGGCAAAGGCTTTTTGCTTGCCGATGCACAAATTCCACAAGTTATCCACACCCTTGTGAACAAAAAACGCGCATTCTCTCACTGCGACCTCACATGCCCCCACCTCACATAGGGGCCTGCGCGGAAAAGCAGAAGAAAATGCGCGTCTTTAAAGCTGTTGTCTTTGGGTTAGTTGCCGGTAATTAGGCAGCCACGACCGAGAAGTTGATCTTGCCAGCTACATCTGCGTGCAGCCTGACCTCAACCTGGTAGTTGCCAGTCTTCTTGACCAGGCCCTTAGGAAGCACAACGTTGCGCTTGTCCAAGTTAGGGCCGCCAGCGTTTTTGACTGCAGCAACGATGTCATCAGCGGTAACGGAACCGAACAGTTTGCCCTTTTCAGAGGTCTTGACCTCTACGACAACCTTGTCCAGCTGCTCTAGCTGATTGCGGACCTCGCGAGCGTGATCCAAGTCGCGGATTGCGCGAGCTTCTTGAGCACGCTTGATGCCCTCGATCTGCTTTTGTGCACCACGGGTAGCAACAATTGCCAAGCCGCGTGGAAGCAGGTAGTTACGTCCGTAGCCGTCTTTAACCTCAACAATTTCGCCTGGGGCGCCGAGGTTCTCAACGGCAGCGGTGAGGATCAGCTTCATGACCCTTCCTTTCGCTTATGAATTGAGTGTGTTTGTAGATCAGAACGGGGGTTCGTCATCTCCGCCGAATCCGCCTGCTGGCGGTGCGGAGTTCCAGGGGTCATTTTGTGGTGCCGCCTGGTTGCCACCGAAACCACCTTGGGACTGGTTTCCACCAAATCCGCCTTGGTTGTTTTGGTTGCTGTTAAATCCACCTTGTTGCTGGCCACCGCCAAAGTTGCCGGACCCACCCTCACGTGGGTTGCGGTTGACAGAGGCAGAGGCGTAGCGCAGGGATGGACCAACCTCATCAACATCAATTTCGAATACCGTGCGGTTTTCACCTTCACGGGTTTGGTAGGAACGCTGCTTGAGACGGCCTTGCACGATAACGCGCATGCCCTTGCTCAGCGTTTCTGCAACGTTTTCTGCAGCTTGACGCCACACGTTACAGGTCAAAAACATGGCTTCGCCGTCTTCCCATTGGTTTGTTTGGGAGTTGTAGCGGCGGGGGGTAGACGCAACCCTAAAGTTAGCGACTGGTGCCCCTGATGGAGTGAAACGCAGTTCTGGGTCAGCAACAACGTTGCCAACAACAGTGATTGTGGTATCGCCCTGTGCCATGTGTGTGTACCTACCTTGTAGTTCGGATGATGTTGAGGTTTTTAACCCCAGTATCCGCTATTTGCTGTCGGTGCGCAGAACCTTGGTACGCAAAATGTTGTCGCTCAGGTTCAGACGGCGGTCGAGCTCGAGTACAGTTGCAGACTCGCACTCTAGGTTAACGACGACGTAGATGCCTTCGCCCTTCTTGTTGATTGGGTACACAAGACGACGCTTGCCCCATACATCAACGTTGGCAACCTTGCCGCCCTCAGAGCGGACGGTTTCCAGGAACTTATCTAGGGACGGGGTTACGGTGCGTTCATCTTGGGTTGGATCCAAAATGATCATGACTTCGTATTGACGCACGGACCTCATCACCTCCTATGGTCTAGTAGTTTTCGGCCATATCACCTTTGCGGATATGGCAGGAGGGTCTGTTGCGTCAAGCAACCTCACCAGCGTACCGCATTGACGTAGCCTTGCCAAACTACATTCCGCTGGTCGCGGCAAAGAATACGGCGCAGATGACGGGGATGACAGTGAGGAATACCAAGGCGGCAAGTCCTAGGACCACGGAGAGGCGGGATTTGAAAGCGTAGTATGCGCCGAGGACACAGAAAAAGCCCAGGGTGATAGATGCTATGCCGACGATGGTGACAGGGCTAAGGCCCATAGTTTCTCCTTCATTGGGATACAGACAACCCCGCCACTTCAAAAATAGTGACGGGGTTGACAAGGAATCTAGCCAAATATGTTTTGTAAGTCCCCGATGAACTCATCAATTCCCGGGGCGGCTGGTGCAGCCGGTTCCGGTGCAGGTGCCGGCGCTGGAGCCGGCGCTTCTGGTGAAGGGGCATCGGCAGGTGCTTCTTCTGCTGCAGTGCCGGGATCGCTCCAAGTGTTGTATCCGCCGTAGTAGTCAGTTACTGCCCAGCCGCCGGAGTTGGCGCCGCCGCCAGAGCCGTAGCGGACGGGATTGGCAACGGGGAAGGATTCCCAGGGGGCATCGGCAAGCGAAGTGTCTTGGATCTGCTTCCAAATCTGAGCTGCCGCGCCCGCTCCGTACATGACTCCGCCCCACGCGTTGTAGATTGCAGAGGCATTGTCCGCGGTACCTACCCATACTGCGGTGGCCAGTTGTGGAGTGGCACCGACCAGCCAGGTGTCCTTGTTTAAGCCGGTGTCACCTAACTGCACGGTTCCGGTCTTAGCGGCTGATTCGCGGCCGCCTGCCAAGGTGGCATTGGACCAACCGGCAATGGGCTTCATGGCTTCAATAACGTTGTTTGCTACCTGAGCGGACACGCGGCGTTCGCCTTTGTCTGCTGGGTGTTCGTATAGAACTTCGCCGGTGTTGGTCTCAACGCGCTGGACAAAGTGCGGTGCGTGCCACACGCCCTCGTTGGCCAAGGTGGACATAACGGTAGCCATATCGAGTGGGCGGGAGGGGTATTGTCCCAGCACAATGCCTTCATAAGGCTGGCCGCCGTTTTCAGTTAGAGTGCGGGGTTCACCTGGCAGGGATTTGGCAACGCCTAGGGCGTAGGCCATATCGGCAGTATCTTGCGTCGTGTTTTCCAAGTCTGCCTGCAAGCGCATGAATGAGGTGTTGAAGGAGTTCTTCAAAGCCTCTGAGACGGTACATGCACCACATCCCATACCGCCGTCGTTTTCCACCAATGCGTCACCGGCCTGGTATGGCGCGGAGGAGTACACCGCGCTCAGCGGAATACCCTGCTCCAAGGCAGCGGCCAAGGTAATGATCTTGAAGGTGGAACCGGTCTGGGTTGGGGCGTTGGCATAATCCCAGCCTTCGGTTTCTGCTCCGCCGAAGTAACCGCGGATGGCACCGGTTGCAGGTTCAATTGTCACTGCTGCGGCGCGGGCGTCTTCTTGGAGGGGGGCTAGATTGGCATCGACAGCATCCACGCTGGCGTTTTGCACGGTCATGTCAATAGTGGTGGTGATGCGCAAACCGCGGGTAGTGATGTCTTCTTCACTGATGCCCAGAGTTCCTAGCTCATCTACTACGCGGTTTTTAATGTGCGCATTGGCTCCCGATGCTTCCGTGTACGCCGAGTATTCGCTCGGATTACGCGTTGCGGGCATGGTCATGTCTTGGCGCTGTGCTTGGTCAAGTGCACCGGTTTCTACCATGCCGTCCAGCACGTAGTTCCACCGCTGTTCTGCCTGTTCTGGATTAATGGCCGGATCCCAGGCTGAGGGAGCCTGAATAACACCGGCGAGCAAAGCGCCTTCCTCAGCGGTGAGCTGCTCAACGTCTTTATTGAAATAAGCGTTGGATGCTGCCTGCACACCATAGGCGTTGCGCCCGAAGTACACGGTATTGAGGTAGGCGTTGAGGATTTCTTCCTTGGACCACTCATTGGTCATCTTGATGGAGTACACCAGCTCACGAGCCTTGCGCACATAAGAGATGTCATTGCCCACAAGAGTGTTCTTCACATACTGCTGGGTGATGGTGGAGCCACCACCGGCGGTGTCATTGCCAGTGATTTGGCCCAGCGCAGCACGTGCGAAGCCGGTGAAGGAGAAACCGCTGTTGGTCCAAAACTCACGGTCCTCTGCTGCCAGCACGGCGTTTTCCACTGAGTCAGGGATTTGTTCCAGCGTGACGTGGGAACGGTTGCCTTCGGGAGGAACAATGCGGGCTAGCTCGGTGTTGCCGTCATTTGCCAGCACCACGGAGATTTGTTTGTTAGCCAGCTCATCTGGTTGTGGCACGGTGTACTGCGCGTAAGCGTACGCAAATGTGCCCAAGGGGATGACGAGTGCGATAGCCGCAATGATGGCCACTACCCATGGCCACTGTCGCGGCTTCGCGTTACGTCGCCGCCGAGGCCGGCTGTGTGCCGCGGAGCTGATTGCATGTTTATTCTCGGTCACTAATTGCGCCTTATCTTTAACTAGCTTGAGAAGTTCAATTGTTGATCTGTAGATATATCCGGGAACCCGCGGGCAGCCTATGCCCATTTATCTGCAGTTTTACTGACTGTTTAGCCTATCACGCCGCACAGACATCCTCGGTTCGCAACAGGTGATTCCATAGGCAATGCGCACAGACTTCGACGGTGTGCACGCTAAAGGTGATTCCTTCTGCTGCCAGGCGGGCTATTTCTTCCCAGCTGCGGGCGCTGCCGCTGCGTTTGCCAAGTTCTTCGCCGTGGACCCAGGTGGCGGTGAGTAAGGGGGATTCACACAGTGGGCATCCGCGTTGGGTTTGTAGTCCGTGGTATTTGGCGGCGGTGACTAGGAGGAAGTCTGCGTCTTGATAGTCACTGGCACGTTGCCGGCCAGCGTGAATGTCACGGATTAAGCGCTGGCGCTGCAGCGTGAAATCAACACTGTTCCATCGCTTTAAGGTCACATTCATCTTTTTCACAGTAGTTCCTTTTCCTCCCCAACTGCTCAATCCACCTCATCTGAAACAGCGGCGGGCGCTAATTCATTCCCGCCAGCCGGTGATAACTACCAAATTTCGCGCGGGATTATTAGGGTTAGTTTTATGTCCGAACTATCGCCTGAAGCGCAGGATGCATCGAAAGCCATTACCCCTCCTGGGGCACCTGCCAACCCGATTTCTTTTGCAGATGCGCTTGAGGTTGCCACGAGCATCCAGCCAGCGCTGAACAAGCTGATGGTCATTTTTCAGCGCACGACAGAAGGCGGCGCGCTGACGACCTCGCAGGTCTCCATCATGAACCAGCTCAAAGACCGCGGCCCTTCGCGCGTGAGCCAGGTGGCAGAGGCAGAGCTCATCCGGATGCCTACGGCGTCTAATGCTTTGTATCAGTTGGAGCAGCGCGGTCTGATTGAGCGCGCGCGGGATGAAAATGACCGCCGCGGGGTTTTGGTGCAGCTCACGGCCGCGGGTGAGAAGGCGTTGGAGGAAGTATCAAAGGAGCGGGCGCGGGCGTTGGCGGAGATTTTGCGCTGGTTGGATGCTGATGATCTCGCGGCGGCGCGTGGAGTCACGACGTTTATTAACCGTTTGGCCAACATTTATCGTCCGAAATAGGTTCTCCCCCGCCAGGTGCCCTGTATTTCCTATTTTGTTTAACTTCGGGTTAATTTTGTTAGTGAAGTAGTGGGCTTAGCCCGCGTGCCCATTTCACAGCCTCTTATGTGATTGACCTTCTATGGCAAAAAAGTCCTTACATTCTCATTCGCACTCTTTGCGGGAAGCTCCGGCGCAGCCTTTGCGTGTTTTGGTTTCCTGGACGCCTGCAACAGGTGGTTCTGAGGCGATCCAACTTGCGGCGTGGTTGGCCAAGATTACGCCGGTCAAGGTGCGGGTGGTTACCACTTTTGCGCAGCCGTGGCATGAGGTTTCTTTGCAGAAGCTGGGCGGGAAGTACAAAAAGTGGTTTAAGCAGGAAGCGGCCGCGTGTGAGCAGGCGGTGGAAAATACGCTGGTGGCGGCTGGTATTCCGCGCGAATATTGGGACAAACACTTTTCGGTTTTGGTGGATGGGCCGAATATTTCGCAGATGCTGACGCAGTCTGCGGAGGATTTTAAGGCGGATGTGGTGGCGCTTGGTCCGGGCCAGTCTGCGCCCAAGGGTCGCTTTTTGGCAGGTTCGGTGGCGGATACTTTGCTGCATTATTCGCCGACGCCGTTGGCGTTGTCGCCGCGCGCGGTCAAGTTGGCTAAGAATGGGCCGACACGCATTAACTTTGCTTTTACGGACGATCATCATCGGGAGGACTTTTCCGCGCTTTTCGATGCCGCCCGCACCGCCGCCTTGTGGAAACTTCCCTTGCGCATTCTGACCTTTTCTGCCAACGATGCCGTCAATGCTCCTGTCAATGACAAGTTGGATGTGGCTAAGGAGTTGACCACGCAGTGGCGGGAGCAGACGATGGCGACGTTGGATGTGGCGCAGGAAGAAGTTGCCGATGTCTTCCCTGAGTTAGAAATCACCACGGATATCGGGGCGGGCCGCGGGTGGCGCGCGGCGGTGGAGTCGCTGAAGTGGAAGAAGGGTGACATCCTATTCTTGGGCTCTACGCCGATGGGTGCGTTGGAGCGTGTTTTCATTGGTTCGCATGCCACGGAGTTGCTTCCGCATGTATCGGTGCCGGTGTTTGTCTCGCCGGTGCATAAGGCAACTAAGAGGCAGAACACAAAGAAGAAGTAGGCGCGGTCTTAAAGTTGCGGCTACGATCGGGGTTTATGTCTGCTGTTGATCCGCTTTCTCATCCAGAAAATGATTTGCGCGATGACCGTGATTTTTCTAATGTGCCGCGCCCGCAGCCGCACAGCTTTGATGAGCTTGCCGATGCCCCAGATCCCAAGCGCATTGCGCATCTGAACCGGCAGTCCTCGCGGCAGGCGGTGGTTTTTACGGTCACTATTATTGTGTTGAGCTTTGCGGTTGCGTTCGCATTGCTGTTTTATTTCCGCCTAATGGGCGGGCCGCTGTGTACGGAGGGCCCGAATACGTGGCTGTGCTCGGCTAAGCAGCAGCTCACGTTTGCTATCGGGGCGTCAATTATTCCCTTGTGCGGAATGTTCGGCTCGGGAATCATTATGGTGCGTAAACTGCGCAGTTACTTGCGCTGGCGCACGTGGATGGGCGCGTTTTGGGTGCTCACGCCGCACTGTATGTTTTGGATGCTGCAAACATTGTTGCAGCTATCCAACGCACTTTCTTAGGAGGCTGCGCGGGCAGCGACGTCGCCACAGTCCTCGCGACCGCAGAAGGCGGTGGCGGGGTTGGCGGCGCACTTATCGCACAGCAGGACTTGCTGGCGGCAGTTGTCTTCGTTGATGCAGTTGTGGAAGGTATTGGTGGCCTCACCACATTGCACGCAGTGTCCGAGCTGGATAAACCCGGGGTCTTTGAGGCCTTGGCCGAACTCGTGGTGCATGCGCTTGTCAAAGACATACATGGATCCTTCCCACAGGCCGTCATTGCCAAATTTTTCGCCGTAGCGGACAATGCCGCCGTCAATTTGATAGACCTCTTTGAAGCCGCGGTTTTTCATGAGGGCGGAGAGGATTTCACAGCGGATTCCGCCGGTGCAATAAGACACGACGGGTTTGTCTTTCATCCAGTCGTATTTGCCGGATTCGAGCTCATCAATGAAGTCGTGGGTGGTGTTGACATCAGGGATGACGGCGCCTTTGAATTTGCCAATTTCTGCTTCCATGGCGTTGCGTCCGTCGAAGAATACGACGTCCTCGCCGCGCTTTTCCACCAGTTCGTTTACTTCTTCTGGTTTCAGGTGCACGCCGCCACCGATGACGCCGTTTTCATCGACTTTGAGCTCGCCAGGGGCACCGAAGGCCACGATTTCATCGCGGACTTTGACGCTTAGGCGTGGGAAGTCATCGGCGTCACCGTCAGACCACTTGAACTCCATCTTTTTGAAGCCAGGGTATTGTTTGGTGGATTTGACGTACTTTTTACAGGCGTCAATGTCTCCGCCCACGGTGCCGTTAATGCCGTGTTCGGAGATAAGGATGCGTCCTTTTAGCCCTAGGGATTCGCACAGGGTGCGCTGCCACAGCATGACTGCTTGGGGGTCTTTGATAGGGGTGAAGTGGTAATAAAGAAGAATTTTGCCAATGCTCACCCCTTATATCCTAGCGGCTACCGGCGGGTTTGCCCCACATTGAGCTAGCGCTTTTGGTAGAGCGCTTGTTTGCGGGCAAAGACGGGGTCGGAGGTAACTAGCACGCCGAGGTTGCGGAAGATGGCTTCATCGACTGATCCCAAGATGGTGGTGGTGTGCACGTCGCAGCCGCGTAGGTGTTTGAGCTCATCAAGGGCCCGGCGCGCATTGTCGTCTTTGGCTGCAGACACGGACAAGGCTATGAGTACTTCGTCGGTGTGAAGCCGCGGGTTGTGGGAGCCTAGGTGCTTGGTTTTAAGCGTTTGGATTGGTTCGATGGATTCTGGGGAGAGCAGGTGTACGGAGTCATCGATTCCGGCCAGGTATTTTAGGGCGTTAAGCAACATGGCTGCGGATGGCCCCAGAAGGGAACTGGTGCGGCCGGTGACGATGGTGGCATCGGCAAGCTCGATGGCTGATGCCGGCTCCCCTGTTGCGGCGGCTCGCTCGCGGGCGGGTTCCACGACGCGGCGGTCGGTGCTTTTTATACCGGCTTTGGCCATGACCACGGCGGCGCGGTCGGATTGGGTGGAGTCGAGGGAGTTGCGGGCTTCATCGACAAGCGTCTTAAAGTAGCGGCGAATGATTTCCTGGTTGGCGGCGGCGCGGCAGACGTCATCATCGATGATGCAATTGCCCACCATATTCACGCCCATGTCCGTGGGGGATTCATAAGGCGCGGTGCCAAAAATCTTCTCTAGCAGCGCTTTGAGCAGCGGGAAGGCTTCGACGTCGCGGTTGTAGTTGACCACATGTTCGCCGTGGGCGGCGAGGTGGAAGTGGTCGATGATGTTGGCATCATTAAGGTCAACGGTTGCGGCCTCGTAGGCAAGGTTGACGGGGTGCTCGAGGGGCAGGTTCCACACGGGGAAGGTTTCAAATTTGGCGTAGCCAGCTTTGTTGCCGCGTTGATGCTCGTGGTAGACCTGCGATAGCGCGGTGGCCAGCTTGCCGGAGCCTGGGCCCGGCGCGGTTACAACCACAAGGTCGCGGGTGGTGGCGGCATAGTCGTTGCGGCCGAAGCCTTCTTCGGACACAATCAGGTCAGTATTGGCTGGGTAGCCAGGGATGACGCGATGCTTGGCCACCTGCAGGCCCAGGCGCTCTAGCCTAGCGATGAACGCAGCCGCCAACTCATTCGATTCCTCGAACTGCGTGATGACGACATGGTTGACTAAAAAGCCGCGGTCGCGGAAGACATCGATAAGACGCAGCACATCATCTTCATAGAGAATGCCAAGGTCAGCGCGCACTTTCTGCCGCGCTACGTCCTTGGCGTTGATGCAGATCAGGATCTCTACATCGTCTTTGATCCGCTGCAGCATGGCGATCTTGTTGTCTGGGGTAAACCCGGGCAGGACGCGGGAGGCGTGCATGTCATCAAAGAGCTTGCCGCCCATCTCTAGGTAGAGTTTGCCGCCGATTTGTTTCCGGCGCGCATTGATGTGCTCGGATTGTTCGTTGATGTATTTCTCGCGGTCAAAACCAATCGCGTGCGCCATCTGGGCTGTCCTTCCTCACACTGTGTGATGTTCCCCGCCAACTTTATCGCAGTCCTATAGGCCTGCAGCAAGTTTGTGGTTAACCAGCATATTGAGCGATATGCCCTCCCGTTGCGCCGCCATTACCAGCTGTCGATGCAACGCCGGCGATGTACGCACGTTGAATTTACCGGAGTACCTCCGCTCCCCCAGCGGCGTAGGCACTTCCTCCCCCGAATCCAGCAGGTCCTGGACAACCTCACAGACTAAATCCATCAGCCCCGCCTCCGCCTTGGCCCTGTCGCTATCCAGCCACGACAGCGAGGGAAACTCCGCCACCGACGCCACATACTCTTTGTCATCTGCAGACCATGCCACCTGATAGGTGTACTTATCGTAGGTCGTACCCATGCCCTAGTCCTGCCTTTCGCCACCTCGGTGGTACTAAATGTAGTACCACTCGTCAACAGCTACCAGCCCCTAAAAACCGATCTTCTCCCCAAATCGATACACTGTCCCCTATGCCTGAAGGACATGTGATTCACCGTTTGGCGCGGGATATTAATGCCCACTTCGGTGGACACTCGGTGGTGGTCACCAGCCCGCAGGGGCGTTTTGCACCCGAGGCCAAGGGGCTAGACAACGCGGTGCTAGAAAAAGCAGAGGCATTTGGGAAGCATCTGTTTATTCACTTTGCTGTGCCGTCGCCGGAGCACATTATCTACATTCACCTAGGGCTGATTGGGCAACTGCGCTTTGAGGAACCAGAGGTGACTAAAGGGCAGATCAGGTTGCACATTGCCAGTGATGTGGTGGCGGCGAACTTGCGCGGGCCACAGTTTTGTCGGCTTATGTCGGACGCGGAGTATGCACGGTTACTGGGCAGGGTGGGCCAGGATCCGTTGCGGGAGGACGCGGATCCTGATGTGTTGTGGCAAAGGGTGCACAGGTCGCGGCGTCAGATAGGGTCGCTGCTGATGGATCAGAAGTTGTTTGCGGGTGTGGGCAATATCTATCGGGCGGAGGCACTGTTTAGGCAGCACATCTCCCCTTTCCGGCCGGGAACGCAAGTAAGCCGCGCGGAGTTTGATGCGTTGTGGTCTGATCTGGTCACGCTCATGCGCTATGGGGTAGAGCATGGCCGCATTGACACGGTGGCGCCGCAGCATATGCCGGAGGCAATGGGCAGGGAGCCGCGGCGCGATGATCATGGTGGTGAGGTGTATGTCTACCGCCGAGAGGGCCAGCCTTGTTATGTCTGTTCCACGCCGGTTGCAGTGCGGGTGATGGAGGGCCGCAATTTGTTTTGGTGTCCGGGGTGTCAACCTCATTAGAGGTCAATCGGGCACGGGCGTGCAGGTGTTGGGATTAGCATGGGGGTCATGTTTCCTGCATTTAGTGTCGCCGCTGTCCGTGCTGCTGAGGAGGAGTTGCTGGCTGTGCAGACGCAGCCAGATGAGTTGATGCGGCAGGCGGCGCAGGCAGTGGCGCAGGCGGCGCAGGCTTTGACGCAGCCGGGTGATGCCGTGTTGGTGGTGGCCGGTCCGGGTGGCAATGGTGGTGACGGGCTGTATGCGGCGTCGTTGCTGGCGCCCACGCGGCAGGTCACGGTGGTCTTTGCGGATGACAAGGCGCGCAACAGGGTGCAGCCGGCGGGGGTTGCCGTGGTTGAGGTGGCCAAGCTTCCGGCGGATTATCGCTGCGCTTTGCTTATCGATGCCATCGCTGGCCTCGCCTCCTCCCGCCCCGTGGACGAGCATCTGGCAGCGTTGTCCGCGCGTGCGGAGCGGGTACTGGCTATTGATGTCCCCACGGGCGTTGATGCTGACACAGGTCAGGCGGCAAGTCCGTGTATCCATGCGGATGTGACCATTACGTTCGGTGCTGCGCGCGCCGCGCACGCTTTCGCGCCGGAGTGCGGACGTGTGGTGGTAGCGGATTTGACGTTGCCGCAGGCCACGCGCACGTTTGGGGAGATTCTACGTGCGGATGCGCAACCGGTGGCATGGATGGTGCAGGAGGATTCTCTTCCCACCACAGTTCACGCGTGGCCGTCCCCGCTGACACCGGTGCCGCACCTGACAGGTATTCCGGATGTCACGCCAACGGTGAGTTCGCATAAATACACTGACGGGGTCACGGTCTTGGCCGCGGGTAGTGAAAAGTATCCGGGTGCAGGTCTTTTGGCTGCTACGGGTGCGCTGCACACCACAGCGTCAATGGTAGTGGCCGTACCACCGGAGTCTTTGCGCCTGCTCATCATTTCCCGCCACCCGGAGATTGTTATCGCGCCGAGTGTTACGGCCTCACCCAAGGTGAATTGTGTGGTCATCGGCCCTGGCCGCGGTACTGACGCCTTAGCTGCCGATGAACTCCGCACCACCCTTACCCTCCCCGTCCCCGTCCTCATTGATGCCGATGCGATCCACCTCATCGCTCAGCACGACGATATCCAGGACCTCGTGCGTCAGCGCCACAGTGCGCACAAGGCAACGCTGCTTACACCCCACGCCGGTGAACTTGCTACCCTCGCCGCCGCACTGGGCCTCGAAGCCGACCAGCCAAGAGCAGAAACTCTGAGTGCAGTTACTAATTCCCTCCACGCAACGGTATTGCTTAAAGGACGCACCACGCTGATTACCGGCTCTGGTTTGCCGATACTTTCTGTCAATGCCGGCAATTCCTTCGCGGCTACCGCCGGCACGGGTGATGTCCTCTCCGGTATCTGTGGCGCACTCCTGGCACGCCTGCACACCCACACCACCGAGCTAACGCAACGCAGCATTGCCGATACCGCCGCCCACGCCGTGGTCATCCACGCCCACGCCGCCGCCCTAGCAGCGACAACCCCCGCCGGCTACGCCCCCACCACGGCATCCGCCCTAGCCGCCGCCATTCCTACGGCTATCGCTTCCCTACTGTCACACTAGCCAACGGCAGACATGTCGTTTTGCGAAGCGATTTACAGCATGTTAATCTCTCTTACAGAGAAGGCGAGGACAAGGTCCCTCGTCATGAGTGAAATAGGTCTACAGGACGAATGCGCCTGTAGGCTTATTTCTTTTTAGACTTTTCGCCATATATTGCTCTAATCGTGCTCGTACCAGTGAGCCAATCACAGAGCTTTGAGTCAATGCTGTTGACTAACGCAAATGCATCGTGGGTTGCATCAAGGACGTCTACGTTTAGAAGACTGTCCATGTGGGAAACTCTATTGCGGAGCAGATGTAGATGCGAAACCCTCCAGTATGTTTTCTCTCCGTCAGGGTCATATTCGTTTGGAAACGCTTTGCTAACCGCTTGGCCCCACATGAATTTTCGATTTTTGTTTTCATCATTTTCCGGATTAGCCGATGGGGCGTGATTAGGCAAAATATCTTTCCACATCCCGAACATCGTATTCGCTAAAACATCATCGTGCGTGGGTGCCTGACCATAGCGAGGATGATTTGGAGACCGATGCTCTACAGATTTTTGTGCCCTCCTACACGCCTCCCTCCTTTTTGGATTGATGAGTCCGAGCAACGGACTCGCAGGTTCGGTCAAAAGCCAGCTAGTTGATGTGGGTTTCTGCGCGTTATTCCACTCTTGCAATTGTTGATCGATCGCATTACGGATAAGCACTTCCGTAATCCCCAAAGTCTCTTGCACAGCGGCTGTCAGTTTAACGCTCCACCGATATAAACGGAGAGCCTCTTTCCGGTTACCGTTGGCGGCTTCTAAATACGGTGCTAGGCGAGCTTCGCCCAACGCTTCAATGATTATTTGTTGGTTGCTTTTCCCACCTCCTAATATTGACAGACTTCTCTTCATCCTGTTGATCTTTCTAAACAGGCTCTAGGGCTATACCTAAAGTGCAGCTCTCAGCCCCATCAACTACAACGATGCTTCCAGTTCAGCATCACCTTCATACGCAACGCACCTGCTCAGCTGTTAAGGAAATTGAACACCACATCATCAATAGCGGTATAGGCCCAGAAGGCAAGATATGGGATGTTTTCGATACCGAATGACAGAACCAAGCTTGTCGCCAGCGCGGCGGCAACTGCCCTCCCTATGAAATGCTAAAAGCGCATCAACGCGGCGAATTCCAACCTACAAAGAAAGTACGCACCAGGACGCCGAGAAGCATTGACCAAGGCGCCTAAGCGCATAAAGGTTCAAGGGCTTAGTAATAAACAGGCCATAGGTCTCGTGGCGTCATTTTGGATTGAGACGGGAAGGAGTCCGACTCGCCGCGAAATCATGGCAGAGACCGGACTGGCAGAATCCACTGTGAAACGGCATCTTCGGACGCTTCGTTCTGAGGGACTTCTGCTCGAGTAAAGGGGGCCACACTATAAGCAATATATGGTTCCCTGCCGCTAGACAGTTAGGTAAAACGTGTTTTCTTCCCAACGATTAATTATCAGTTCTAGTTTCCCGGATTCGTTGGCGGTAATAATCACGGTCAGCTTCTTGCATACGGGAAAACTCCATTAGGACTCCCGGCCAGACAGGGTACGCGTCGACAAGATTCTCTGCGGTGATTAGCAATGGGGAAAATGCGATCTCACCCCACCTAACTCCAATTCCTACCCTTTCGGAGTATTTCGTGCTGCTTAAGGGACCAAGCGCCCACTGACTTTCCGAAGCCGCATTTAACCATGTGCCAGTTATTGCTAGGATTCGGGTGACCTTGTTTTCGTAGCTGTGCGCAGAGTCGAGTATGGCTAGCAGAATTTCGAACGGAAACTCTTTAGCACCGTCAGTAACGTGCTGCTGTTGGGTAGGTGTGAGTTCTGCGAGCGCTGCGGGAACTGCTACGGAAAGAAAGTCCTCCAGTCGGTTCCCGAATTGCTGATGGTATCCGTCAAACCACATAGGAACTCCTAAGCTACCTAGACTGTACGAACCATGCGCCAAGCCCATCGTTTAAAGATCTAACGGAAAAGCATGTTGCGGATATAGCCTAGTATCCAGTGTCTTGTTTCTTTCTTAGGAAATCTAGTCGATTCCAGTATTCGCTCTCAACAAGGAATATTTGCGTGTTGTGAGAGTTGGCTCTACAGAGTGGAATAGGTCTGCTTTCCAACCCGAAAGGCATAAAAACACCACGCTGCCAAAGCTGCTGATATACGACGTGACCAGAGTCGAGGATAATTCCCACCATTGAACAGTTGCAGGTCCATATTTCGCGTAGTGTGCGCTGCCCCGTGGATCATTCCGAGGATATCCACAAAGGGTTTGCCCAGAGTAACCATGAAGATAAGTACTGTGGCAGAAAAATGACCGCTAACTGCGGTCATTGTGAATCCGGGATGAAGAGAACCCTGCTCGGTTTATCGGGCAAGGTTCCCCGCCGGAGCATAGCCTTGCTGCAAATTACCTAACAACAAGGTAAGTAGCGATACCTATCCCCTGCTACACGCTCAGGTCACGGTCCTGCGCTGCGCGCGGAACCATAACGCAGCCGGTGATGCCAATGGCAACCATGACCAGGCAGTAGACGGCGATAGCGAGGGAGGTGCGGAATTCCTTGTAAAGGATTTCGGAGATCATAGGTGCAAACGCACCACCCATGGTGGAGCCGATGGCGTAGGCAATGGATACGCCGGAAAGGCGAACACGCACGGGGAACATTTCAGCAAAGAGTGCGGACATAGGGCCGTAGTTGATGGAAAGGAAGATGGCCAGGACTATTACGGCGATGTAGAACATGGCTACGTTGCCGGAGTCCACCAGCTTCCACATGGGAATAACCCACAGGCCGGCGCCGACATAGCCGATGATGGTCACACGCCTGCGGCCATACTTATCGGACAGGGCGCCGCTCCACAGGGTGGCGGCAAGCCATACCATGGCGCCGACCAAGGTGGCGGAGAGAATATCAATGCGCTGGTAGCCGACTACTTTGGTGCCATAGGACAGGAAGTACGCAATGAGGTAGTAGCCAATGGCGTTGTTGCCGGCGAAGATGAACGCACAGGCGAACACGGCTTTGAGGTGCTTGCCCAAAAGCTCGCTCAGTGGCGCGGAGGAATGTCTTTGCAGTTCCTGCATCTCTGCAAAGGCCGGTGATTCCTCGACGGTCTGGCGGATGAGGTAGCCCACCACGATGAGGATGACTGAGGACAAAAATGGGATGCGCCAGCCCCAGGCGTTGAACTGTTCTGGGGTAAGCATTGCGGTGAGCACCAGCATGAACACGGTTGCTAGAACCATGCCTGCGGGTGCGCCTATCTGCGGGTAGGCGCCAAAGTAGCCGCGTTGGCCATTAGGCGCATGTTCCACGGTAAGCAGCGCCGCACCGCCCCACTCGCCACCGGCGGAGAGGCCTTGCATAATGCGCAGCAGCACCAGCAAGATTGGTGCAGCAACGCCGATGGTTTCATAGGTGGGCAAAAAGCCCATCAACATGGTGGCAACGCCCATGCCCACTAGCGTCACAATCAATACAGGCTTGCGCCCCAAACGGTCGCCCAGGTGCCCGGCCACGATTGCGCCCAAGGGGCGAAACAGGAAGGAGATGCCTAACGATGCCCACGACACAATCTGTCCGAACGACGCACTCGCGTCACTGGCTGGGTTAAAGTATTGCGCCGCAAAGATGAGGCCTGCTGCCTGGGCATAGATAAAAAAGTCAAACCACTCAATGGTGGTGCCCACCATCGAACCTGTCAGTACTTTTTTATGTTCACTACTTAGCGCGTTCCTACGCCCTGCAGCCACACCTGTTTGTTCAACCAAGGATTGTCACCCTTCAAATATGACGGACCTCATCACCAGCCCGTTGAAAAGATTAAAGCAAGCAGAGTCAGTCTACGTCCCGTCCACCAACTCATACCCGCCCCTAGCGCGCAATACGCTAACCACCTACTTTAGGTTGTTTCCTGGTCCGAACAAAACACCGGAATATAGATATATTCACTCTGGACGAGCGCAAACCGACGCCCCCAAAAGTCGCACCCAAAAAGTACTGCAGTAATACAACTTCTTCTCCCCTCTGCGTGCGCGTCTAACCAAACGCCGGGAAAATATCAGTGTCGTTTCTTTTTCGAGCGTCTACAACTGGAAGAATAAGATCAGATTATTTTGGAAAGGTCCACATGAACCAGCCGAGCCCCGAGATCCTGCAAGCTGACTTGCAGACAATCCAGAATTTCCACCGTAAATATGGAGGCCTAAAGCACAGCGCCGAGGCCAACGATGTAGAGACCAGGAGGGCGGCTGGCAAAGCTCGAGATAACGCCGTTACTCGGCTAGCATCGCATTTCACCGAAGTGCTGAGTCCGCTAACTGATGAGAGTTGGGTTTCTAAAAAGAACCAGTGGCAGAACGGCAGGACAATTTCGAAGTACTCGTGGATCAGAATGACCACAAAAGAGTTCGAACAAGGACCGCTTTCCCTTGCATTATTTTTCGAGCTTCCGGAAAGAAACCGTTCCAGTTCTAATTCAAGTGACGATCCGGGCGTTTTTCGGGTCGTTATCGAAATTAATGAAAACAAGGTGGAACACTTTACCGATGCCCGCGCCAAATTGGTTGAGTGCTATTTTCAGCAGCTTCAGAGGTTCTTAGAATCCAGCTCTTTGCCCGACAAGTTGCAGATCTTTTCTATCCTGCCCCGCGACTCCGGAGTCGAGGAAGTATCGCTGGAGAAAGCGTCAAGGCAAATCAAAGAGGTGATTAGTCAAATACAGCAAACACGCAATGAAGAATTGCTCAAACTTCTGGAGAAGCGCGTGCAGCCAGGTTTCATTTTCGAGCTTTCACCGAAAGATACTGCCGAGGACATGCCGTTGGCTCAAATCACATCTGCACTCAAATCTTTGGCACAACCATATAAAGAAATGGCAGAATCCATGAATCCAATCATCCAAAGTGTGCAACGCGATGGCAACGAAGCCGCACAAGATAAAGACAATGATAAGTCAGTTCAGCATCCTTTGAATCTGATCCTTTTTGGTCCTCCCGGAACAGGTAAGACTTACCACTCGGTGAACTATGCAGTTGCCATTGCACAAGACCTAACACTAGAAGAAGTACAAAATCAGGATCGTTCTGAGATCATCGAGAAGTTTAAAGAACTTCGCCAAGTGGTACAGATTGATGATTCTCAAACTGCTCAAAATGTGCCCCAGAACCCAACTGGTCAAGTCGAGTTCGTCACATTTCACCAGTCCTACGGTTACGAAGATTTCATTGAAGGCATCCGGCCGACAGTAGCAAATGGTCAAATCTCCTATGAAATTCGCCCTGGCATTTTTAAGCGGATGTGTGAAACTGCTGTGGCCGCACCGGAGAAGAACTTCATCTTGATTATTGATGAGATCAATCGAGGCAATATTTCTAAGATTTTCGGTGAACTCATAACGCTCATTGAGGATTCAAAGCGTCTAGGAGCCGAAGACGGCCTTGAGGTCATACTCCCGACTTCCGGTGAGAAGTTTGGTGTGCCTAGCAACGTTTACATTTTGGGAACGATGAACACCGCGGACCGTTCCATTGCATTGCTGGACACTGCACTTCGGCGTCGATTTGTATTTAAAGAGATGCTGCCAGCACCCGAGATTCTAAGTCCTGACGTAGACGGGATCAATCTTGCGAAGTTGCTGACCACTATTAATGAGCGCATTGAGGCTCTCTTTGATCGTGACCACACTATTGGTCATGCTTATCTAGCTGGTGTAACAAGTTTCCAACAGCTTCAGGTGGCAATGCGTCACAAAATTATTCCACTTCTTCAGGAGTACTTTTTCGGAGATTACGAAAAGATCAAAGTGGTTTTGACAGCACAAGCTGCAGAGCGGGAAAGTGGATTCATTGTTCAAGGCCCTGCTGTTGAACTGACCTCCACAGACGAGGATTGGGCTAGCGACAAAGCTTGGCAGATTAACGAAGAAGCCTTTATGGCTAAGGAAAACTATCAGGCAATCTATGCCATTTCCGCTACCGACTCCCCTAGCGAAGACTCATAAATGCTCTCCATTTCAATGAGGGAGTTCGATCATCTAGAGGTTGGTGAGGGCGAGCCTCGGATGTGGTCGAACGGTAGGATATCCCACAAAGTTGGCAAGGAATTCTTCGACGCATTGATCCCGATAGTTGGCGAAGAGAACAGTCCATTTCGGCTGACTACGAAAGGCAAGTCGATCCAAGCCGAGGGCATGGTCGGGATGGTTTCCTTAGGAGAAGTTGGGCAAGTCGAGATTCTCCCTAAGATTTTTTCACAGCAGTCTGAAACGGTTGATTCAAAGCGTGTCTTCTTCAACATGCTTCAGGCAGTTCCAGGATTTGAGGTTACTAATCGCGGAACGGCACAGCTGCTGATCGACGATAGGCCCATCTTTGAGATTTACATCGCTGCTTTTGCCAAGGCCGTTGAGAATCTAATTAAAATTGGTATTAAGAGTAGCTATGTGGATGTCGAAGAAAACCTCGGATTCTTCCGCGGAAAGCTTTTGACCAAAGATAATATCCGTGAGAACCTTTTCAATCCACAGCGATTTTATGTTTCCTATCAGGACTACTCGGTCAATCGCCCTGAGAATAGGCTTATAAAAACCGCCTTGAAGCAACTCTTAGCGGTCTCTCAAAATGAGAAGAACCTCTCAACTTTGAGAAGGCTTCTTTTCTCTTTCAACGAGGTTCCTTATTCATCGATGATCCAAGTTGACCTAGATAGCGTGCGAATCGACAGGACGGTTGAACATTACCGCGAATCATTAGCGTGGGCTCGACTCATCCTTGAGCAGCAAAGTCCAATTTCGTCGACGGGCAAAACACCATTTCCCTCGTTCACATTTCCTATGGACAAATTGTTTGAGCAATTTGTCGCATCCCGTATGCGCAAACAGCTTAGAACTAGCTGGCTGTCATTGACTGCGCAAGCACGCGGCAAGCACCTCTTTGATGATCCTAAGGATTTTCGGCTACGCCCCGATCTCTTGTTAACGGATAAACAAGGAACCCCGCAGTTCGTGATGGACACCAAATGGAAGCGATTAGATTCGAGTGCTAAGCATACGGGCATCTCACAGGGCGATATGTACCAGATGTTTGCGTATTCCAAAAAGTTCAACGTAGCGGACGTTTTCCTCATCTATCCGGAAACCGAGGTGCTTTCATCATCAGATCAATCTATTAACTTCACCTCCGGCAAAGGCGCAGAACGAACATCAGTCCACGTCAGGTTTGTTAATCTAGCTAATATGGATGCCTCAATGAGGAGTCTCCTTAACGAGTTGGAATAACCAGAGCTGATTAATCCCTAACCCGTCATCTTTCGCTTCTAATCGCAGGCTCATTGCCTAACCGATCAGACCGATAGCCGCCTCAGTTGCAGCGGTTATCTCCATGCATAAAGGTTGAAGGCCTTGCCCCAAACAAGGGCAAGGCCTTCAACCTTTAATTATCTCCTAGAGGGCATCCTTTTTCTTGCGGTGCCCTCTGTGTCTTTCAGTTAAGTTTTCTTAACGGGAAGAAGTGGAGGAGTTTGCAGCAGAACCTGCACCTGGTGCGCACTGGGACGCAACCAAGCCGATTGCTAGCAAGGAGATACCTGCGATAGCCGCACCACCAGCGATGCGTGCTGCACCTGGGTGGATTGCGCGCAGGCGAGCGTCGATGTCAGCGGCCATCTTAGCTGCTGGACCAGAGTGAATACCAAGCTGCTTCTGCAGTTCGGTGTTAGCTGCAGCAATCTGGGACTTCAGCTGATCTGGCTTGATGCCGAACTGAGCCATCATGTTCTCAACGCCTGGCAGACCAATCTGAACGCCAAGACCCAATGGCAACAGGGCCAACAGTGGCAGGCCTACGCCGAGCAGAGCAGGTACGCAACGTGCTGCGCTTGAACCAGTATTGTCGCCAGATGACAAACCTGGGTTCTTGATGGAGCCGTTGTCTCCGGAGCTACCGTTACCAGCAGAACCACCATTGTCGGAAGAACCGCCGTTGCCGCCGGTCTTGGAATCCTTAGGATTCGTGCCGTTTTCGATTTCAACGAGGTCGGTCTTTCCGTCGTTATCATCGTCGTCATCGATGGTATCTGGGTTGCCATCACCATCGGTGTCCAAGCGAACAGGAACGTTGACAGTGTCGGTACCTGACTCTGGTGAATCAGGGTAGCTGACGATTACAGGAACATTGAACTCCTCGACGGTGTCCTTGTCCAAGGTCAGAGGTGGAGTTACGGTAACCACGCCAGTCGACTTATCAACTTCAACGTCCCAACCAGCGGGTGGGTTCCATCCCTCAGGCGTAGTGAACTCAGGCTTAGACGGCTGGTCACCCTTGAAACTAATTGGGTCCGTCTTGTTCTCTTTGCCTGGCACTACGAGAAGTGGATCCACGTCATTCGGAACATAGTCCGGTGCAGCTGGGGTGGCTGCCGGTTCGTTAGGAGTAGAAGTTGCATCCTTAGGGTTGGTGCCAGCTTCGTTTTCCTCAACGTCGGTGTAGCCGTCGTTGTCGTCGTCATTGTCCTTGGAATCAGCAATTCCGTCGTTGTCAGTATCCAACGAGAAAGGAACGTTGACAGTGTCTGCTTCAGAACCTGGGTTGTTCGGGTAAGAAACAATTACAGGAACCGTGAAGTCTTCAACGGTGTTGGCATCTAGGGATGCTGGTGGAGTCACGGAAACGGCACCAGTGTTTGGATCAACCGTCACAGTGTAGCCTTCTGGAGCCGTCCATCCGGTTGGTACTCCGAATGTAGGAGCATCAGGCTGGTCACCCTTGAATACAATAGCTTGCGACGAAACCGATCCGTTTCCTGGAACCAGGGTGGTCTCAGGAGTCTGTGGCAAGAAATCGGTTGCAGCATCCGAGTCAACAGTAATCTTCACTGTCGCGTTATCAGTGGACCCATCTTCATAAGTCACCACAACAGGAACAGAAATCGTACTACCGCTCACAGCATCCGCAGGAACCGGATAAGTAACAACACCGGTATCTGGATCAACAGAAGCACCCGCTGGAGCATTAGGCCCAAGCTCAAACTTCGAACCCGCCGGAGCCGCATTCTTCTCCGTCACACCATCAGTAGAAGAATCATCAAACGTAGGAGCCCCAGAAACAGCATCCTTACCAGCACCCTGCGAAACAGGACCATACGCAGGCTCAACCTCACCCGCAGTAGTGCCCCCAACAGTAAAAGTGGCTTTGGTATCAGCGGTAGTTCCATTAGAAAATGTAACGACTACAGGAACGTCAAAAGTCTTTCCTGCTTGGTCAAATGTCGGCCGAAACTTAACTTCGCCAGTGGAAGCGTCAATAGAAATTTGATCCGCGGTTATTCCGCTAGGCAAAGTCCCGAGGGAATAGCTAGCTCCTATCGGAGCAAAGACTGCAGCATCGTTAGAGGTACCAAACTTAGGCAAGGAAACTGCCTCATTTTGCGGCATTACGCTTTTTGGAGCATAAGTCGGTATGGCGTTGTAATTCACCACTGCAAAGTGAACGTTATACCAGGACTTCATCAAAGGTGCAGCCGTGGGGGGATTCACCAATCCATACGTGTTGGGACGTAAGTAACGTGGTGCCATATAAGACGAATATGCTGGCTGTATGAAACCTTGGGGGTCTACTACATATCCATAAAGATAGTCGTGATTGTAGGTCCCAGGGGTGAATCGTGCAACATAACTGCCGTCTGCGGCCACTTCTGACACTACAGTTTCAGCAACGTAATCAGGGTTTGCTTTGAACAACTCGGCATACGCAGCTGGTTGCTCTTTTAATGGCAATTTATTGATAGCTTCTACTGCAGCCTCAACGGCCGAGTCGTTCTTCAGGCTAGACCAAACTACTTTATATCCAGTGGCCCATGGATCACCTTCAATGGTGGTAGGCCCCGTACCAGCGGGCGACCCAGATTGCTCAAGCCAGACTTTGCCGGAAACGGTATATTCAGCTGTACCCGTTCGAGTAGAGGAGTCTACCCATTCCGAGACTGGTCGAGACATTTTTTGAGTAGGCGCCATGTAGCTGTACACAACAACGTTGTTGATATACTGAAGTTCAACGGCGCCGCCGTGGTACGGATACTCAATGAACTCTTGAGGACTTGTTGTGAGTGTTCGTACCGGAGTCACAAGCGCGCCGGTGTTCGGATCATTATAAGGTTCCATCCAAACCCGAACTTTTGGCTGGAAAGCCACTCCTGGCAAGAACTTATGTTCTCGCAGATTTCCGTCAACCCACGTCGGCACTGCAAAAGCATATGCGCCATCCTTTGCGTCACTGTAACCGTCATAGGTTCGCGCTTTGTAAATAGGCGATACAGCACCATCCTGATCGATCCATTGAAGGTAGACGGGCGTGCCTGCAGGAACCGAGGAATTGCCTCCACCATTGGTGTATATGAGCGAATTGTCGGCAATAACCGCATAACCCGTTACTCGTGCCCCACCCTTTGTATCAGTATCAGATGAAGTCTTTTCGATGTCTGCCCACTTGCTAAGTCCACCCGGTTTATCGGGATTGGCAATCGCATCAGCATCGATCGCATCCGCAGTGGATGTACCTCCAACCGTCGGTGTAAGCGCGGCATTTTGCGCGGAAGCAGTAACTGGCGCAAATGGAGAATTCACCGGTGCAACTGCCGGTAGAACCAAGGCTGCGGACAAGACGGCCGCGGCGATGGTGGTGCCGCGGCGATGGTGGTGCCGCGGCGGCGGGAGGCGCCGGACACAATCTTCATGCTGTTAAAACGCATTAAAGATTCCTTTCATATAAGGATAAGATTCCTAAACAAAACAAAGTATTTGCATAGGTACACAAGGAGTCCACCGGAAGTCCCCTTCGGTGGGGCTGATACGTGATCAGGGTGGGCTTAGGTATCAATTTAGTAACTTCTCAATGGATTTTTATAGAGCTCTAAGGTTTCCAGAATATGGAGCGCTGCATTTTATCCAGATGTATACAAGGAGTTATTGGTAAATGCTGCGAAGATTCACGGTCTGACGAATAACGTGCAAGTTGTATACACTTGTAGGTGTGATTTATAACACCCCATGTGGTATGTTTTCTACCCCTGAAATTAGGTGGAAAAGTAGTATTGCGTCCCTAACAAAGTTTGGGACGCAATGGATTTAGGGCGAGCCCCCCCCCCCCGTTGATTTTTAACGCTGTGAACTGGCTGTTTCTGGCTGGGGGTTCGTTACTCTTTTATACGGCGCGGCGCAAGTGCAGTTTTACTGGGCGGAAGTCACGGTGGCCAGTAATGTCTTGGCAGCTTTGTCCGTTTCCTGCAGCATGAGGGGGTCGGTGCCGGGCATGGGGGAGATGGTGGTATCGGGCATTTGGGCGTAGGTGGGGATGCCAATGATGAGGAGGCGGGGGTCTTCGGTGCCGCTTGTAGTGATTGCTTTGCGGGAGGTGGCATCGGTGGCGGGGGAGCCGGTGGGTTCGCCGTGGTCAAGGAAGGCGGTGATGCGGCCTTGGTCTTTGAGGGAGATAACTAGCGGGTCAGCGGCGTGGCGGATGTCGGGCTGGTGCATCCAGGCATCGACAAGCGTAGTGGCGGTAGCGCTGCGATCACCAGAGGTCATGCGCCATTTATCACCCTCAACGGTGACGGTGGGGCGGTCGCCGAGGAAGGTGACCAGGTTGGCATCGACAAGCGCAAGAAGCTCCTGTGAACGGAAGACCGGTGGGCCCGAGCCCACCATCTGCCCAAAGCCCATCAACTTGCCAAAGCGGCCCGTGCGCGACGCCAGCGTGTAACGGCCCTGCGCGCCCAGGATGGAGGCAGGCTTGCGCGACTCAGAAATAGACCACAAGGCGGCCTTGACCGGCGACTTTGCACCCTGCAGCGCCTGGTCGATCTGCACCGCTAGTTCCTCAGCAATATGCGCAGTAAGCTGCGCCGCGTTGCCACTAAAGGTGCTCAGCGGATAAAAGACGGCAAAGATATCCCACGGTTCATCGGTCATGGTGCGGGTCAGCGCCGGCAACTGCTCAGGAGCGGTGGTATCAATCGCATTAACGATAGTTTCCAGCGGTTGCAGCAGCGCGGCGGGGCGGACCTCATGCAAAGTGGTGACGTAGGCTTCGTAGGCATCGCGGATAATGGCGGGGAAGACCTGGGTGTCAAAGTCGATCTCATCCTGGTTTTCTAGTTCCGCAATAACCTTGTTCAACCTGGTCAGCGGCATAGCAGGCGGCAACTGGCCGTACTCAGACTTGGGGAAGTAAGGAAAACCTCTACCCGAGGCCACAATGAAGTGTGGTTCCTCACCGCTTGGCTCATAGCGCAGACCGCCGCGCGCAGACTCATCCGGGATGAAACGGCCGCCGCGTTCAATCGTGGTCAGCGCCATGATGTCAAAAAAGCCCATGCCCAAACCACGCACCAACACGTCCTCGCCAGCAGGGATGTCATCGTAGTTCTGCTCAATCGGGTTGGCCGGGCGGATCCAACGCAGCCCCGACTGTGCAAGGCGCTCTTCTTCCTCATTGAGCGCTGGGGTTTGCCAGCCTGTAGCCAATACCGTGGCGTCCGCAGTAACCGTCGTGCCGTCATCGAGCGTGAGCACGTCCTGGGTGTTTTCTTCATTGGCGGTAAGTGCGGTCACGCGCGCCTGATGTGAAACAACCTTGACATTGTCGGGGAGCCTATCCACGGCGATATCAAACACCCACCGCAGGTACTCGCCATAAAGCGCGCGCGTAGGCGTGGACTCCGGACGTGCGTTTTCCAACTCTTCCTTGTAACGGGCGGCCACCTCAGGACGGACCGGGTAGGCGTCAAAAAGCTTCACCTTTGCCGCATCAATACCGTCACGCTCACCGCGGAGCAGCTGAATCCACTCATACTGAATAGGGCCTTCCAGCACGGGACCTTCCACGGAAGAACCTGGCTCCGTAAACAACGTGACCGCTCCTGCACGGGTGTTCATGCACAGCGTGAGCGTTTGTTCCGTATCCCAAATCCGACCCGCACCCAACTGCGAATCATCAATAAGGTGAATGGTCAGCGGTGGGGTAGTAGCATCCACCCGCGCTGCAATACGCTCCAGCACGGAAATGCCGCGCGGGCCCATTCCCACAATGGCAAGCGAGCTACTTGTAGCTACTTGTGAAGAAGTATCTTGTTTCTGGTTATCTTGTTCAATAAAAGACATGCCGTTCATCATGCCACGCACAGAGTGCAGTTGCGCATGTTTTCGCGACTTAAATTCAGTAGACTACTCGGTCTATACACCTTTTGACTGAGTGCTGGTTCGTGCAGGTGAATAAATAGACCGATCAGTCTTGCATTAGAGTAGACAGAGATGTTTGAATTAAGGTTCCGCTGCACGCGGTAAATAAACCAAGTATGAGAGAAAAGTTAGAGCAAACAATTTATGAATAGAAAAGTTGTGACTGCCATAGCCGGGGTACTGGCCCTAGGATTGGCGTCCTGTGCACCAGCAGGTGACAGGGAAGCGGCGGGGGAGAACGTCCTGACGTTTGTGGAACCGCAGTTTTTTACCACTCTGTATCCGCCGGCGGCGGGGTACTACCCCAACGGTGGCGTGGTTAATCAGATTACGGACCGGCTGTTATACCAAGACCCGGAGACATTAGAGCTGCACCCGTGGATTGCCACGGAGCTGCCAGAAATCAATGCCACTGCCACGGAGTACACCTTTAACATCCGCACGGACGTGACCTATTCTGACGGCACGCCTTTGACCGCGGACAATGTCGTGGCCAACTTTGACCTGTATGGCAAAGGGGACAAGGCGCGCCTGCTGAACTCATCGGAGCAAATTAGCAGCTACGACCGCGGGGAAGTAGTCGATGAAGATACGGTGCGGTTTTACTTCACGGAGGCATCGCCAGGCTTCTTGCAAGCTGTCTCCGGCTACAACGCTGGGCTGTTATCTGATGCAACCTTGCAATTAGACACCTCCGGCTTCGCACCAGGCCAAGCCACCGGCGTCATTGGCTCCGGACCCTTTGTTATTGCCGATGAAACCTTGGGCACCGACCTTGTCCTCACCGCGCGCGAGGACTACGACTGGGCACCGCCCGTGTTAGAGCACCAAGGACGCGCCTTCTTAGACGGCATTCACTACGTCCTCGCCGCCGAGGAATCCGTGCGCGCCGGCGCGCTGATCTCCGGGCAGGCAGACATAGCGCGGCAAATCTCTGCACCTGTAGAGTCCCAATTGGAAGACCGCGGCATCCACATTATCGCCCGCGGCACCAACTCCATGAACAACCAATTATCCTTCCGCTTCAACCACCCCTACCTGCAAGACCAGCGGGTACGCGAAGCCATTATCCACGCCGTTGACCGCGAGGAAATCCTACGCATCCTCTTTTCCCCCACCTATCCGCTGGCCACCTCCGCCGTGGCTACCACCGGCTTGGGCTATAAAGACCAGTCAGCGGCCTATACCTACTCCCCAGAGCTATCAGCCCAGCTTCTCGATGCCTCCGGCTGGCTCCCCGGCGCGGACGGCATCCGTGAAAAGGACGGACAGCGCCTTACCCTGCGCATCAACATTGCGTTGCCGCAACCGCGCAGCAAGGAAGTACTCACCATGCTGCAAGAACAATTGCGTACCGTCGGCATTGGCCTCAGCGTAAACTCCGGTGACCTTGCCACCCAGAACGCGCAGGCCAAGAAGCTCGATGAAACGCAGATTTATCACAACATGGTGGGCCGCGCCGACTATGACGCCATCCAATCCATGTACTCACTGCACAACCGCGACGTGCTATTAAACCAAGACGCTGAGGGCAACCCCATCGATGCCCACTTAGAGGACTTGTTAAACGCCGTGGTGAGAACCCCCGACCCTGCCGGCCGCAAACACGCGGTAGAAGCCGTGCAGGACTACCTGACGGAAAAAGCCTATATCCTTCCTCTCTTTGAAGAACCCGTGGTCTACGCCGTGGCGCCCCACGTCACAGGCTTTCAGCCAGAAGCCATTGCCCGTCCTTGGTTCTACGACACCCGCATTGACCGCGAGAGCACACAGGAGAACTAACCCATGAATAAGTCCTACATTCTCTCCCGTATTGGCCAAGCGGTAGCCGTATTATTTATTACCTTTACCGTGGCCTTCCTTCTGCTTTCCGCATTGCCTTCCGATGCCATCATGGCCCGCTTCGGCGACCCCGCCCTCGGGTTATCCGCCGCCGAAATTGAGCAAATCCGGCAAGAAACCGGCGCGGACAAGCCCCTCCTGGTTCAGTATGTTTCCGCGCTGTGGGGTTTTGTCACCGGGCACTTCGGTATCTCTACCCAAACCGGCACTGCTGTAAGTACGTTGATTGCTTCCGCGTTGCCATCGACAGTGGTGCTGGCGGGGGCATCGCTAAGCCTTGCTATCGTGCTGGCCTTGGCGGTCTCCTTCCTGGCAACTCTGCCCGGTGGCGGCGTCCTGCGCTCCTTCTTCCGCGGCCTGCCCTCTTTTATGGTCTCCCTGCCCGCATTCTTCATTGCTATCTTGCTGCTGCAGGTGTTCTCCTTCCAGCTCGGCTGGGTGCGCGTTATCAATCCCACTGCCTTTGAAGGCCTGCTTTTACCCGCGCTCACGCTGAGCGTGCCCCTGGCCGCACCTCTTATTCAGGTGCTCATCCGCTCCATTGATGACGTCACCAAACAATCCTTCGTGCAGGTTGTCCGCGCGCGCGGTGCCCGCGAAAGCTGGATCTTCTGGCGCAATATCCTGCGCAACGCCCTGCTGCCCGCACTGACCATGGCCGGTCTTCTGTTTGGTGAGCTCGTCTCCGGTGCCGTAGTCACTGAGACCGTCTTTGGGCGTACGGGACTAGGTTCCCTCGTGGTCAACGCTGTATCCAACCGTGATGCACCCGTGCTCCTGGCCGTGGTGGTCATCGCCGCTACCGCCTACGTCATTATCAACCTCATTGTGGATCTTCTCTACCCCGTCGTCGACGTGCGCCTGCGTACCCGCGCGGGGAAGCTGCAGGGTGGAACTCACGGTGAGGCAGGGCAGCGCGAGGTGGTGACTTCCGCAGCGCAGCGTTCGGTCATGCCTGCCGTGGAGCCCATTGGTGTACAACACCCTGACGTCGCAGGAAGAAAGTAAAGGACAACACTTATGAAAAACACTTCTGCTTGGACGTCTAGCCCGTGGGCTCATCCCTCGTCCGTGATTTCCATCCTCGTGCTCACCATCGCCTTTGCGTGGGCACTTGCCCCTTCACTTTTTGCCTCCGCCAACCCTTATGGCGGCACCGACGTAGCACTCCTTGCACCCAGCTCTGAGCACTGGTTTGGTACTGACGCCGTGGGCCGTGACCTGTATGCACGCGTAGTCTATGGCGCACGCCAATCATTACTCGGTGCGCTAATAGCAGTGGCCGTCGGCTTTATTGCCGGCACCACCTTAGGCCTGATTGCGGGCACTTCTCGCGGCTGGGTGGACACCATCATCATGCGCATTGTCGATGTCCTCTTGGCCATCCCCGGCATCTTGTTATCCCTTTCCATCATCATCTTGACCGGATTCGGTTCCCTGCAAGCCGCCTTCGCCGTTGGTGTCACCGCCATTGCCACCTTTGCCCGCCTAGCACGCTCTCAAGTCATATCCGTTGCTTCTGCTGATTACGTTGAAGCCGCCTACGGCTCCGGTGCTACATCCACTCAAGTGATGCTCCGGCACATCCTGCCCAATTCCCTCACCCCGGTCATTGCACTGGCTACCTTGCAATTTGGCTCTGCCATTTTGCAGCTTTCTATCCTCGGATTCTTAGGCTACGGCGCTCCACCACCCACACCGGAGTGGGGTCTTATCATCGCCGAAGGCCGCGACTTTATGGCCACATCCTGGTGGCTCATCCTCATTCCCGGCCTGGCCATCGTGGCCACCGTCATGTCCGCCAACCGTTTATCCCACAACTTTGGCCGCTAAGCCCTCCTAGAATCAGAAAGACAGCACACAATGACAAATGCACTGCTTTCCGTCCATGATGTCGCGGTGTCCTACCACACGCGGCGCGGAGTGGTACCGGCAGTTTCCGGCGTGAACTTTGCGGTCTACCCCGGTGAAATCACCGCTATTGTGGGTGAATCCGGTTCCGGAAAATCCACCACCGCCATGGCCGCCATTGGCCTTTTGCCCGAAAGTGCCTCCGTGGACGCCGGATCCATCACCTTTGCCGGCCTTGACGTCACCCGCTTGAACGCCTCCCAATGGCGTGCCCTGCGCGGCGCGCGGATTGGGCTGGTGCCACAAGACCCCAACAATTCACTTAACCCGCAAAAGACCATCGGCGCCGCACTTGAAGAAGGCATGGTTATCCACGGCCGTTATGACGCCGCTGAACGCAAGCGGCGGGCCATCGAATGGCTAGACAAAGTGGGCATTACTGAGCCCGCCCGCCGGTACCATCAGTACCCGCATGAGCTATCCGGCGGTATGAAGCAGCGGGTACTCATCGCCGCGGCCTTGGCGCTCGAACCTGAGCTTATTATCGCTGATGAGCCCACCTCCGCCCTGGATGTCACCGTGCAAAAGACCATCCTGGATCTCCTCGATGAACTGCGCGCTGAAACCGGCGTGGGAATCTTGTTTATCACCCATGACCTGGCCGTAGCTGGCGACCGTGCCAACCACGTCGTAGTTATGGAAAAAGGACAGGTCAGAGAATCCGGCAACGCCGTTGCTGTTCTAACCAACCCGCAGCACCCATACTCCCAGCGGCTATTGGCACACGCGCCTTCTTTGGTCGTAGACGATGATGAACTGGTGCCAGGCGCTCCAGGCACCTCGTCGGTATCGTCTGTAGCAGTAGAGGGCAAGCCCTTGGTGCAGGTGCGCGGGCTGTCCCAGCGCTTCGGTGATTTCCAGGCCATTGCCGATATTTCTTTTGATGTTGCCAAAGGCTCCACCCACGCCCTAGTAGGCGAGTCCGGTTCCGGCAAGACCACCACGGGACGGGCCATCGCGTTGTTTAACACCCCATCCGCCGGCACCATCGACGTAGGCGGAGTAGACATCACCGCCGTGGGGGACAAAGAACGCCGTGAGCTGCGCCGCAATATCCAGTTGGTGTACCAAAATCCGTATTCTTCCCTTAATCCGCGTATGCAGATTGGTGACATTATTGCGGAGCCGGTGCGTAACTTCACGGGGGCATCGAAAGCCGCAGCGGCCCGGCGCGCGCAGGAATTCTTGGAACTTGTCGCGCTGGACCCTGCGCTGTATACGCGCAAGCCGGCGGAGCTTTCTGGTGGTCAGCGCCAACGCGTGGCCATTGCCCGCGCGATGATTGTGGAACCGGAGCTGGTTATCCTCGATGAAGCCGTCTCTGCCTTGGATGTCACCGTGCAGGCACAGATATTGCGTTTGCTGGATAAGCTGCAGCAGGAGTTGGATCTGACCTATATTTTCATCTCCCATGATTTGGCCGTTGTCCGCCAGATTTCTGACACCGTCTCCGTGCTACACCGCGGCCGGCAGGTAGAACGCGGTGTGACCAGGGAGGTCTTTGCGCATCCGCAATCGCCTTATACCAAGCAGCTCATTGACGCTATCCCGGGTGCGCGTTACCGCTCGGGTGCGCGTTACCGCTCGGGTGCGCTCAACCTCGGTTTATAAACTTTATACAAGGGGCCCTTTTCTATGGCTGACATTATTAACCTCTTGGCTGGGCTGGAACCTACCCATCCGGTTGCTCGGCTGCGTACTCGGCGTGCGGCCGCACAGGCCAATGCGCAGGCAAGTTTTGAGGCGCTCTTGGAGCCTGATCCGCACTCCCCGCTGACCTCTGCGGCTTTTAGCGCTGCTGAGCGCTATGCGGTGGCGGCATACGTGGCCGGTGTCACCGCCAGCGCGCCCACCGCTGCTGAGTTCTACGCAGATTTGCTTGCCGATGAACCCGCGACCTTCTCCCACACCGCCCTCACCGCCGCCACGCGGGCGGTAGTTGCTGACCTCGCTGCACACCCGGGCCCCTATGCCGGTGGGAGGTTTGCTGTGCATTCGCCAGCCCTGTTTGGCGCGCGTTTAGCTGCTGCACTGGACTGGGCTCATTTGCTTACCTTCCATCCCAAAGATGCCAGCCCTGCTGCCGTGGGACACCTGCACGCCGCTGGGTGGTCTGTTCAAGATATTGTGTCCTTGTCGCAGCTCATCGCGTTTTTATCTTTCCAGCTGCGGGTAATTGCAGGGTTGTCCGTACTGGCGGGCACGGGCACTGGGGTTATGCCCGCTGCGGAATTAGCCCAAGAACGCGATGGCGGGGTAGTGCAGTTCACGGACTTGCCGGACTGGGAACCAGCGGCACAGACGTTGGTGCCCACGGTGGTGGCGCCTACGGGTTTTGTCACGCACTCGCTGGGCTGGAAGCCGTGGGTGCGCCCACTGGCTAAGGAAGATTTCACGGAAGTGCACACCGCGGCGTTGATTCAGCCGCAGCGTATTGATTCTGAATACTTCCGTCTATTAGCGCATGACCCGGCAGCGCTGGAGGCGCGTACCAAGACGGATCTGGATATTTTCTATAACACTGATGGTGGTTTAGGCCGCGCGGAGCGGGAGCTTTCTGCCACCGTGGTCTCGCGGTTTAACGGGTGTGAGTTCTGTGCCTCTGTTCACCAGCAACGGTCGAAGGATGAGGGTGGGGATGCAGAAGGCATCGACAAGCTTCTAACCCACGGCATAGGCGGCGACCTGGGATCTTCTTTATGGAATGTCCTGCAAGAGGCATCCGTAGCGCTGACTACGACGCCGATTTCCTTTGGTGTGGAGCACGTGCAAGCCCTGCGCGCGGAGGGTCTTGATGAGATGTCCATTCTGGATGTCATCTATTCTGCGGCGTTTTTCAACTGGGCCAACCGGCTGATGTTGACGCTGGGTGCGCCGGATGTGCCTAAGCGGTTCCGCTAACCCCACCACTTAATGAAAAGTGTTATCATTAGCGAATGTCAATTCCAGTTACCGTACTATCCGGCTTCCTGGGCAGCGGAAAAACCACGCTGCTCAACCACCTTCTGGCTAACCGGGAGGGCAGGAAACTTGCCGTTATTGTTAATGACTTTTCAGAAGTAAACATCGACGCCGCCCTCGTCGCTGGCGAAGGCCACCTTGAACGCGGCGAAGACCGCTTTGTGGAGCTGCAAAACGGTTGCATTTGCTGCACCTTGCGCGAAGACCTCATTGACTCCGTGGGTAAGCTGGCCCGTTCCGGCAAATTTGACCAGATTGTCATTGAATCCACCGGCATCTCCGAGCCCATGCCCGTGGCCGCTACGCTGGACTACATCGACGGCGCACACATTGACAGCATGGTCACCTTGGTGGACACTTCTACATTCCTCAATGAGTTGCGCCGTGGTAACCGGCTTAGCGATGAAGGCCTCGCCGCCACCGAACACGACGACCGCACCGTCGCCGACCTGCTGGTTGACCAGGTAGAATTTGCCGACCTCATCTTCTTGACCAAGACCGACATCACCGGCGAAGACACCGCCCGCGTCGCCGCCATCGTCCGCGCCATGAACCCGCGCGCACGAGTCCTTCCCGTCACCCACGGCAACATCGAGCCTTCCTTGGTCCTTGACAGCCGTCTGTACGACCAAGCCACCGCCGAGGCCTATGCCGGCTACACCGAGGAACTCAACTCCAACCACACCCCAGAGACCATCGAGTACGGCATCTCCTCAGTAGTTTTCCGCTCCGACCGCCCCTTCAACCGCGCCCGCCTGCTCACCGCCCTGCGCGAATCCGTTGGCCTTGTCCGCTCCAAGGGCTACGCCTGGATTGATACTGACCTCCGCTACGTCCACTCCTGGCAACAAGCCGGCCCCAACTTAGAAATCACTCCCGCCTCCCTGTGGGTACACAACCAAGTCACCCCGGGAAGCGAAGTGGTGCTCATTGGTGTGGACTTTGATGCCGATGCCACCCTCAAGGCCTTCGAAAAAGCCGTGCTTACCGATGCCGAAGTCTCCGCCCTTCTCAAGCACAACGCCAAGCTCAGCGAAGCCGCCGACATGGACGCCTCCGCCTAACCTGGCACCGGCATTAGACTTCGAAATCTAGAAAGATGAGCCCTGTGCCAGCGGCAACTGTGCCACCGTATTCTGTACAATCTTCTGTACATCCGGGATACGGAAAACCACATTAGCCACTGGCACATCTACAGTAGCTTGACCAGGAACAACTAAAATAGGGATAACCTGGTTCGGAGTGGCCGATGCCGCTGGGCTTACCACAGCAGGACCCGGCGCAGGAGTGTTTCGACCTAGGCCAATAGCGGTTACTTGATCTCCCTGTTCCCTAGCGGTGATCCCATGATTACCCCCTTGACTGAGGTTACAACGGGCAATGGCTTCATCAGCACGAGTCACAGCACTGCGGATCTCACCACCGCGGCGATGGAAATTCGCCACTGCCAATGCCTGCGACTTCTTATTGTTATAGTCTCCCGGATTGGTGTAATAGCTAGCAGCCTGCTCACAGGAGATCTGACCTCCTGGCACTTTATCTAGGTAATCATCAATGGCATCAGCCGATGCGGGTGCTGCCAACCCTACCGATAGCGCTACCGTAGCCGCAGCCACGCTTACGTTTTTTAAAGCTCGAATCATGCAGCCATTATGGCATGAAAGTTACGCATGTGAAAGAAATAAACTTAAGTTACGTAGGAAAACTACTGTCCGGTTGTCAGAAGCCGAAGAGCGATAATGGAATAACTGCCACTCCATCCTGCCTGCGGTACGCTATCGATCCTGAATACAGCACCACAAGATCCACAATCTCATCACCGAGCTGTTCTTT
>JAXFXA010000102.1:0-8269 GCA_034091885.1 Corynebacterium sp.
GGCGAAGAAGCTACCGTAAAGGAGTTTCATCGTGACTCTACAGGGGTGTGGCTTTTGCCCCACAATGATTTGTTTGAGCCCATTCCCGGCAATGATGCTCAAATTATGGGTAAGGTCGTTTCCGTCATCCGTAAGATTTAATTCGGACAGCAGACATCCATTGGGGCGGGAAAACAACTCCTAGCAAGCTCTGGTTGTTCGTCTTTAGACTTTGACTACCCCTGTATTCGGGGGACTAGTTTTCCCTGCCTACACTTCCAGAAGTGAGATCCCACAGCTTAGTTTTACGTATTTCCTGAGCTAGAACCGGTCATTTATTGCCTGGCCAACTTTGACAATGTGGTATTTCTACTGATCGCTTCCGATATTTTGGTTATTGTAATAGTGCAGAAATGTTCGTTTGCTTTGCCAATTCAGCACTATAAATAGGTAGGAATACGTGTACGCCGAAGAACGTCGCCGCCAGATCGCTTCCCTCACAGCGGTCGAGGGACGAGTAAATGTCACCGAGTTATCGGAGAAATTCGATGTAACGGCTGAAACTATTCGTCGTGATCTAGCAGTATTAGACCGCGACGGTGTCGTTCATCGCGTTCATGGTGGTGCAGTGGCTTCCCAGTCTTTCCAAACTGCCGAGTTCACCTTAGAGTCACGCCTCAAATCTGCACCAAGTGCAAAATTGGCCATCGCACGCGCTGCCATTGATTACCTCCCGCAATCGACCGGCAGCATTTTCTTAGACGCAGGTACAACGACTAACGCAGTCGCCGATCTTATTGGCCAGAATCCGGCGTTTCACCATCTGTCCATCGTCTCCAATAGCTTACCTATTGCTCTGTCACTAGCACATAGCGGACTTCACGACGTGCAACTATTGGGCGGGACCGTGCGCGCTATTACCCAAGCTGTCGTAGGAGATACAGCTTTGCGGACAATGGCGCTGCTTCGCGCTGATGTCGCATTCGTTGGAACCAATGCGCTGACACTAGATCACGGACTTTCTACTGCTGATGCTCAAGAAGCCGCCATCAAATCAGCTTTTGTTACCAATGCTCATAAGGTCGTGGTTTTGTGTGACTCTTCCAAACTGGGCACCGATTATCTTGTCAGTTTTGCGCCGATTTCTGATATTGACGTTGTCATCACCGACGATGGAGCCTCCGAGATTTTCCTCGACGCACTACGTGAGCGGGAAATTGAAGTAGTGGTTGTCACTGGCGCTTAATTCCTATCAAACGCAACCTAAGCACCAGCGAAACTCAACTGCTTTCTAGTCGGCAACAGCAGCTAGTTCGGCCAAAAGTTCGCGTACTGATTCACGGGCTTCTGGAGCTCCTAGCGCATTAATTGCTACTTCTGCCATGCGTTGACAATCTCGCAGAGTCACTTCTGACAGTTGAGCCCCGACCCCAGCAAGCGCAGTTGCCGCCGCAGACAGTGAATTTACGCCAAGTCCAACCAATACACAGGCCAACATCGGGTCAGCAGCAGCCTCACCGCACACTCCGACTGGAATCTCATTTTCACTTCCGCTGTTACACGTACGCTGAATTAGGCGCAGTACGGCCGGTTGCCAAGGATCCGTGAGATATGCCAATTGCGGCGACAATCTATCTGCAGCCATGGTGTACTGCGTCAGGTCATTGGTGCCAATAGATACAAAATCAAGATGGGGCATGATTGTATCCGCCATAATTGCGGCCGCAGGAACCTCAATCATCGCGCCCGGAACTAGGCCACGCTCACGGCACAGTCCCGCAAACCATTGCGCCTCACCGGCAGTTGCTACCATCGGTGCCATCACCCACGTTTGTGCTTGCTCTTCGCGCTGCGCCGAAGCCTGCGCAATAGCATCTAACTGCCGCGTTAAGAGCTGCTCGTTATCCCTAGCAATTCGCAGGCCACGGACACCGAGTGCGGGATTGTCTTCATCGCTAAGCGTTGCATAGGAAATTGGCTTGTCTGACCCTGCATCAAGAGTGCGGAAAACGACCTTGGATTCAGGGAATGCCTGAAAGACTTTCGCATAAACCGCGGCCTGCGAGTCCACCGAAGGCTCACTATTAGCAGACAAGAACGACAGCTCTGTTCGGTACAAGCCAATGCCCTCAGCTTGGGAACCAGCCGCCAATCGCGCAGCATTTCCATCTGCAACGTTGGCTAAAAGTTGCACCCTATGCCCGTCGCGGGTTTGGCAGGGACCCGTCCACTGCGCAACTCTTTGAGCACGCTTGCGGTATTCGGCTACTGCGTCGCGAGCTATATCCTCATCGGAGCCAACTGTGATTGTCCCCAAAGCGCCATCAACAAAAACTTGCGTAGCACTGTCAATCTCACGCAACTTGGCACCGACCGCCACGATGCAAGGAATATCCAATTGACGCGCAATAATTGCGGTGTGGCTAGTCGGGCCGCCCAGTTCTGTCACCAGTGCTTTGATATGAGAAGTATCTAAAGTTGCGGTGTCTGCCGGTGCTAGATCATCAGCAAACAAAACAGCTTCAGTCTCAATGTGAGGAAGTCCAGGCTCATCCTCGCCTCGAAGTTCTGCGATGACTCTGTCCCGAACATCTTTCAGATCGGTTGTTCGCTCCGCCATTAGCCCACCGGCGGCTTCGAACATGGAGACAAATCGGTCAGTAGCTCCCACTACTGCGTATTCGGCTGTCTGACCGCTATTAACATTCTTCTTCACGGTTTTGTGCCAACCGCGGTCACGTACCATCCCTGCAGTTGCGCTCAAAACTTCCTTGGCGTGTCCGATTGCTGTGGAAGCTCTGTGCTCGAGCCGCAAAGCCACAGTTTCAGCAGCAGCTTGGAAACGTGCAAACTCACCTTCGCGCTGGTCTTCAGCAATCGGCACGGAAGGCTGGGGAAGTTCAGGCCGAGGACGCACCCACATAGCCGGTGCGAAGGCCACCCCTGCAACCACGCCAGTGCCTTTAATAGCGTGAGATGCCACGTTTTCCATATTTTTCTCCCTTGAGGCATTGAGAAAACACATGCCAAATCAGTGTTGAATTGTGTGAGATTAGGTGACTAACGGTCCGTTTACACCGGATGGCTTCCGTTTTTTCTTTACAAACAGAAATTTCCAGACGATAATCAAGCTATTAAGCGCAGCACTGAGAATTAGATGCACTATGCGTAAGACACCCCAGAAGGCTAAACCAAACTAGGATCTCCGGTGCTATCAAACCTGAATAGGACCACTTTCCAAATCTTAATTATATTCCAATATAGCTAATTAATTAAAGAAATCAGCGCAGACATGATTGTGACCATCACTCCGAATCCCAGTATTGACGCCACTGTGTCTCTACCTAGCGTACTCAACGTCGGTGCGGTCAATCGTGCCAGCAACATGTCCCATGTCGCTGGCGGAAAGGGAATCAATGTAGCGCGCGCTATTTATCTAGCAGGCAAAGATTCACTTGCAATGTTTCCCTGCAGCGGGACAGATCCGTTGCTTTCATTTATTGGGGAAACCGGCATTGCCTTTCGCAACATTGAAATAAGCGGCTATGTTCGCACCAATACTGCTCTCACCGAACCTGATGGGCGAACAACCAAACTCAATGGTCCAGGCCCCCGCCTCGATTCCTCCATCCAGACTGAACTATTATCGGCCATTGCAAGCGCTAGCTCCTGCGCACAATGGGTCGTGATGGGGGGATCTTTACCTGCTGGTTTAGATTCAGATTTTTATACCCAAGCGATTGGAGAAATTCGTCGCGCAAATCCACAGGTACGCATTGCTGTAGATACTTCGGACGCGCCACTGCATTCCCTCCAATCACACCTTAAAGTGGCCGCTCCTGACCTCATCAAACCAAACTCAGTCGAACTCGGCCAATTTGTATCGCGCGATGGGGAACAAATAGAAATAGCAGCGATTGGTGGTGATTACTCGTTAGCCATTGCGGCTGTTTGCGAGGCGATAGATCGTGGAGTTCCGGAAGTTTTAGCAACTTTAGGTCCTGCCGGTGCTGTCTTGGCCAATAAATCTGGGGTCTGGGTAGCTACTTCCCCAGCAGTTACCGTGGTCTCCACTGTCGGCGCAGGTGATTCAGCGTTATCCGGATATTTATTGGCGCGTGAGGACGGTGCAGGATTTGCCGAATCACTACGACTCGCAGTCTCCTACGGCGCAGCAGCTGCCGCATTGCCGGGAACAACGATTCCTTCTCCCAGCCAGCTCATCCATACTGGCGCAGATGTATGGCGTGTTAGATAGAAACTAACCATTCCGCAAAGGCTTTTTGATTGATTATCTACATCAATTCGGTGATTGCGATGACATGGTCTAACTCGTGGTGCACTAGACTGTAATCACAAGACTCCTTTGAGACAGGGCACTCGCCATCGTGGTGAGTATCAATGTCTTTAAGTCATAAAGCTTTACATTGAAAGGAAATTATCCTCATGCCTTCAAAGACCGTCAAAGTTGGCTCTTCCGTTGGTTTGCACGCTCGCCCTGCGTCCATCATCGCCGATGCCGCTGCGCACTTTGATGAAGACATTTTCTTGGCTCTAGTTGGCGAAGAAGATGACGATGAGACCGACGCCACCTCATCGCTAATGATTATGGCGCTGGGGGCAGAGCAAGGCGACGAAGTCACCGTGACTTCAGAAAACGCCGAAGCAGTTGAAAAGATTGCCTCGTTGATCGAGCAAGACCTCGACGCCTAGAATACACTTCGTGCCATAAGCTTAGGTCTTTTGGCCGCAGGCGCCGCGTGGCATCGCTAAGCTATAAAAGCTTGCCGATGCACTGCGGCGCTATTTTTATTTGGCAATGAACCAATACAACTTGGTGTAGGGCTCCATACCTGCTTCATCGCCCATAGCAATGTAATCTTCGAAAGAAGTTTCCTCAACGGTGATTTCTTCAGCAGCTAGAGACTGAGCAAACTCATTCCATACGCTGCCTAGCTCATCATAGGCCCCTGCATGGTCGATGACCGCAGCACTTTTTGCAGGGTAGTGATTGAGGCTTAAAAGTCCTGGCAAATCTTGTGCATCTTGAATGAGCGCAGTTTCTTCATCGGATTGCTCAATATGATCCAATACTGCGCGTAAGGCATCAGCGGCTTCCTCTGGGACAGTAAAAGCTGCCGCTACATCGATAGAACCGCTTTCTCCTCCCGAGAAATAGTATGCGCGGCAACCAGTGATCTCTACTCCTGCCGCATCACAGATTTCTACGAGATGATCATAAACAGGGCCAAAGAAGTCGCCTAAATTTGCAACTTCCACCACCGCGCGGCGTGCTAGCACCAAATGGGCGGGTACTTCTTCAATGACAAATTCCATTGTCTAATCCTCACGTCGTAGGCGGCTCATAGCACAAGCCGCTGGCCAGATCTCACACATTATATTGCGCATTAATACCGCGCCTGTTGTCCTTCACCCATGGTGGCATACAGACGCTGCACAATTGGATAAACAACAATTATCCCCACCGATCCCCAAGCAATACCTTCGAGTTGAATGCCACCTATATCCAAAGTGAGGTTGCCAATTCCCGCTACCAAGGCAATGGCCGCACATGTCAAGTTCACAGGGTTGTTGAAATTGACCTTGTTATCCTGCCAAATTCTTACACCGAGCATGCCGATGAGTCCGTACAAAACTAAGGTAGCCCCACCTAGGACGCCTTGAGGAATTGTAAAAATAAGTGCACCGAACTTAGGAATGAATGCAAGAGCTATAGCTGTTAATGCTGCCACCCAATACGCCGCCGTCGAATAGACGCGCGTTGCGGCCATCACACCGATATTCTCTGCATAGGTTGTAGTGCCAGATCCTCCCCCGCTTCCAGCCAATGCTGTGGCAAGACCATCAGCGATCAACGCATCTCCGGTAAGTCCATTGAGGTCACGCCCAGTCATTTCACTCACAGCCTTCACGTGGCCGATATTTTCTGCAACCAGCACAACCAAGACCGGCAGCGCAATAACTATGGCGGAAAAATGAAACTCGGGTGCATGAAATTGAGGGAGGCCAACCCACGCCGCAGAAGACACTGCCTGGTGAGCTCCTTCACCTAGATTTCCGGTTAAGGCTGCAAAGATCCAACCAACAATGACCCCAATCAAAATTCCAAGACGAGCTACCATACCGCGACCAGCCACAGTACAAAACACAATGACGATTAAAGTAACCGCAGCTACTAGCGGCTGAGTTTGGAAATTCTGTGTTGCCACAGGTGCTAGGTTGAGACCGATTAACGCAACAATTGCACCAGTCACCGCTGGAGGCATTACGGCATCAATTACACGACGGCCAGCAGCCTTAACCACAAAACCAATCGCCATCAAACAGACACCCGTAACTAGCACCGAGCCTGCTTGAGCACCTATCCCGTACTGCTGGGAGGCAGTAAGTGGCGCGATAAACGCAAACGATGAGCCCAAATAAGACGGCAACTTATTGCGGGTAAGAAGCAAAAAGATAATAGTGCCTAAACCCGAGAACAGCAGCGTGGTATTTACTGGGAAACCCGTTAGAGTAGGAACCAGCAACGTAGCACCAAACATAGCAACTACGTGCTGCATGCCAATGCCCACTGTACGCAGCCAGTTCAACCGCTCTTCAGGCGCTACAACAGCACCTGGTTTAATGCTCTTTCCATCTCCGTGGACGGTCCATCCAAATAATATGCTCACGGACCATAATTATTGCCCACGTGAATCTAAATACCTAACGTCAACCCAAAAATGCGTTTATGAGTTAGTGACAAACTCACTCAGCTCATTTGCTACCTGCGCAGGAACTCGAACGTCAATGAACGTCCCGTCTTCTGTGTAAGTCTCTTCCAAGACAGTACCGGTGGCATGAACTTTCGACACTACGTCGCCGCGCGTAAACGGTACGAGCAGTTGGACGTGACTGTCCAAAGAATTGAGAAACAGTTCAACGCGAGCAGAAAGCTCAGAGATACCTTCACCGGTGTGAGCTGAGACATACACCACATTGTCACGGTCGAGCGCATGACGGATTTCAGCCAAAACCAGATCGTCTGCGGCATCGATCTTATTAATGACGACAATCTCCGGTGGTGGAGTCTCGCCTGTTTCCTTAGCGATGTCATAAATGACTTTATTAACTGCTTCAATCTGTTTTAGCGGGAATGGATCAGACCCGTCTACCACGTGCAACATCAAGTCCGCGCTGAAAACCTCTTCCAGAGTGGACTTAAAGGCTTCCACCAGTTGAGTTGGTAGATGGCGAACAAACCCCACAGTATCTGTGAGAACCACCTGGCGGCCATCGCCCAACTCACCTTTTCGAGTTGTTGGATCCAGAGTCGCAAACAATGCATCCTCAACCAGAACACCCGCACCGGTGATGGCATTGATCAATGAAGACTTACCTGCGTTGGTGTAGCCTGCAATCGCAATTTGTGGAACGGTGGAACGTTGGCGCTGAGCACGCTTAACTTCACGCGCTGTCTTCATGCCCTTAAGTTCTTTGCGCAAACGAGCCATTTCCGTTCGAATACGGCGGCGGTCAGACTCAATCTTGGTTTCACCAGGTCCACGCAGACCCACACCACCATTGGAACCAGCGCGGCCACCACCCTGACGTGAGAGATTTCCACCCCAACCACGAGTATGGGTGTAGAGGTATTCCAACTGAGCAAGCGAAACCTGGGCTTTGCCCTCTTTAGACTTCGCGTGCTGAGCAAAGATATCCAAAATTAACATGGTGCGGTCAATGACCTTCGTGTTTAAGGCGCGCTCCAGAGCTGACAACTGCCCGGGGTTGAGTTCACCATCGCAAATTACAGTATCGGCTCCGGTTGCTTCGACGATACCTTTTAATTCCTGGACTTTACCGGAACCAATGAAAGTACCCGGATCTGGTTTGTCGCGCTTTTGGTAGAGCATCTCAACAATTTCCGCGCCGGCGGTTTCAGTCAACGCGGCTAGCTCATCCATTGCAGCCTCGACCTCTGCGACGGTGCCCTCTGTCCACACGCCGACCAAAATAACTTGCTCGAGGCGCAGCTTTCGGTACTCCACCTCGTAGCCATCGGTGGTATCTTCTGCACGAATCGAAGTCTGACGAGTAACGCGCCTAAAGGCGTTACGCTCAGCAAGTTCTAGATCACCCAATGTGGGTGCGGTTTCATTTCCATCACCTGCGGAATCCGCCGAATTAGCAAGACTACCTTCTGAATTAGAGGATCCAAGGGTCGGTGATGGTTTCCCCTTAGTAGTTGTGACGTCATGGTCTGCAAATGCTTGTGCAAGGAGATCAT
>JAXFXA010000103.1:0-11355 GCA_034091885.1 Corynebacterium sp.
AGAGCGTTTCCATGGTAAGGAAAAGGTCGACAGTTCGATTCTGTCAGGGGGCTCTGTTCATGTTTAACGTTAGTTAGATATGTTCGGGCGGTGTAGCTCAGTGGTAGAGCAAGCGACTCATAATCGCTGTGTCGCGAGTTCAATTCTCGCCATCGCTACCGGGTTTAACTTCATCAGAGTGTTCTGCTAAGAGAATTTCCACACGGATTTTTCCCGCGGATTCTACGCTCTGGTAGAGTTCATAACGCCGAAGGGGCGTGGCGCAATTGGTAGCGCAACGGTCTCCAAAACCGTAGGTTGCAGGTTCGAGTCCTGTCGCCCCTGCAAATTACATGGGACCCTGTCATGGTTGAGCTTTTCAAGCCTTGATCAATGGCAGGGTCTTTTGCCGTCAGCTATGGCGGCTTGCTAGACTTGGCAAGGTTAAAATCTTTTACGTTTTAGGGAGACTTGAACGCCGTGACTGACAATACTGGTGCAGCACGCCCAACTGGCAAACGTCAGCTGTCTGGCGCTGCGGAAACCTCCACTGCGTCTTATGAAGAAAAGCGCGTAGTTCGCGTAGATGCGAATGAAAGCTCCGATGGGACCCCAGGTGGTGGGGCAGGCTCTTTCATCCCTGAGGTTGTTTCTGAGATGAAAAAGGTTGTGTGGCCTACTACCCGTGAGATGGTCAATTACACCTTGGTTGTCTTTGGCTTCTTGATTGTTCTAACCGCGTTGGTATTCACCATTGATACCTTGGCTGGTCAAGGCGTCGAGTGGGCGCTGGTTCGCTAAATAGGGGCATCGACAAGCAAGCGTGTGGCGTAGAAATTGCGCGCTTTTGTATGCTATGATTGCGCACAGAAAAACTTCTATCCCGCTGAATCCTCACCACGAGGAACAGCGGGATAATTTATTGCACTAGACTTAAGCGCATCTACTTCGGGGTATCGGCTCGATGAGACGGCACATGAGAAGGCGAATGCCTTTGACTACAGTGCACGCTTTTAAGACAAGAATGGAAAAGATTATGAGCGAAGACAACGTTGCAAACACTGATGAAACCTTGGGCACCTCTGTGGAGCAAGCACTGATTGAGTCTGTGCAGGAGCAGGCTGCTGAAGCAGCGGCAGAAGCTGAGGCTGCACATGAAGACGTAGCGAGCGAAGATGCTGCCGCGCAGGCAGAAGAAACCATTGCCGAAGCCGAGCCAGCAGGGGCTGCCGATGCCGAGACGTCCGCAGCCAACGCTGAGGCTGTCGATGCCGACGCCGCCGACGAAGAGGGCGGAGATTACCGTCGCCGTTTGCGTGAATACACTAAGGAGCTCAAGAAGCTCCCTGGTCAGTGGTTTATTATTCAGTGCTACTCCGGTTACGAGAACAAGGTAAAGACCAACCTTGATATGCGTGCACAAACCCTCGAGGTAGAAGACTCCATCTTTGATGTTGTTGTGCCAGTTGAGCAGGTTCTAGAAAACAAAGACGGCAAGAAAAAGATTGTAAAACGCAAGCTTTTGCCGGGCTACGTCCTTGTGCGTATGGACCTCAATGATGCCGCTTGGTCAGTAGTTCGTGACACCCCAGGTGTGACCAGCTTCGTGGGCAATGAAGGAAACGCCACTCCAGTCAAACACCGCGACGTTGCTAAGTTCCTAATGCCTAAGGAAACTACAGCTGGCACACCAGTTGCTGCCGATGCCGAGGGCGACCAGGTCATTGCTTTGCCGGAGCAGGAAGAAAAGAAGGCCCTACAGCACGACTACCAAGTAGGCGAGGCTGTGACCATTTTGTCCGGACCATTGGCCTCTGTTTCCGCAACCATCTCTGCAATTGATCCAGAAACAGGCAAGATGGAAGGTCTGGTGTCTATCTTCGGCCGTGAAACCCCAGTCGAGTTGTCACCTAATGACATCGAGCGAATTAACTAAACGCAATTTGGGGAATGTGCTAACACTGCCCTAAGATAAATCGACGTGTGTGCTCTTAACAGGGCAGCATACGTCGATTTTCATTTTCGACATCTTTGTAAAACTTTTAATCCCCGGTGGCTGAGGCTTAAATCTTGGCATCCGGACGAGAACTGTTATTCATCGTGGCAGAACTCGGTATCTAGGAATTGAGGTAATTCGATGGCTCCTAAGAAGAAAAAAGTCTCCGGCTTTATCAAGCTGCAGATCGAAGCAGGCGCTGCAAACCCAGCACCACCAGTTGGTCCTGCATTGGGTGCGCACGGCGTTAACATCATGGAATTCTGCAAGGCTTACAATGCTGCAACTGAATCCATGCGCGGCAACGTCATCCCTGTAGAAATCACCGTCTACGAAGACCGTACCTTCGACTTCAAGCTGAAGTCCCCACCAGCAGCCAAGCTGCTGCTTAAGGCTGCTGGCTTGAAGAAGGGCTCCGGCGTTCCTCACACCGATAAGGTCGGCTCCGTGACTTGGGACCAGTGCAAGGAAATTGCACAGACCAAGTTCGAGGACATCAACGCTCGTGACATTGAGAACGGTGCACGTATCATCGCTGGTACCGCACGTTCCATGGGCATCGTTGTTGACGGCGCACCAGAATAAAACTTCATGTGGCAGGGCCAGCTCCGGCCCGCTAAACACCACAGCAATCTCTACAACAAGGAATTGATTTTTCATGAGCAAAAACTCCAAGGCTTACAAGGCAGCCGCTGAGCTGGTTGACAAGTCCCGCCTGTACCGCCCAATCGAGGCAACCAAGCTGGCTAAGGAAACCGCTTCCAAGAACTACGACGCAACCGTTGACGTGGCAATCCGCTTGGGCGTTGACCCACGTAAGGCTGACCAGCTGGTTCGCGGTACCGTATCTTTGCCACACGGTACTGGTACGGACGTTCGCGTTGCTGTCTTCGCTGAAGGCGACAAAGCAACTGAGGCCAAGGAAGCTGGCGCAGACATCGTCGGCACCGAAGAGCTCCTTGAGGCTATCAACAACGGCAACCTGGACTTCGACGTTGCAATTGCAACCCCAGACCAGATGGCTAAGGTAGGCCGCGTTGCACGTGTCTTGGGTCCACGTGGTTTGATGCCAAACCCAAAGACCGGCACCGTAACCGCAGACGTTGCCAAGGCTGTTGCTGAGGTTAAGGGCGGTAAGATCACCTTCCGCGTTGACAAGGCTTCTAATCTGCACGCTGTTATTGGTAAGGCATCCTTCGACGCTGAAAAGCTGGCTGAGAACTACGGCGCCCTCATTGAGGAAATCCTGCGTATTAAGCCATCTTCTTCCAAGGGTGTTTACCTGAAGAAGGTTACCTTGTCCACCACCAACGGTCCTGGTATCCCAGTAGACGCTTCTGTACAGAAGAACTACGCAGAGTAAATCTTTCTTACCCCTTGCACTTGGGGTAAGTGAGTTACTTTCTAACCACCCCTTGCTTGTCTTGTTCTCAAAGTCAGGCAAGGGGTGGTTTTGCGCGTGTAGCCTGCGACTTTTCCAACATGTAGAAGCGATTTTGTTGTGAAGGGAAAAGGTGTTAGGCTATGCACCGAAGTTTGAACGGCACTATAGTGCCGTGCTCAAGTTTCACCGAAGACCGTTGGTTATCCGAAGACCGGATCGAAGGTCCCCACCTCAAGGGGCAGCCCACGCAGGAGTTGCTTGTTGCACACCCACCACGCCTTTTAAGGTTTGTGATTGTGCGCCTCGTGCTCTTGTACGAGGCTTTTTTCATGTTAGAAGTTAACTTCTGACCTGGTGGAAGTCTCGGCGGAAACAAAAGAGATGTTTTGAAAGGAGGCGAGTACAACATGGCAAATCCAAAGAACACCGCTGACTTGGCTGAGCTCAAGGAGAAGATCGCTGGTGCGAGCTCCTTCGTTCTTACCGAGTACCGTGGCTTGACTGTTGCTCAGCTCCAGCAGCTGCGCGGCGATCTAGGCTTTGATGTCGAGTACTCCGTCGCCAAGAACACCCTCTTCAAGATCGCTGCCAACGAAGCTGGCATCGAAGGCCTTGATGACCTTCTAACCGGCCCAACCGCTATTGCCTTCATTAAGGGCGAAGCTGTTGACGCTGCCAAGGTTATGAAGAAGTTCGCTTCTGACAACGAAGCGTTCGTCGTCAAGGGTGGCTACATGGACGGCAATGCACTCACTGCTGACCAGGTTAAGGCCATCGCTGAGCTGGACAACCGCGAGACAACCCTCGCAAAGCTGGCTGGCGCTATGAAGGGCAACTTGGCAAAGGCCGCAGGCCTGTTCAACGCCCCTGCTTCTCAGGTTGCACGCCTTGCGGCTGCACTGCAGGAGAAGAAGGAAGCCTAAAATCGCACTCTTTTCGTGCGTATCACAATCATAAATTTCGGAATCTACGATTCCACCAAAGGAAAGGATGCCAATCATGGCTAAGCTCACCAAAGACGAGCTCATCGAAGCTTTCAAGGAAATGACCCTCATCGAGCTCTCCGAGTTCGTTAAGGAATTCGAAGAGGTATTTGAAGTTACCGCTGCTGCTCCAGTTGCTGCTGTAGCTGCTGCTGCTCCAGGTGCAGACGCAGGTGCTGCAGAGGAGAAGGACGAGTTCGACGTTATCTTGGCTGACGCAGGCGCAAAGAAGATCGGCGTTATTAAGGTTGTCCGCGAGATCGTTTCCGGCCTGGGCCTGAAGGAAGCTAAGGAGCTGGTTGAGGCTGCTCCTAAGGCTATCCTCGAGGGTGCAAGCAAGGAAGACGCAGAGGCTGCAAAGGCTAAGCTCGAAGAAGCTGGCGCAACCATCGAGCTCAAGTAATTTAGAGCTTATTTGCTTCCAAGCAGATAGATTTAAAACGGCGTTCCCGCTTATGGGAACGCCGTTTTTGTTGTCTTGAGAGCGTGCAGCAGAGCTTGACGATGCCTCCCCAGCCCAATATTTAGGTTCTAGCAATCGAGCCGTGAGCCTATTCGTGCCGTGAGCTTATTCGTGGTGGTGGTATCGGCAAGCACAAGCCCTTGTCTGGCTGCATGGGGGTCGGACTGTAGCGAGCTTAGGGTGCGTCTTTATTAGCGCGCAGCCTTGCGGTGTGGAAGAAACAGACCTAGAACGCCTATGAGGGAAAGCGCCGCGCCGCCGAGGATAAGGCCAAGGCGAACCATCTCAAAAGCCTTTTGGGAGGGCACAGACTTGGCTAGCTCGATGAGCTCTGCTTGCTGGGAGTCCGTGGTAGCAGCATTTAAACGCAAGGCAGTGGGGCCGCGATTTCCTTCGCGGTCAGCATAGTAGTCATCAATATCCGCGGAAATACCTACGATGATGCCTGTTTGCTGGTCTACAAAGAAGTCGCGATTGCCGGAATGGTAGTAATAGCCGGTAGTTGTGGCTGGCGCCTGTTCCATAGTGGTGGTGCTGAATGCGCTGGCATAAATCGTGGCAACGTTGACCGGCTCAATTTCTTGATGGTAGCGGTAAATGGTCCGACCGGACATGGAAAGCTCTTCTTCAAAGACGGCATCGCGCGGTTGACGCAGCGTGGTGTCCATAACTGGGTAGGTGGTCTTTTCCGCATTCGCAGGGAATTTCACCACATAGCCCTCGACGGGGATTTCCGCGGCGGGAAAAGCTAACGTGTGGTTGATGGCGGCGGGGGAGAGGGCCTCTCCTGTCGTGCGGTCGATGGACAAGGTCCACACGTTGGCATTTAGAAGATTGTTTGCAGTTTCCTCCCCGCGGAAAGTGGATTCACCAATGCGAACGGTGGCCGAGGTGGCATCGGCAGGCTCTTGAATGTCCACATGGAAGTTTGAGGTAACCGGACCTTCATACGGCGACGAGCCTTCCGCAGAGAGAATCTGGGCTGCGCCGTTGGTGTCAGTCAGCGTATACGTCAGCGCAGTTGCATCCAAAGGGAGTCGGTCGCCGGCATGATAAAACCGAGGGGCAAGAAAACCCGCGGCCATGAGGGCTACACCGATTCCTAAAATCAATAAGGATACAAGTCGTGACGTGGAGTGCATGGGGCTAAATTCTACCGTTAAGGCATGGCAGGTTTCGTAATTGCCGTGCCGGCGTGATACATTTTCCGCATTGCAGCCGCGGCGGTATCCTCGCTCGGCAGATTCAGCAGACAAAGTAATAGGGGTGGAATTACGGAGTCCTTGTTGATCTCTGTAAAAAGATACGGTGAACGCTTTACAACGGGAGATAGTTCCGCTATTGTTGACTGTTGCGCTGGAAACCGGATCTTCAGTGTACATTTAGCCTTGCAAACGGTGATGGTAAAACCGATTTGACAGGGTGATTTTGTGCTTCCTGAACCCGGACGTTCCACAGCAGACCGAATGCTAAATCTACCAGCGGTAATGCTGTCGAGGTGGTTCTTGACAAGTTATTATCGCGTGAGGTGCTGGAAGGACCCATCTTGGCAGTCTCCCGCCAGACCAAGTCAGTGGCCAATATCCCTGGAGCCCCGAAGCGTTATTCGTTCGCGAAAATTAGCGAACCAATCTCGGTTCCGGGCTTGTTAGATCTACAATTAGATTCTTTTGCATGGCTCATCGGCACGCCCGAGTGGCGTGAGCGCCAGCAGGAAGAGCGCGGCGCAGACGCCCGCATCACCTCTGGCCTTGAAGACATCTTGGAAGAGTTGTCCCCAATTCAGGACTACTCCGGCAACATGTCTTTGTCGCTTTCTGAGCCACGCTTTGAGCCGGTGAAAAACACCGTCGACGAGTGCAAAGAAAAAGACATTAACTACTCCGCGCCGCTTTATGTGACCGCAGAGTTTATTAACAACGACACTCAGGAAATTAAATCCCAGACTGTCTTCATTGGTGATTTCCCAATGATGACAGAAAAGGGCACCTTCATCGTCAACGGCACCGAGCGTGTTGTTGTTTCGCAGCTGGTGCGTTCCCCTGGTGTTTACTTCGATCAGACGATCGATAAATCCACCGAGCGTCCATTGCATTCCGTGAAGGTCATCCCTTCCCGTGGTGCATGGTTGGAGTTCGATGTGGACAAGCGCGACACCGTTGGTGTGCGTATTGACCGCAAGCGTCGTCAGCCTGTAACCGTACTGCTGAAGGCCTTGGGTTGGACTGAGCAGCAGATCCGCGACCGTTTTGGATTCTCTGAGTTGATGATGACAACTCTAGAGTCAGACGGCATTGCGAACACCGACGAAGCATTGCTGGAAATCTACCGCAAGCAGCGTCCAGGTGAGCAGCCAACTCGCGACTTGGCTCAGTCGTTGCTGGATAACTCCTTCTTCCGTGCAAAGCGCTATGACTTGGCACGTGTGGGCCGTTACAAGGTCAACCGCAAGCTCGGTCTGGGCGGTGACCATGATGGTTTGATGACCCTGACTGAAGAAGACATCGCAGTTACCCTCGAGTACTTAGTACGTCTGCACGCCGGTGAGCGTGAGATGTTGGCACCAAATGGTGACACCATTCCTATTAGCACCGATGACATCGACCACTTTGGTAACCGTCGTCTGCGCACCGTTGGTGAGTTGATTCAAAACCAGGTCCGTGTTGGTCTTTCCCGCATGGAGCGCGTTGTTCGTGAGCGCATGACCACTCAGGATGCTGAGTCCATTACGCCGACCTCCCTGATTAACGTTCGCCCTGTGTCTGCGTCTATCCGCGAGTTCTTCGGTACGTCGCAGCTGTCGCAGTTTATGGACCACAACAACTCCTTGTCTGGTCTGACGCACAAGCGTCGTTTGTCCGCGTTGGGTCCGGGTGGTCTGTCCCGTGAACGCGCGGGTATTGAGGTTCGAGACGTTCACCCATCTCACTACGGCCGTATGTGCCCAATTGAGACTCCGGAAGGCCCAAACATTGGTCTTATCGGTTCTTTGGCTTCGTACGCTCGTGTCAACGCCTTTGGTTTCATCGAGACTCCTTACCGCAAGGTAGAAGACGGTCGTGTCACAGATAAGGTTGAATACCTGACTGCTGATGAAGAAGACCGTTACGCTATTGCGCAGGCTGAGGTTGAGCAGGACGCTGATGGCAACATCGTCGGCGACCGTATCGAAGTTCGCCTCAAAGATGGTGACATCGGAGTTACTGACGGCAAGGGTGTTGACTACGTTGATGTTTCCCCTCGCCAGATGGTTTCTGTTGCAACGGCAATGATTCCGTTCTTGGAGCACGATGACGCGAACCGTGCGCTGATGGGTGCTAACATGCAGCGCCAGGCAGTGCCGCTGGTTCGCTCTGAGGCACCTTTTGTTGGTACCGGTATGGAGCTGCGCGCCGCTTATGACGCTGGTGACTTGGTTATTACGCCAAAGGCCGGTGTTGTAGAAAACGTTAACGCTGACCTCATCACCATCATGGGTGATGACGGCATCCGTGACACCTACATGCTGCGCAAGTTTGAGCGCACCAACCAGGGCACCAACTACAACCAGACCCCATTGGTTTCCATGGGGGAGCGCGTTGAGGCAGGCCAGGTGCTTGCCGATGGCCCAGGTACCCACAACGGTGAAATGTCCTTGGGACGTAACCTCCTTGTTGCATTTATGCCTTGGGAAGGTCACAACTACGAGGACGCTATCATTTTGAACCAGCGCATTGTAGAAGAGGACATCTTGACCTCTATCCACATTGAGGAGCACGAGATTGATGCTCGTGACACCAAGCTGGGTGCAGAAGAGATCACTCGTGAGATTCCAAATGTTTCTGAAGACGTTCTTCGTGACTTGGATGACCGCGGTATTGTTCGCATCGGTGCAGACGTCCGTGCAGGCGACATCCTGGTGGGTAAGGTCACACCAAAGGGTGAGACTGAGCTGACTCCAGAAGAGCGTCTGTTGCGCGCTATCTTCGGTGAGAAGGCACGCGAAGTCCGCGACACCTCTATGAAGGTTCCTCACGGTGAGGTAGGCAAGGTCATTGGCGTTGCTCGCTTCTCCCGTGAAGATGACGATGACCTAGCACCTGGTGTCAATGAGATGATCCGCGTTTACGTGGCACAAAAGCGTAAGATTCAGGACGGCGATAAGCTGGCTGGTCGCCACGGTAACAAGGGTGTTGTGGGCAAGATCTTGCCTCCAGAAGACATGCCATTCATGGCAGACGGTACTCCTGTAGACGTCATCTTGAACACGCATGGTGTTCCTCGTCGTATGAACATTGGTCAGGTGTTGGAAACTCACCTTGGTTGGCTGGCTCACACCGGTTGGACTGTGGATACCGAGGATCCAAAGAATGCTGACTTGCTCAAGACCTTGCCGGAAGAGCTTTACGATGTTCCAGCAAATTCCTTGACCGCAACCCCAGTGTTCGACGGTGCTTCCAATGAAGAGGTTTCCCGTCTGTTGGCTTCCTCGAAGCCAAACCGCGATGGCGATGTCATGGTCGATGAGACTGGTAAGACCCAATTGTTCGATGGACGTTCGGGTGAGCCTTACCAGTACCCAGTTTCGGTGGGCTACATGTACATCTTGAAGCTGCACCACCTCATTGATGAGAAGATTCACGCTCGTTCCACAGGTCCTTACTCCATGATTACCCAGCAGCCACTGGGTGGTAAGGCCCAGTTCGGTGGCCAGCGCTTCGGCGAAATGGAGGTGTGGGCAATGCAGGCATACGGTGCTGCCTACACTCTGCAGGAGCTTTTGACCATCAAGTCTGATGACGTGGTTGGCCGTGTGAAGGTCTATGAAGCGATTGTTAAGGGTGACAACATTCCGGATCCTGGTATTCCAGAATCCTTTAAGGTGTTGCTGAAGGAATTGCAGTCGCTGTGTCTCAATGTTGAGGTTCTTTCTGCCGATGGCACTCCAATGGAGCTATCCGGTACGGATGAAGACGACATGGAAGCTGGTTCATCATTGGGCATTAACTTGTCTCGTGATGAGAATTCTTCCGCAGACATCGCTTAGCATTTAGCAAGGTAAAAGCTGAAGGTCTCGCACTCTTGCTGCCTATGCTCCCGACAACTGTGGAGCCGGTAGTGGGCAGGGGTGCGAGGCAAGAAATCCACAGAGTGTTGTATCGCTTCATAGGAGAAGCCGCACTGTGTGAATGAAGACATTTAAAAGCCACTCAACTTCCTCCTATTAGGGAGGATGAAAGGGAGAAGTTACGTGTTCGACGTAAACCTCTTCGACGAGCTTCGTATTGGTCTGGCTACGGCCGACGATATTCGCCGTTGGTCTAAGGGCGAGGTCAAGAAGCCTGAGACCATTAACTACCGTACGTTGAAGCCGGAAAAGGATGGCCTTTTCTGTGAGCGCATCTTCGGTCCTACCCGTGACTGGGAGTGCCAGTGCGGTAAGTACAAGCGTGTCCGTTACAAGGGCATTATTTGTGAGCGCTGTGGTGTTGAGGTCACCAAGTCCAAGGTGCGTCGTGAGCGCATGGGCCACATTGAGTTGGCCGCGCCCGTTACTCACATTTGGTACTTCAAGGGTGTTCCTTCCCGTCTGGGCTACCTGCTGGATCTTGCTCCAAAGGACCTAGAGCGCATCATCTACTTTGCTGCGAACATCATTACTTCGGTGGATGATGAAGCACGCCACAACGATCTTTCTACTCTTGAGGGCGAAATGCTCCTGGAAAAGAAGGACGTTGAAGATGACGTGCAGGCTGAAATCGCTGAGCGCGCTGCAAAGCTCGAGCAGGATTTGGCTGCTTTGGAAGCAGAAGGCGCTAAGGCTGATGCTCGCCGCAAGGTTCAAAACGCTGCTGACAAAGAAATGCAGCACATCCGTGAGCGCGGTGAGCGCGAGGTTGCACGCCTGGATGAAATCTGGAACACCTTTGTCAAACTTGCTCCTAAGCAGATGATCATTGATGAGACCATCTACGAAGAGCTTATTGACCGCTATGAGGATTACTTCACCGGTGGAATGGGTGCAGAGGCTATCCAGACCCTGATCCGTAACTTTGATCTGGAAGCTGAATCTGAAGAGCTTCGTGAGATCATCGCAAACGGCAAAGGCCAAAAGAAGGTCCGTGCGTTGAAGCGTTTGAAGGTTGTCGCAGCCTTCCAGCGTTCCGGCAACGACCCTGCCGGCATGGTGCTCGACTGCATTCCTGTTATCCCTCCAGAGCTGCGTCCAATGGTGCAGCTGGATGGTGGCCGTTTTGCTACCTCTGACTTGAATGACTTGTACCGTCGCGTTATTAACCGCAATAACCGTTTGAAGCGCATGATCGATCTGGGTGCACCAGAGATCATCGTGAATAACGAAAAGCGCATGCTGCAGGAGTCTGTAGACGCGTTGTTCGATAACGGTCGTCGTGGTCGCCCAGTCACCGGTCCTGGTAGCCGTCCTTTGAAGTCCCTGAGCGACTTGCTCAAGGGTAAGCAAGGTCGTTTCCGCCAGAACCTGCTGGGTAAGCGCGTTGACTACTCGGGTCGTTCCGTTATTATCGTTGGTCCTCAGCTCAAGCTGCACGAA
>JAXFXA010000104.1:0-6445 GCA_034091885.1 Corynebacterium sp.
GATGTCTTCAATCCGGCAGTTGAAGTGCAGTGCAATGTCGAAGGCGAGGGGGAGCGAGGGGTCAAAGCGCCCTTTTTCGATGGAGATGATGGTCTGGCGGGAGACACCGAGGGCATCGGCAAGCGCTTGTTGGGACAACCCGTGGGCGCGGCGCAATGTGGAAAGGATATTCTTCATCTTTTACTTGTGTGGTGAGGTCCTGTTGTGGAAGGCGGATTATGATGCGGAATGTTTGTTGTGCATGTAAGAAATAGCAAATGTCACCATGGCAATAAAGACCGGCACCATTAAAATGCCTGCGATGCGGCCATCGACGAAGAGAGCGGCGATGAAGCCCAGTGCGCCACAGAACAGTACGGCGTGGAACGCGGTTGTGGCGGCATTGGCATACCATTGCTGTTCCACGCTGTTGTCGGGGTTGCGGATGACTCCAGTGAGGGAATCGCGCTTGACCACGAGGACCCAGGCGCCAGCGATAGCGGGCATCAGGGTGCAGATGAAGTAGACGACTCCAAAGAGGATGTGGTTGTCGTCGTGAAAGAGTGCGGCGGCGATGGATATGATGAGGCTGAAGATGGTTCCCACAATGATGCCGAGTGGCAAGGCTGGGCGTCCTGATGCAGTGGTGCCAAAGCGGGAAATGGAAGGCATGGGTAAATCCTTTCGGGATGGTGGAATCGCAACGGTGCAAGTAGCGAATATGTTAAGCATGCTTTACGTAAAGCCTATTTGACGTAAAGGTTACTTGTCAATCGCTGGGGTGGAAAACTCTCTAACACAAGGTAGACAGGTGCTGCCCGGGGGTCTAGGGTTTCATTCGTGAAACATAAGAATGTGGGGTCATGGCTTGGCCCCGCCCGCCTAACTGCGCTCGGCTTTGTGCTGCTGATTCTGGGTGGAACGGCATTACTAATGATGCCGTTTTCAGCGACCCACCCGCAGTGGACCCCGTTTCTTCCCGCGCTTTTTACGGCTACTTCAGCAGTGTCTTTAACTGGCCTAGTTGTGGTGGATACGGGAACCTATTGGACCGGAATCGGGCAAGCAATCATTTTGCTGCTCATTCAGCTCGGCGGTTTAGGCATCATGTCCTTGGCCGCATTGAGCGGCATGGTTCTAACAGGTCGCATTAGTTTGCGAACCAGACATACAGCAGCCGCAGAGGGGCGGCCCATTTTTGTCGGCGGTATTAGGCGCACGCTGCGCTTTACAGTGCTATTTACGCTGGTGGCTGAATCAGTCGTGGCAGCAGCGGTCGCGGCACGGTTGTGTATTTCCTATGACTATCCTCTACCAAAGGCCCTGTGGACCGGTGTTTTCCACGCGGTCTCTGCCTTTAATAACGCTGGCTTTGGTACGAAATCAGACAACCTCACCACCTTCGCGCCTGATCCATGGGTATTGCTACCGCTTGCAGCGGCCATCATCGGCGGCGGTTTGGGCTACCCCGTATCCGCCGAACTGATCCGACGTGTGCGTGCACGTTGGTTGGCTACGGCGACCGCGCCAGTCGATGCCGCGCCAATTGTGCCCGTGCGGTTTAGTGTCACCACTCGTATTACCTTGGCGGGCACGGCATTTTTGCTGGTAGCGGGTACGGTATTTATTGCCTGCGCGGAATGGCAGGGTGTCCTTGCGTCCATGCCGGTGGGGGAGAGGGTGCTCAATGCATTCTTTGCCAGCGTTTCGCCGCGTACCGCAGGTTTTAACACCTTTGATTATGGTGAGGCTCACCCTATAACGCTGATGGGTACTGACATTTTGATGTTTATTGGTGGCGGCTCGGCGGGTACTGCGGGTGGTGTGAAAGCGACCACGGCATGTATTTTGCTGGCAGCAATTGTGGCTGAGTTTTTAGGTCATGAAGATGTTGCGATTGCCCACCGTCGCGTCCACCAGTCGGTCGTGCGGCAAGCATTGGCGCTGACCTGTGCGGGCATAGCGGTGGTGACCATGGGTGTTGCAGCGTTGCGGGTTTTTGACCCCCAGTTCACAGGGGACCAAGTCCTCTTTGAAGTGATGTCTGCGTTTGCCACGGTGGGTTTATCAACGGGAATAACCGCGGATCTATCCGCGCCCTCGCAACTAGTGTTGTGTGTGATTATGTATTTCGGTCGAGTTGGTCCAACAACGCTGGTGGCTGCGTTAGCCACACGCGCCGTTACGCTTCATTACTCGTATCCTGAGGAAAGGCCGTTCATTGGCTAATTTATTTAGTGTTTTTCGCGGAAGGGATCTCAGTCAGGATCCTGAAACCTTGAATGTCTCCCCAGTCGTGGTGATTGGTCTGGGGCGGTTTGGCCTGGCCTTGGCAACAGAGCTGGTTGAGCACGGGGTAGAAGTCTTTGGCATCGATAACCAAGACAAGGTGGTCAAAGAACATGCCCGCATGCTTACCGATGCCGCCGTGGCCAACACCACTGACCCAGAAGTGTTGCAGCAATTAGGAATTGATGAAGTAGCGCACGTTGTTGTTGCTATTGGTTCGCACTTGGAAGACTCCATTCTCACCGTCTCCAACTTGGTGGAGGCAGGTGCGAAGGATATTTGGGCCAAGGCCGACAGCGAAGCGCACGCGCGAATTCTCACGCAGCTTGGCGCACACCACGTCATCCGCCCAGAGAGGGATACAGGGCGTAGAGTGGCGCATCTGCTCGGCGGACAATGCTACGAGTTTGCGCAGCTGGACAGTAATTATGGCGTGATTAAGATGACCCCGCCAGCATCATTGCTTAGCCAACCCATTGACGTGACTGCAGTGTGGGACACCCAACAGGTGCAGGTTATTTCAGTAAAGAAATCCTCCTGGGAGCCAGTGCGGGATGGCATGCAGCTTTCGCCACAGGACATGATCATGGTGGCCGGAAGTCCACGGGCATTGGAAGCGTTCTCCCGCAGCATGAAGTGCGCGCCGGGTTCGCAAGTGTAGGCATTTTCTGTTACGCGGTCTAAGCTTGGCAGAGGAAATTAGGGCAGGCAGATGTGGGACGATGGGAGAGATAGATGAGCGACGTAAATCATGAGACCATCGACATCTTGGAAGAGTGGCTGCGGACGGAAAAGACCATCGATCCCAAAGATGCGCCGCGCCTGCAAGGACTTTTGAATGACGCCCCTATTCAGGAAGTTATTGCGCTGGTAGAGCGCCAGAATTCGGTGCGGGCTGCTCTAGCTTTGCGTTTGTTGCCGCGGCAGCGCTCCATCGAAGTTTTTGACGCACTCGATGCTGCCCACCAGGCAGACATTATCGATGAGCTGGGCAATGCTGAGGTTTATGACTTCTTCGATCAGCTAGATCCGGATGACCGCGTTTCGCTTCTCGATGAACTCCCTGCCGAAATCGCCGACCGTCTCTTGCGGTCGTTGACCAAGTCTGAACGCGACGTCACCGGAGTGGTGCTGGGGTATCCGAAGGGGAGCATCGGCAGGCGAATGAGCCCGGAGGTTCCGGAAATCTATCCGGAGATGAGAGTGGCTGAGGCACTGCAACGCCTTAAGGAAACTGCCGATGACCTGGAGACTATTTATACGATCCCCGTTACGCGCAAAGACCGGCGTTTGGTGGGTGTGGTGGGATTTCGTGATCTGTTTACTGCAGGAGGCACTGGCACCGTGGAAGGGCTCATGAGTGAGCCTGTGTTTGCCTTTGCCAATGCGGACGCGGAGGAAACTGCGCGTTGGTTTTTGCCCCTGGATTTTTTGGCGCTACCAATTGTTGATGAATCCCGCCGTTTAGTTGGTCTTTTGACCTGGGATGATGCGACGGACATTGTTGAGGAAGAAGACTCTGAGGACAGCGCGCGTGCCGGTGGTACGGAGGCGCTACAACAGCCCTATATGTCTACTCCTTTGCTGAAGTTGGTGCGCTCGCGCATTGTGTGGCTACTGGTACTGGCTGTCTCTGCGCTGCTGACGGTGAAAGTGCTCGATAGTTTTGAAGACACCTTGGCGGCTGCTGTTGTTTTGTCGCTCTTTATCCCCTTGCTGACCGGCACCGGTGGCAACACCGGAAACCAAGCGGCGACGACGGTAACACGCGCCTTGGCGCTTGGCGACGTGCGTAAGCAAGACGTCATACAGGTGCTGTGGCGGGAGTTTCGCGTGGGCTCCTTGCTGGGCTCGGTCCTTGGTTTATTAGGTTTTATCTTGGCCTCCGTGGTCTACGGGCTCAATATCGGCATTGTCATTGGACTGACCTTGCTGTTGGTATGCATGATGTCAGCGAGCGTTGGTGGTCTGATGCCTATCATCGCTAAGGCTATTGGCGCAGACCCAGCGGTATTTTCCAACCCCTTCATTTCCACGTTCTGTGACGCTACTGGCTTGATTATTTACTTCCTGATTGCCAAGACGGTGTTGGGGATCTAGATAAAAACTTTCTGTCAAGAAACTAAAAGTTTTGTTAGGGTGCATAGGTTACAGGCTGAATATTTCATGCCTAAACCCTTGACCCTTGAAAACGAAATGAGCGTAGTTTAACTATGACAGTTCCTACCACGCATGAATCGACGTCAAAGACGCCGGGCGAAGAAGACCACGGTGTACCGCGCAATGAGGTGATCCGCCAGGTCGCAGGCCTCTTTGTGGGTATTGCCTTGGCGCTGTTGGTGTACTTCCTTTTCCCTGCAAACGCGGTGGAGACGGTGTTGCAGTCGCCGGGCGCTGATGCCGAGACTGAGTACTCGCTACAATCCATCCGCATTGTTGCCGCCATAACCATCTTGATGGGCGTGTGGTGGATGACCGAAGCCATTCCACTTGCGGCCACGGCTTTGATTCCTATCGCGGTATTCCCCATCGCAGGGGTGGCTCCAATGGCGAAGGTGACCGGCCCGTATGCGTCTGCCACGATCTTTTTGTTCCTCGGCGGCTTCTTGCTGGCCCTATCGCTGCAGCGGTGGAATTTACACCGTCGTCTTGCGTTGTATGTGGTGCGCGCAGTGGGTACATCTCCGAAGCGTCTCATCTTAGGTTTTATGATTGCCACCGGTTTCATGTCCATGTGGGTGTCCAACACCGCAACCGCTGTGGTTATGCTCCCCATCGGCATCTCCGTTTTGCACTTGACGGCGGAAACCGTGGGTGGAATGAAGCAACAGAAGAACTTTGCCACCGCCTTGATGCTGGCCATTGCGTACGCCGCATCGATTGGTTCTTTGGGTACGTTGATTGGTACCCCGCCAAATGCACTGTTGGCTGGTTACATGCGTGAAACCCACGGCATTGATATCGGCTTTGGTCAGTGGATGATGGTTGGTATGCCAGTAGCCATCGTGTTCACCGTGTTGGCATGGCTGGTGCTGGTGACTGTATTCAAGCCCGAGATGAAAGACATCCCCGGCGGTAAGGAACTTATCCAGCGTGAGATTGATGATATGGGTCCGTGGACTCGCCCGCAGATCAAGGTAGGTGTTGTCTTCCTGCTGGCAGCAGTTTCCTGGGTTGCTATCCCGTTGCTGCGTGATTCCTTGGACTGGTCTTTTACTTATGATGACGCCATCGTCGGTATCGTCGCCGGCTTAATCTTGTTCATTTTGCCTGCGGACCGCGAGCACGGCGTACGTCTCTTGGACTGGAAGACAGCTAATGAGTTGCCGTGGGACGTCCTTTTGCTCTTCGGCGGCGGTCTGTCCTTGTCTGCGATGTTTAACGCTTCTGGCCTGTCCCTCTGGATTGGTGAACAAGCCAAGGGCCTGGGCAGCTTGCCATTGTTCCTGCTTATCGGTGCCGTTGCACTGTTGGTTCTCTTCCTGACGGAAATCACCTCCAACACTGCAACCGCTGCGACATTCTTGCCCATCATGGGCGGCGTTGCAGTCGGTATTGGTCTCACCGCCAACGGCGATATCAACGTCTTGCTCCTGGCTATCCCAGTTGCGCTTTCCGCAACCTGTGCATTCATGCTGCCGGTGGCAACCCCGCCAAATGCTATCGCCTATGGCTCCGGCTATGTCACCATCGGTCAAATGATCAAGGGTGGTCTGTGGCTCAACATCATCGCCTGCGTGCTCATCACCTTTGCCACCTACTTCATTGCAGTCCCAGTATTCGGATTGCTGGGCTAGGCCCCGCTCATCCCTTCCGGGTAGGTGCCGTGCAGGCAAAGCTTGCCGATGCCCCCAGCCCCACCTTTCCTCACCAATCACCGCCGCAGAAAGCACGAAATCTGCGGCGGTGATTGCGGCTTAAATACGTGGTAAAAAACACTTGCTGAACAACGTGGAAAACATAGGTTAACAAGGCGATTTGGCAGTTTTTATAATCGTGGGTATAGTTATCAAACGTTGCAAGGGAAACCGCAAGGAAGAACAAGCAACAAGAACATGAAGAAATTCACGTTCTGCGCCCGTAGCTCAACGGATAGAGCATCTGACTACGGATCAGAAGGTTGGAGGTTCGAATCCTTTCGGGCGCACAGGGTAAACCCGCTGGACAATCGGTTAAA
>JAXFXA010000105.1:0-2445 GCA_034091885.1 Corynebacterium sp.
AAACCCACAAACCTTTACCCCAGCCCACTTGCTTGTTGACAGCGCCGTAGACGATGTACATCATGCTGCCGGTGGCAAGGTCAGCGCCCAGAATAACGATCGCAAATAGTCCGATGCCGAACAACGAAGCGAACACATAAGAACCAAGTCCTGGAGCTAAGTGCTCCACGGAGTTTCCTACAACTGCACCAAATGCTGTACCAATTGCTAGGTAAATACCAGCAAGGGTGGCACGCACTGCATAACGGGCGAAGGACTGATCAAAAAGTCCAACTTTCTTCGTAACGGCCGCAGCCGCACTTTCATTAAGATACAACTAGCTCTCCCTGAAATTGGTCCCAGCAGCCAACTGCCACGATTAATCGCGGCACACTGCTGAGAAAACTCGAACCGGAAATATCTTAGCGGCAGCAGCCGACAATGGAGGCTACTTTCAACAATCCCGCTGAGAATTTCCTTAATCCTTTACAAAAACAAAACTCCCGTACCCCAGAAAGGGTACGGGAGAATGCTTTACGCTTTATTTGAATGGGAAGCCCAGCTCACGAAGAAGCTTACGGCCCTCATCATCAGTCGTTGCAGTGGTTACAACGGTGATGTCCATACCACGAGGACGGTCGATCTTGTCGATGTCAATTTCGTAGAACATGGACTGCTCGGACAGGCCGAAGGTGTAGTTGCCGTTACCGTCGAACTGCTGGTCAGACAAACCGCGGAAGTCACGAATACGTGGCAGCGCGATGGTCAGCAGGCGGTCAAGGAACTCCCACATACGGTCACCACGAAGGGTTACGCGGGCACCGATTGGCATACCTTCACGCAGCTTGAAGTTCGCGATGGACTTCTTTGCGCGACGAAGCTGTGGTTTCTGACCGGTAATTGCGGTCAGATCTTCCAAAGCACCGTTGATGAGCTTGGAATCGCGTGCAGCGTCACCAACACCCATGTTGACTACAACCTTGACTACGCCAGGGATCTGCATGACGTTGTCGTAGTTGAACTCTTTGTTCAGGTTCTCTTTGATTTCCTCGCGGTAGCGAGCCTTCAAACGAGGAGTGTAGTTCTCGCTCATGATTAGATGTCCTTCCCGTTGCTACGCGCGATGCGGACCTTCTTGCCGTTTTCATCGAAACGGTAGCCAACGCGGGTTGGCTTGCCATCGGAGTCCAACAAAGCCACGTTGGACACGTGGATTGGAGCTTCCTGGGTGACAATGCCGCCGGACTCTGCGCCACGCTCTGGTGCGGAGTTGGCAACGTGCTTCTTGATACGGTTAACGCCCTCAACGAGAACGCGCTCACGCTTTGGATATGCCTCGATGACCTTGCCCTTCGCGCCCTTGTCAGGACCCGAAATAACAATCACCATATCTCCCTTATGAATCTTCATAAGATTAGATCACCTCCGGTGCGAGAGAAACGATCTTCATGAAACGCTTGTCACGAAGCTCACGAGCAACTGGGCCGAAGATACGGGTACCACGTGGTTCGGAGTCGTTCTTCAAAATAACAGCGGCGTTCTCATCGAAGCGAATGTAGGAACCGTCTGGACGACGGGTTTCCTTCTTCGCACGAACAACGACGGCGCGAACAACGTCGCCTTCCTTCACGTTGCCGCCTGGGACAGCTTCTTTCACAGTGGCTACGATGGTGTCACCGATGCCAGCGAAACGTCGAACGGAGCCGCCGAGAACGCGGATGCACAAAATTTCACGTGCACCAGTGTTATCAGCGACACGCAGACGCGATTCTTGCTGAATCACTATGGGTCTCCTGACCTGGATTAATGTGTGTCAAAATTTCCGACCTTGACACACGCGGTCTACTTACTTACAAGTGCATTCGCTTATGCGACGAAGTTCTCGAAGGGTCTCGGACGGTGTGGCTCGGAAAAGCACCAGCATCTCCGCCCGACCGGCGATATGCAACCCAAGTATTAAACCACACGCTTAACTACATACGCAAAATAATCTCGTTGTTATAAGATCACGGAATGACAGCTCGCCGTGGACCTTCGCCGCATGAAAGTTTTTCGCGCCGCACCCGCCGTTCACATGTAGCTCCCAACGCTCAAACCCGCAAGCCTGCGCCACACCGCCCGGATTCTCCCCCTAGGCGTCACTATTCCTATAAATGGAAGCGGTTACGTTTACTTATTTTTCCTGCCGTATTTTTGCTAATCTTTGCACTTCTCCGCAGTCCATCAAATAGCCAGATATCAAGCCCAGAGGTTCCCCCTTCCCCTACTACCAGTATCAGCGGTAATCAGACTGCCGCCACGCCGCTCAAGATACCCACCAGCCGCCCAATCGAAATGCAGATTCCGGCATTAAACATGAGTGCTGAGTTCGAAGAAAACGACTGCCGCGTCAAAGATGGTGCGATTAACCCAGACACTTTGAACTTAGCGTGCACCTATACCTCTACCGACCGCCCCTATTCATTG
>JAXFXA010000106.1:0-17513 GCA_034091885.1 Corynebacterium sp.
TTGAGCCGCTGCGCCAACGCTCCGGTGGTGTGTCCGAGGACAATCGTGCCGTCTTTCTCACCCAAGACCCGCGCTTCGGTGAGCATAATGCCTGCGTTTTTATTGCGCTGGGCAATACTTCTGCGCACTTCTGACCACTGCCTCCGCAGGCGCTCAAGTGCATCTGCGCCAGCTGCTGGTGCAGTTTCCACAATAGGAACCGTTGCGGCTGGTTCCTTTGCTGGGGTCGCTTCTACAGTGCGGTGTGCAGCTTCGTGTTCGCTCGGTGCAAGTGCAGGAGCAGATGTTACGGCAGCTTCATTGCTTGCCGATGCCTGCTCCGCCGCACTTTCCTCCCTCACCGCCACGCGCTCATCTATCTGCGGCGATGGCTGTGCTGGTGTTGCCGCTGCGGTGGTAGGAGCGGAAGTGGGTTGGCTCTTCTTCGCATTGCGACGTGCAGCGATCTCTGCGGCGGCTTGCCGTGCAGCGTCAGCCCCACTGAGCCCGCTGGATGCAGCAGTGGTGGCGCTGGATTGTGGTTTGCCGGCAGAGCCCGCGGGAATATCAGCGGCAGGACTTGGAACACCGGTAGCAACCGGATCGAGCACGAGGCGTGCACACAGGATTTCCAAGAGTAGGCGCGGCGAAGTTGCCCCGCGCAGGGCACCGATTTGATCATTGACCGTTGCCGCAAAATGTGCCAATTGAGCGCCACTAAACTGCTTCGCCTGGGCTTGGAGAACATCGCCGCGGCCCGCGGAAGCATCGACAAGCCCGGCTTCCAGTGCATCTGGTACTGCCTGCAGGATCATCAAATCACGCAAGCGGTCCAATAAGTCAATGGCAAAACGCCGCGGCTCATGACCAGCCTCAATGACACTATCTACCTGCTTAAACAAGGAAGCCTTATCACCAGAGGCCAATGCCGCAATGGTGTCATCCAACAAGGTCAGGTCAGTTACACCCAAGAGTGGACGGGCAATGTCATAGGTCAACCCGTCTGGGCCGGAACCGGCCAAGAGCTGATCCAAAATGGACAAGGTATCACGCGGGGAACCGCCACCAGCAGAAATAACCATGGGATACACCGCGTCATCCACGTGAATACCTTCTGATGCCACGGTGCGTTCCAGCAGGCCGCGCATTGCAGGTGGCGTCAACAAACGGAATGGATAATGGTGTGTACGTGAACGGATGGTGCCAATGACCTTGTCTGGTTCCGTCGTAGCAAAAATGAAGATGAGGTGCTCTGGTGGCTCCTCCACGATCTTGAGCAATGCGTTAAAGCCCTGGTTGGTGACCATGTGGGCCTCATCGATAATAAAAATGCGATACCGCGAATCCGCCGGCGCGTAGTACGCACGTTCACGCAGGTCACGCATGTCTTCAACCGAGTTATGCGACGCTGCGTCCAGCTCCGTCACGTCCAAGTTGCCAGGGCCACCCGGCGCGAGTGCAATACACGAAGGACACTTACCGCACGGGGTTGAGGTGGGTCCTTGCTCACAGTTGAGCGAACGGGCCAGAATCCGCGCAGAGGAAGTCTTTCCGCAGCCGCGCGGGCCGGAGAACAAGTAGGCGTGGTTAATGCGCCCGTTATCCAAAGCCGCAGACAGTGGTGCGGTAACTTGCTCTTGCCCGACTACCTCAGCAAACGTTGCGGGACGGTACTTCCTGTATAAAGCCACGACTGCGATTCTACCGCCTGCCCCCGACACCTACCTAGCTGCCAGCTAAACGTCTTTCCGCGTCCAGTCCAACAGGTCAATCCCCTGCTCAGCTACAGCCTGTTGGACTGCAGGGATTCCCTCTTCCAAAGCGTAGGCGTACTCAGAGTCGGTGAGCATGAGAAGCTGCAGAACTAACGTCAGCTGGCCTTCTTCGGTCAACTGGGGCGAAGGCCCACCCCACAGGTAGGGCGCGATGAGCAGACCGTGCCGCACGGAAATGTCAGCAACGTCGGCCAAAAGTCCGCCGCCAAAACGCGCTAGGTCAGGCAGCAAAACACCGGGCTGTGCAGGGACCGCACCGCGCGCAGTCTCTAGTAAATCAGCGGCCGCCACGACTGCCGCAGCAACTACTGGTTGCGGCGCGCGGGCTACAGCGAGCAATTCACAGCGCACGTCAACATCAGTATCTTCCTGAACCAGCCCCGTATCCACGCTGCTGAAGTTGCAGGTAACGGCGAGCGATTGGGCATCGGCAAGCTCTGCTAGCCCCAACTGCCTGCCCCCTATGAGTTTAAAATCCAACGGGGCAGGAATGGCTTCACTAAGCCACAGGGCAGTCTCCGTGCGGTCGATGACTATGCACCCAGTTTCTCAAGTGCGGCCAGCAAGATGCAGGTGGCTACGCCATCCATCGCTTCTTCTACTTCTTCCAGCGGCGGCAAGGAAGGTGCCAAGCGCAAGTTGCGGTCATTGACGTCCTTGCCATAGGGGAAAGAGGCCCCAGCTTTGGTCAAGACAATGCCCGCATCCTTGGCTAATTCCCACACGCGAGTGGCGGTTCCATCGATGACATCGACGCAGATGAAATACCCACCTTCCGGCGTGGTCCAGCGGGCAACTTCATACTCGCCCAAGCGGTCGCCGAGAATGCGCAAGACTGCATCAAACTTTGGTGCCAGCTCGCCCGCATGCTTGCGCATGAGCGAGTAGACGCCCTCAGCCGATCCGAAGAACTTAGCGTGCGCTAGCTGGTTAATCTTGTTTGGGCCGATGCCGCGAACGCCAGCAATTTTCTCATACCACGCCAGATTTTCCGGCGACGATGCAAAAAAGGCCACGCCCGCACCAGCAAAAGTAATCTTGGAGGTAGATGACATCACCCAGAAGCGATTAGGGTTGCCAGCTTCCGCAGCAAGACCCAGCACGTCTACTACCTCAGGGATTTCATTGGTCAAAGTGTGCACGAGGTAGGCATTATCCCAGACAATGCGGAAGTCCGGCGCCGCAGTTTCCATGCTTGCTAGCTTGTCGATGACATCCTGGCTAAACGTCACACCTGTCGGATTAGAAAACATCGGCACAGCCCACATGCCCTTAACGGCTGGGTCTTTAACTAACTCAGCGATTGCATCCACATCAGGTCCGTCTTCCAGCATGGGGACTGTTACCATCTCAAAACCGAATTGCTCCGTAATGGTGTGATGGCGGTCATAGCCTGGGACAGGGCAAATCCACTTACGATTTTCCGTAGCAAACCACGGCTCGTCCGAGTCATTGTTGCCAAAGGAACATGACCAGGAAATAAGGTCAAACGCAATATTCAGCGAGGAAGAATCAGCCGCCACAATCTGGTCAGCAGGGATTCCAATTACCTCTGACCACAAATCACGGATGTCTTTAATGCCAACGTTGTTGCCATAGTTACGCAAGTCAGCACCGGTGGCGTCTTTATAATTGCCAAGTCCGGGTAGTTCTAAAAGCTCGTTAGAAAGATCAAGCTGCTCTGCACTGGGCTTACCACGGGTCAGGTCGAGCTGCAGGCCCTTTGCTTTCAGGTCTGCATATTCCTTGCGGACACGCTCAGCTAATTCTTTGAGTTGGTCAGAGTCAAGGTCGAGCAGTGACATGGGCGAACTCGCCTACCTTTCACAATGATGCAGTAAACCGTGAAGCAGTAAACCGGAATGACTTTAGCTTCCTATACTAACGAATCACTACGTAATTGACCTAGCACAGGTGCCTATGCCCTGTGAGCAGCCCCAACTTGACCGTAAAGTTCCCGTGCAGATTGATAAGCAGCAAGGGCTGCTTGCCGCGAAGCTTTGAGATCAACTATCGGCGGGGGATACAACGGCGTAAAGCTCTCCGGAACCCATCGAGTGCGATATATACCTTGCGGGTCAAACTTCTCAGCCTGTGTCAGTGGGTTAAAAATGCGGAAGTATGGTGCGGCATCATCGCCACAGCCTGCTACCCATTGCCAATTGAACGGGTTAGAGGCCGGATCTGCGTCAACCAAGGTGTCCCAGAACCATTGCTCTCCCATCCGCCAGTGGATCAGCAAGTTCTTGGTCAAGAAGCTCCCCACCACCATGCGCACACGATTGTGCATGGTTCCAGTAGCCCACAGCTCACGCATTCCCGCATCAACTAATGGCACGCCGGTAGTCCCAGATTTCCACGCTGCGAACTGCACGGAAAGTAGATCATCCCTGTCGGTGATACGACGTGGATCTAAGGCCGTAGCATTTCTTTGCTCAGGGGTTTGCGTTAAGGGAAGCGGAGCAAAACCGGCGCGGTCGGACTCGTGAGCATCTTCTGTCCACTCGAAGTGCTCTTCAAATACTTCACGGACTGCGCGGGTTGCCAAATCAGGACGTGCTACCAGCCGGTGCCACGCAAAGTCACGCCATAAAAGCTCTTTGCGGAAGGTTTCAGCGTCCGCTGCCTGCACGCTACCCGCGCGCTGCACAGCCGAAATACGCTGCCAAACGCGGTGGACACTTATCTCCCCGTGGCGAAGGTAGGGCGAAAGTCCACTGGTTATGTCTTCTGCAGGAAAATCCCGCCCCTCGTGGTAGCCGCGCTCTAAGCGCTGTGCACGTTGCTGCAGCTTAGCGATGAACTCTTCCAATGCAGCATCTGCTGCCACCTCACCGGGCACGCAGTGCTGAGCAAGGACACCTTGCCACTTTTTGTCTATATCTACTGGGGTAGACCATGAATGCAACAATTCATCGCCAGGCTGCTGGTATGAGAAAGTCGGGGTCTGCGCATTCTCCCCAAGATGCTGTACAAAATCCGCGGTGTTGAACTCAGCGACTTCTGCCGCGGCACGGGAATACGGTGTAAATACTCGGTAGCTTCCGCCATCTTTCGTGCTTATCGATGCCGGCTCAACCAACAGATTGCCAGGAAAAGACCTCACCGTAACGCCCTGAGCCACCAGCGCTTGTTCAACGGCCGCGTCTGTTTCCGCCAGCCCGACTTCGTAGCGTCGATTCCATACGACTGCGAACTCCGAGGCCTCTGCATACCCGCAATGGTCCTTCACATGGGAAAGAAGAGACTGTAACTCATCGGAAGCATGTCCGCTCAGCCGCACTACGGGAACACCGACACTCAAAAGTCTTTGTGCCAGACTGTGTAAGCTCACTTCCCTCCACCACAAAGCAGCAGCGCCTAAGGGTCTGCAATGCCGCGGCAAAGGGTGCTCATCGATGATGGCAACCACTACTCGACCCCGCTGAGCTGCCCACGCCAGCGCAGGGTTGTCTGCAAGCCGCACATCATCGCGCAACCACACCACGGTGCACGCCTGCGTTGGGCGTTGTTTTGCTTCTACCACATTCATGGCTTCCCCCGCGCTCACGTCATCGAAATAAAAAATACCTCGGTGCCTACTACACAGTAAGCACCGAGTTATTTCATTGGCGGAGGATGTGGGATTTGAACCCACGAGGGGCGTGAGCCCCGCACGCGTTCCAGGCGTGTGACATAGGCCGCTAGTCGAATCCTCCGAGAGGAAACATTATCAGTCGCGTCCACCCTATACAAAATCAGCTGGTCACAGACGTTTATCACTATCTAAAGCGCAAGCCATAAGCCACATTAAAAGATAATGAAGCAAGGTCTCGCGATGAAAAATGTTCTCCAGTACCCTTCGCTCCCACCCCCATCTGCAGGTAGGCGCTGAGATATTTGGCTTATTACACTCACCCCGCTACTCTGGAGAGCAGGATTTCGCGTGGCGTACATCTTGTGAACTCCCCCAGGGCAGGAATGCAGCAAGGGTCAGCAGGCTCTGACGGGTGCGCGGAATCCCCTTTATTTTTTCGGGGATATTCGGGGCTACTTATCTTCAACCATGTCTTGAGCCACGCTGAGCGTGGACTCATCAAATCCGTCGTCTTTTAGCCATTCCAAATGCGGTGGCGTATTCATGCCCCACTCTTCACGCTTGGCAATAAAAGCCGCATTTACTTCAGCTTCACTAAATTCGCCATCGCGCAAATACTGACGGAATCCATTAGCACCGGGATCTTTAATCCACAGCCAGACATAGTCCAGCACGGAGTCATCACCCAGCAAGTCTTCGAACCCTGGGGGGATAAATTCGCGTTCTTTTTCCACCCGCGCGGCAAGATCCTGGGTGAAGAAATCGTAGAGATAGGCCATACTTGCGTCGTCTTCGGCATACGCCAGCACTTCGCTGAAATCATCGAGTGGTTCACCGTGCACGGGTTTCATACCGCCCAACACTACGCGCTAATCCCATAAATTGAACGTGTATGGGACATGGGCTTCGGGTTTGGCAGCAAACTCAGCCGGATCAAAGACGGACAATAGCTCGGCCGCCGTGTGAAATGTACCGGCGTATCCCAGGGAATTAGCCATAGTGGTAATAATCTCCGCGATGGTGAGATTCTCCCGCATCTGCCTCCACGTCACCGCACCATCGCGTTTAGCCAGCCTTTGGCCTTGCCCATTAATCACTAAGGGGACATGGACGAACGTGGGCGCATTCAGCCCCAAAAGATGTGCTAAATACGCCTGTCGGGGCGCAGACGACAGCAGGTCATCGCCACGAACGACCTGATCCACGCCCGCCGCGGCATCATCAACAACCACCGCCAAGTTATAGGCCCAATCCGCACCTTGGGGTCCAATCTGGTGTACATTCCCACCCCGACGAACGACCATGTCATCAACATCGCCGGTATATTCACCACACAATTCATCGTGGATAGTCCACTTGCTCACCTCTGTGCGAAGACGCAGGGAAGGGATGCGGTGGGCATCGGCAAGCTCTGCGCGGCGCTGTGCCCTCTGCTGGGGGCTAAGGTTCCTGCATGTCCCTGGGTACTGGCCCGGAATGGCGTGCGGCGCGGATGCAGCCTCCTGGATATCCCTGCGCGAGCAATAACATTCATACACCGGCAACTGCGCCAACGCCTCCTCATAGGCTGCGTAGCGGTCTTGCTGGAAGACCACATCACCATCCCACGAAATGCCTAGCTCAGATAAATCCTGTAATTGGCGGTGCGCGGACTCCCGCGAGGAGCGCTGCACATCAATATCTTCCACACGAACCACGAAATCCCGGCCGGTCGCGCGCGCATACAGCCACGCCAACAACGCAGTGCGCAAATTGCCAAAGTGCACATCACCAGAAGGACTCGGCGCATAGCGCCCGCACCCCTTCGCTGACGAAGGCCGACGCGCGCCGAGTGAAGTAGTCATATTTTCAGGTTAGCCGCCAAAGGTGCCATGATTAAAGGCATGACAACGAATTCGGCAACCGCAACCGCCAACAAGGGCGGCGAGAGCATCCGATTCATCCCGGTACAGTCCACTCTGTACCCGTGGCTGGTCACGGTGTTCGTCGTAGTATTCCTTATCTCCAACATCAACGCCACCAAAGGCGTCCAGCTCGGCCCACTTGTAACCGACGGCGCATTCTTCCTCTTCCCCCTCGCATACATCGTCGGCGATGTCCTCGCCGAATGCTATGGGTTCCGCTCCACCCGCCGCGCGGTCATCATGGGCTTTTCGATGGCCCTGTTAACCGTCATCTGCTTCTACATCGCCATCTGGCTCCCCGCTGCCAGCTTCTACGAAGGCCAAGATGCATTCTCTGCCACCTTGGGCATGGTTCCACAAATCGTCGCCGCCTCACTCGTGGGTTACCTTGTGGGACAACTTCTCAACGCGTGGACTCTGGTCATGATGAAGCAACGCGCCGGTGAACACGCCCTCAAACGCCGCCTCATCCTCTCAACCATCGCTGGCGAGTTCGGCGACACTCTCCTATTTTGCACCATCGCCGCACCTGTCATCGGCATCTCCACCGCCGCTGACTTCATCAACTTCGTCCTCGTCGGTTTTCTCTGGAAGACCGGTATCGAAGTCGTCCTGCTCCCCATCACCACCCGCGTCATCGCCTGGGTCAAAAACCGCGAAGACTACCGCGCCGTAGGCGCTGACTTCCACGCCTAGATACACACTCGCGCGGCATTATTCCCAGATGGAATAGTGCCGCGCTTTCTCAATGGTTTTCCCATTGCATACCAGAATCAGGCAGTCAACCATGCCTTTGCAAGTCCAGTTGAATTGGAATAAATAAAGCTACTTCTCATTAGCGTCTGCTACATGACTTCTGTTCCACGGCTATTACTGCACACTTCCATCTATGCCTATTTTCGTGACTATTTACTTTCTTTTAAATTTATTTCTGTATATAACTGGACATCGTGAGCAAAAGTGTTATACTCACATTCATCCGATAAGTTCAACGAAAGTTCACATCTATGCCTCGTGAAAACCCCACCATAGACTGCACCGTGGACATTGATTTTCTTACCACCACGGACGGTCGCATGAGTGTTCGAGAAACTCTCATGCAAGCACACAAGCCTGGCTTCCATATCGCAAGAACGATCCCCGCCTATTTCTACACAGCTCAGATCCGCCTCTTAACGGCCATCCTTGCTGTCGCTCTTAGATATGGCGATCTTTCAAATCGCCGGATAGCCGCAAAACTCCGCACCACAGGATTACCCGCCGAAGCAATAGATGAAGCCTTAGAAAAACTACGCCCGGCGACCTATCTCCATCATGAAAAATTCCCTTTCATGCAACGCCCAGCCGTCAACACCACCAACCCGAAAGAAAAGGCATCGTTCGTAGGGCCAGGGGAGCAACCAGTAAAGAAACTCTCCCCATCTATGCCGCCGGATAACGCTGAGGACTTCTGGAACCTCCTAAAAGCTCCCAGCGAACGTCTTAGACTTGAAGACGCTGTGCTCCAATTGGTGGTCTACCATCACATGTCTCTTGCCGGTAATAATGCCTACTGCGGGGACAAATGCGTCTCAGGCTCTCCTGCGATGCGCTTCGTTGGCGCAGAGAATTCGGCGACAGAAATTCTCTGGCACGGCGAGAATTTGTTGGAAACCCTCTTGTGCATGATCCCCGTTAGCTGGGTGGAAGGCAGTGGCCTACCAGCATGGGCAGATCGCGCTTGCTCCCAATCACGTGGTGAACACGGCAGCCCACATGCCTTGTGGTCCGCAACGTGGACATCCAATAGCCCTGCAACGGCCTGGGATGGAAGCGAGCTTGTGGGAGTACGCACTGGGGGCATTCCATCTGAATGGTACTTGCCAGAAATGCGTGACAATGCGAAGGACTGGTGGACAGCCCGCAACGAAGCCGATCCCTTTTACCTTTACAGCGATAACGGCAAGGAACTCAAGCTGCAGCGCTTGGATCTAGGTAAGGATGCAACAGCGCTAGCCACTAACTGGGCTGCGGAGAATAAAACGGCTATATATAAAGATTGGTGTGCACCACGTATGGTGCCACCAAGTGAGCACATGCAATTATTGTTTGCGCGACACAGAATGGAAGGAACTGCCTCAAGTCCCAATATTCGCGCATCCGAGATCTTCTTACCTTCGTTCGAAAACTGGGCACATGACACTGACATCGACGTGCAGCTACGAATATCAAGCGGTGCAAGCCAGATTGAGAAGTTACATCGAGCCGTCATTGCACCTTTCCGCCGAGAAAACAGCTCTGAACGGAAGGGCGGCCGCGTGCCTCTTGTTCTGGACTTTCTACATGATTCCCGAGGTTCTGCCAGCGATGCGTTCTGGCGACATATGTCGCATGTCTTTTCGCTATTGCTCAAAGAATGCCGCGAATCCGGCGCACAATTCATCCCTTCTTCTGAGCTACGCTCAGGAATGATAAAAGGCTCTGTGGATGCGTTTGATGAAATAACAACTCCATATTTCGGTCAAGAACCCGCTCGAATTTCCCATGTCCGTGCCGGATTGGAGCGGCAAGTTCACAAGATAGCTCGCGATTTCGCATCGCCTCAATATGACCAATAGATTTTAAGGATTTCACCATGACAAAAGACCGCTCTACTCCGCCTTGGGCGCCACTGCTCGCCACCGTACTCAACTGGCGCTCTGGTGCGGGGCCAGATGCATCAAAACAGCAGGCCGCGCAATGGCGTAAGATTCGAGCAAGTTTGCGCCGCGGAGCATCTGAATCCACTGAGCACTACGCCTATCCTTATGTGCTGCCAAAGGCTCCTTTTGATTCTCGACTTCTCAAAACCACCGCGGTACGGCTCTGCGCATTGGTTGCCGAGCACGACAAGATTCCCGTCTTCCAAGCAACTGAAAAAACCAGATACCGCAGTTTAGGCCAGTGGTGCAACTTGGTTTCCCACGGACTCGCCGGCGACGGGGTATCGCTTGACCCTGCTAAGCCTGACTCCGTAGCCAGCCGCCTGGCTTATATCCACACTCAGACCGCCCCTGAGGCCATCACAACGATCCGTCGGATCATGGATGTCGCAGCAAAACTGGATACAGTGCCAGCACTCGATTTCTATGATCTTTTTGCCACCTTCTTTTACTGGGGCAATGGGTTCAGTGCAGAATCGGTTGCTCGGAGGCGAAGAATCTTACAGGACTACTACTCAGGATTTGCGGCACAAAAAAGCAGCGATACTACCTCAGTTATTTCCTAGATTTTCATCTCAATACACTTCATTTTGAAAGGATTCCCTCATGTCTAACCACCTAACTATCCACATCCTCACCAGCATTCCTTTTTCAAACCTCAACCGTGATGATGCAGGCGTTCCAAAGCGCACGATGCACGGTGGAGTTATGCGCGCAATGCACTCCTCTCAATCCATCAAGCGTGGCGTACGTCTGCGGTACGAGGAAGCATCCGGCAATATCTCTGTACGGTCGGGCAAACTAGCTGAGAAAATCGTCGCCAAAGCACTCGAACTGAAACCAGAACTAGATGAAAAAGCGGCTCTAAAAGATGCTAAGAAGATCGTGGGAACTTTGACCAAGGCTACCGCCTCTGAAAACGAATCAGACCGCTCTACTTGGCTTTCAGGTGAAGAACTTCTTACCGCAGCGTCTCATATCGCGGGTCTTGATGAAAACGAATCGACTTTCATCGAAGGAGGAAAGACTGGTTCTCTTGCAATTGCAGCATTTGGTCGCATGTTCGCCAATGCGCCAGAGCACAAAACTGAAGCAGCTTTAAGCGTCTCCCCTGCTATCACCACGCACGCAGCTACTATTGATACCGACTATTTTTCTACAGTGGATGACATTCGCGAGCGCAACAAAGAAACTGGCGCTACTTTCCTTGGTATTAGCCAATACACCAGCGGTATCTTCTACCGCACAGTCACCATTGATAAGCAGCAATTGCGCGAAAGCTGGAGTGGTTTTGGAAACGAAGAAGCTTCAGAAAACCTCAAGGAACTTATCCGCGCGGTTGTCTACGGGCAACCACGCGGCAAGGAAAACAGCACAGCTCCTTACGTTCTACCTGCCCTGGTTTTGGCCGAAGAACAACGCTACCGTGCCGCCTATGATTTTGAAGCCCCTGTAACAGCAACTCGTGAGGGAGGGTTCTTGGAGCCTTCAGTCGAGCGAATTGCACAGCAATACGAGCTGGCTCGAAGCTTCGACCCAGGCAATTTTGGTCCCGTCGAAACTATTTCCGGCACCTACTCTGAGCTTGAGGGCAAGGTAGGTTCCCTATCCCCTGTCACACTTGACGTATTCATCGATAACGTCGCGGAATGGGTTCTCAATGACTAATTCAACATTTATCCGCTTGGCTGGCCCGCTGCAATCATGGGCTGCGCTAGTTGTTAGTGGAAATTTTGTGCGGACCGAGCCCGCCCCGACGCTTTCGGCGCTCCGTGGATTGCTCGCTGGTGCGCTTGGCGCCAAGCGTGGTGAGTGGCCGTCTTGGATAAATGATGTTCAATTTACTGTCCGTGAAGACAAGCAGGCTCGTTTCGCAGATGATTTTCAAACAATTGGTTCTAGGGAAGATGAGTGGAACTTCCGACGACGTCTAGCAATCACACAAAGAATGAAAGCTATCTCAGTTAAGCAGTTAGCTTTCAAGCCTGCCGTTGGAGCCAATGCGATCAGTAGGCGTACCTACTTGAGTGACGGCGAGTTTATCGTCCGTTTAACCCACGAAGGTCATGCGGAAGAGATTGATCAAGCGTTATCCAGCCCAAGTTTTTCTCTCTACTTGGGGAGAAAAGCATTCCCTGCTACCTTCCCGTTCTATCTGGGAACCGGTCCAAGCGACTTGCTTTCAGTAATTCCAGTGGTGGATCCCACTGCAGCGGCAAAAGGTTCTCTAAAAAGTAAGTCCACCGTCCGCATTTTTGAAACCGCGCTAGGTAACGGGGTGTCTCCTGCTATGGAATGGGTACCAGCAGTTGCTAATCGTACCGCGTGGTTACAAGCAGTGAAGAGCCTTAATCTACAACAACGATCCACTATTTCTGCTTAGAACTACGCCACACAAAAGGCGGTGGTTTTCCAGACCACCGCCACCAGCTATTCCTCCACGTTGCGCGGAGAAGCTCTCTTAAATGAGAGTAAATAGGAAGTACCTCCACAAAGCGGAGAACCCACACTCAACTTAGCCTGACTTGTGAAAGATTTACAATGACCAACACCGTGTTCCTTACTAAGGCCCCCGCGCACTCATTACTTCAGACCGCGCGTCAGGCATCAGCGAAGGTGAATGCCAACAGCCTTGATAGCCCGACTTTTAGGCATCGCGCTGTCATGGGGTTATTCCCATCTTTTGATGATGCCAATCCGCGGTCCCGTGCCAATATTTTGTTCCGTTTGGAAACACCAGCAACTGAGGCTCCGTATTTTCTTATCCAATCTTCAATCGAGCCTGCGCAAGACGAAACGGGTGAAATTGTAACTAAGGAGGTAGAAACAGCTCTCCCAGAGGTTGGTTCGACCGTGGTTTTTAGAATTGCTGTTAATGCGATCAGGAGAGAATCTTTTACTAATGCTTCAGGTAAACGCAGTTACAGAATAACTCCAGTCCCCGCAGACCATGAGGAAACGGAGCTCAACACTATTTCGACATGGTTGAGCAATAAACTAAGTCCGGCTTTTGCAGAATTAGAAATTACTAATCACCGACGCAATGTGTTGAGCGATGGACGTTCACACTCGATGACTGTTCAAGTAGATTCAATCGACGGAGTTGCCACCGTCGGAGATTCGACAGCTTTGGCTGCGGCACTACGCGACGGTGTGGGTCGAGAAAAGGCCTACGGTTGTGGCCTACTCACTATTCGTCCGCTTGTTTAGGATTAATAGTGCCAGGCAAGCTCTACGAAGAACTGTGGGCAAAGAACCACGGATTAGTTAAGCCCTATCCGCTCCTTGCTCATATGCTGGATTCTGCATGTATGGCAGGTCAACTTTTTGATCTTTGGCTGCGCCCGACCCTGCGCTCTTTTCTTGAGGAACATCTCGGTTCCAATGCTAAAAGCGTGGTGATGTGGTTAGTTGGCTGCCATGACGTAGGCAAAGCCAATCCCATATTCCAAGGCCAGCTCGGTCGAGGCGTCATTCTTGGATCAGATGAAGTCCAAAAGTGGGCTGATGTACGCGCAGGTATTGAAAAAGCCGGAAGTTGCAATTTTTCCATTCCTGACGTTATCGCAACGAATGCTAGAGCTGTCAAAGCATACCGCCGCCACGAGCAGGTCTCTGCTTCTTTCTTTCTCAAAGGCCATTCGGGCGATATGCCGTGGACTGTCGAAGAATGGACTGCTATTCCGAGTATGGGACACCATGGACGTTTTTCTGTTCCATTCGCAGAACAAAGCAATAGGATCGCCGCCGAAAGCCGAAAACGCTGGCAAGCAGCGCTCGAAGAGTGTGGATGGTTACAGGCCCAGAAGGAACTAGAAGATCGTGTACGCCGAGCCTGCGGTGTGGAGAGTATTCCTGAAGAAGTAGATCCAACCGTTTCAATTCTTATCAGTGGGTTGACAGTCATCTCAGACCGCCTAGTGTCGAGTCTTGAGTGGGTTGAGCGCTCGCAAAATGGTGTTTCCGAAGGAAAACTTCTGCTCAATGAGCAGAAGGATTGGCTGGATCGTCAATCGCAGGAAGCAGCGGTTACGATCAAAGAACAGCTTGGTATCTACACCGGTTGGTCTTCACCAGAGGCCGCCCAAAGCGATATTCTGGGCCCATTCGAACCACGACCAGCGCAACAAGCTGCTATGGAAGATCCAGATGGGTTGCTGACTATTATGGCAGCAACGGGTTCAGGGAAGACGGAAGCTGCACTGCTTCGTCACGCTCAGCGTGAGGAACGTCTTTTGTTCTTACTCCCGACTATGGCGACCTCAAACGCGCTCATGAAACGTGTGCAGAAAGCTTTTTGTTCCACCCCAAATACCGGTGCTCTAGCACACAGTATGGCAACTATCGAAGATTTCTATAGCCGACCTTTAAGCACCTTCGCCGACTGTTGTGAGACTGTTGATACGGGAGGATTAGTTCCTGCTGATTTTGTTCGCACAGGTATGGGGCGCATGCTGGCCTCGGTAACGGTAGGCACTGTAGACCAGGCTCTCAAAGCTGCGTTGCCAATCAAATGGATTCATCTATTGCTTTTATCCCTGGCGAATTCACATGTGGTCATTGATGAGGTCCATACCTTGGATTCCTATCAAGCAGAGTTGCTAAAGCTGCTTCTCAGTTGGTTGGGACGCACACATACTCGTGTAACTTTGTTGAGTGCTACGTTGTCTCAGCGTCAATGTTCCTCGTTTTCACAGGCATATGCACAAACGCCATTTGATACAAAAGTAGAGTTTCCTTCTATTATTTCTGGAACTCAGTCTGCCCAACCGTTGGACAGTCCCAAATACTCCATCGAGTATATCCACCACTGCGTAGACCCTGATGCGTTAGTTCAAACTCACGTTGATTGGACTCTTGAAACTCGAAAGCAGTTTCCTAAGGCACGCATCGGCATTATTTGTAATCGTGTTGATCGAGCACAAGAGGTTGCGGCGGCATTGCACGAAGCGGGAGAAAAGGTGCTGTTGCTGCATGCGCGCATGACAGCGGGGCATCGACAAGCTACGGCTGACGAATTGTTAGATCTTATCGGACCGCAGGGAAGCGCCGAGGCTTTATGTGTTGTAGGAACGCAGGCAATTGAGGCTTCGTTAGACATCGATTTAGATTTGCTTAGCACGGACTTATGCCCCTCGGCTTCACTCATTCAGCGTGCGGGGCGTGTGTGGCGCCGGACTGACCCCGCCCGCGCCCAGCGTACTCCGGGATTACAAACGGCACTGTTGCATATCGTCGAACCAAAAAACTACGAGCAGAAGGAAAACCTTCCCTACCTGGTAGCAATGCTGCAGCGCACAGGGACTTGGTTGCGCCAGCACAAATCCATTCGGGTTCCCGACGATTGCCAAGAGCTTGTCGATGCTTGCACGGTTCTGTTGTACGAAGACCTCAGTGAGGATGACTTGGATGCTCTTAGTGAGGATGCTTGCAAAGCATCGATAGCCAAGAATAGGCTCGCACCACTGGATGCTGCACTACGCGATGATTCTAGCTTAGAGGTTTTCAGCGCACTCACTAACAGCCCTGCTGACCTCGATGACATAGCAACTCGACTCATTGAGGAGGATACGTTCCGCGCAATTTTAGTTGATGATTCCCAACAGATTCCGGGAGCAATGACTGCAGATGAAGCGCTTGCGCTCTGTACCACCAAACCTACGCAGAAACAGATTCGGGATGCACTCCGGGGATCGATAAATGTTCGCACAAGCGTATTCCCCCCTGAAGATCCTCGCCGATTGCCTTTTTCCTGCGAAACAGGGGTGTTGAAAGCTTTTGTATTCTTGTCCCCTGTGGGCTCCTACGACTCATTTCTGGGGATGCTCCAAACCAGAAAGAGCGATTAATGGCCTATTCAGATGAAGCCGTCACTTTTTCCACGATTCCAGCAGATCACCAAGTCAGGTTGGAAGACCGCGTGAGCTTCCTATATTTGGAACGCTGTTCTATCCGCCAAGACAAAACTGGTGTCGTTGCCTATTCCCAAGTAGATGGTGAAGCGCTCACACAGCGAATTCAGATTCCCGTGGGCGGTATTAGCCTTTTAATGTTAGGCCCCGGCACTTCTATATCCAGTGCTGCCGCTACTTCGTGCGCTCGTTCGGGCGCAACAGTGATGTTTACTGGCGGCGGCGGTGTTCCGTCCTACACACATGCCACGCCTCTAACGTCTTCTGCCCGGTGGGCCATTGCACAGGCACATTTGGTGGCGAATGAAGCTCATCAACGCAAAGCTGCGGTCAAGCTTTACCGGCGCCAACTCGCTCTCGATGATTTGGACGATTCTGTCAGCATTTCTGTCATGCGTGGTATGGAAGGCCGAGTAATGAAGCAGACATACCAGTCCTTGGCTAAGAAACACGGTATCAAGAACTTTCGACGCAATACAGCTGCCGATGACCCCATCAATCAGGGCCTCAACTTGGCAAATTCAATGCTATACGGGTGTGCGGCATCGGCAAGCACTGCTCTCAGTCTCAATCCTGCTCTAGGAATCATTCACCGTGGTAACTCACGCGCGCTTCTTTTTGATCTGGCTGATCTCTATAAACCCATACTTACTATGCCGCTAGCTTTCGCTTGCGCCGACAAAGAAGAACCTTCGGAGGCTTTAAGAAAGGAACTTCGCAGAGAGATCCACCGTCGTCGCCTGTTGAAAGACATGATCCAAGTTCTCATGGAGATTCTTACCCCACATTTGCCCAACAGGGATGACGATCGTTTGATTTCCGGACGCGGGGACGAGGTATCCGGCCACACGCAGTATGGAAGTCGCTAAACGATGTTTGTAGTTATTACCTCAACATCAATTCCAGACCATCTTGGCGGCTATCTCTCTCGTTTTCTCTCCGAAGTCGATGCCGGAGTCTATGTAGGCAACGTCTCACGCCGTGTCCGCGACAATCTGTGGCGCCGTTGTGCTGAAGCCATCAAAGAAGGAAGCCTTACCATCATCAACGAAGATTCTTCGCGCGAACAAGGCTTCGCAGTCAACACACTGGGCCCACGAAGACGTACTATTACCGACATGGACGGCTTTCTCATTGCGTGCACCTTTTCGAGCAATTCAATTGAAATCAAACCCTCCAACATGTAAAATTCCTGTTCAGGAAGTCTCTTCTCCGCGCACGCGGAGGTATTTCCCATCGGTTAATTCCAGACCGGCAGCATGCCAACTCTTCTCCGCGCACGCGGAGGTATTTCCGCGGCGGTATCCGCATCTAAATCGTTTGGGTTCTCTTCTCCGCGCACGCGGAGGTATTTCCCAAACAGCGGGGGAGTTGTGGATGCAAATGTCCTCTTCTCCGCGCACGCGGAGGTATTTCCCCTTGTAGGCAATACTTCAAGCTTTAACACACCTCTTCTCCGCGCACGCGGAGGTATTTCCGCGAATACGATTACGCAGCGGATCAAGATCACCTCTTCTCCGCGCACGCGGAGGTATTTCCAAGGGCGACCCTGGGGAGCGGGGTTTACCTGGCTCTTCTCCGCGCACGCGGAGGTATTTCCACCGCCGAAGCAATCCCAGCGCTTGTAGAAGCCTCTTCTCCGCGCACGCGGAGGTATTTCCACAAGCTATCCTAAACCGTGCAAA
>JAXFXA010000107.1:0-8173 GCA_034091885.1 Corynebacterium sp.
TCTTTCCCATCGACGTAAACGCGCAGCCCCTCCAGCTCGTGGTCATAGAATCCGTCATCTTCTTCATCGACAAGCGGCTCCGCAAAAAACTTCGTTCCCCGCAAGCTGTCTGCGGCAGTGCGATCTGGAATCTCTTCAAAGGTGATAAGCAAGCGTCCCTTGTGCGGGCGCACCGAAGCAATGGTCAGCGAATGCTCTTTGGAGCCTTGTTTTCCCTGCAGTACTTTACCCACTGCAAAACGTAGCTCAGGGTTTTCCGTAGTTATATCTACTGCTACTTCGCCTTTGATACCGTGCGACTTAATTACGCGGCCAATCATCAATTCCATAGGTATTACCTTAGCCAACCAATTTCTGTCGTTTCATCTGACGTCGTGCTTGGAACACCATAATGATTATTAACGCCAGGGTAATCCATAACATGTAGCGACTAATCACATTGACTGCGTCCAGCACTGGTTCACCGAACCGGTACCCTAAATACAACATAATTCCGTTGACCAGCACGATACTGGCTATATTCACGGCGGCAACCACGGCGAATTTGATACGAATAAGCCCCGTAATCGAATTCACAATGTTGAAAGGAATTGGCCCAGGAAGAAGTCCAAGTGGCAAAAATGCCAATGTTCCAGCCTTGACTTTGACGGACTCAGACTCCAAAGTACGGTCAAACAGCTTGCGCATGCGTGGCATATACGCCAATGACATATCAATAAACTCTTTGCCCCATTTGCGCCCCATCAGGTAATAAATAGGTACGAACTTAAAGGCTCCGATGACCGACAGCACCAAGTAGGCCAACCAGTGGCCATTGCCTGCCGATGCATTCGCACCCGACACGACCGCCGAGGTATATCCACCAACCATAAGCGTGTACGCCACCGGCTGAGTCAATAACCACGCCCGTAGCGGGATAAGTGCAAAGCCATAAACAGCTATTGCAATCAGCGCAACAATCAGGCACCAATCGACTTTGTCCGGGTTGGACAAGAAACTGGGCAGTTCTGGTTCTTTATTATCCACAACGGTAGTTTCTTCAGCCGTAGTTTCCTCACGGGATTGATCTTCAGTGAGTTGGCGTTCAATGTCGCGTTTATGATGCACCTTGGTGATACTACCTGCAACCGGCGCCCCCACCCGTCTTGAGACAAAGAAAAACCTCCGACTTTCACGAAAATTCCATGAAAACCGGAGGAAATGAAACTCTACTTTTAACTCAACCAAGAGCTAAAAGAAATTTACTCAGCGGATTCCTCAGCTGGCTCGGAAGCTTCTTCAGCAGAAGCAGCCTCAGCCTGTGCAGCTGCTTCTGCAGCAACCTTAGCCTCAGCATCTTCCTTAGCCTTCTTGCGCTTAGCGGTAACAGCCTCAACAGTTGGGCCATTGTTTGCTTCAGCCAAAGCAGCATTGAACAGGTCCAGCTTGGACGGCTTTTCCTCAGCAACCTTCAAGGTGCCCTCTGCACCTGGAAGACCCTTGTGCTTCTGCCAGTCACCAGTGATCTTGAGCAGAGCCAAAACAGGCTCGGTTGGCTGTGCGCCGACGCTCAACCAGTACTGTGCACGCTCAGAGTCGATGCGAATGAGTGATGGCTCTTCCTTTGGGTGGTAGATACCAATGTTCTCAATTGCCTTACCGGAACGGCGGGTGCGTGCATCAGCAATGATAACGCGGTACTGAGGGGTACGGATCTTACCCATACGCTGCAGCTTAATCTTTACAGCCATGTTGGCTCCTTCAAAAAAGTCACTGGGCAGTTCAGACACTGGGACGTATTTCCCAGCCGGTTCAACCCTTTGAAAAGAATATTTATGCGTGTGACGTACCGGTCGACCTGGGTCGATGGCGGTGTTACGCATAGAAGCAACGACATGTCCTAAATACTTGAGCTAAGAACTTAGGATTACTGTCATCTGCTCACAAAGAACTGGTGTTGATAAACAACTTGGACAAGCTTACAGATCCCGTACTGGTCAACGCAAATTTCTGTCAACGAATATAGATTCCACCTGACTCGGGGTATCCTAAATCACGGTTTGATTACAGTGCCTTAATTGCAGTGTCGGCCACCTGCGGCAGGAAAACACAAATTTTTCAGCCGTACCCTTTAATATCCCGGAAGAGAATAGACAACGGATTGTATGAGTTCCCCTAAAGTTCACAGCACCCGTTACCGTTATGACCTCGATGGCCTACGCGGTATCGCCATCGCTCTCGTGGTTTTCTACCACGTCTTTGTAGGACGTGTTTCCGGCGGCGTGGACGTGTTCCTTTTACTCTCTGGATATTTCTTCCTTGGTTCACAGCTTCGGTATGCCGCAAAGCCAAATGCATCACTTAATCCTTGGTGGCCAATGTGGCGTACTATGCGCCGCCTGTTGCCCGCCTTAATCTTGGTCATTGGCGTGACATGCATCTTGATCATGCTTTTTGCCAAGCAGTTGATGCGGACCGAGTTAACTTTGCAGATAACAGCCACACTGCTGTATTTCCAAAACTGGGAGTTGGCTCGCCAAGACGCTGATTACACTTCCGCAGCTGCAGATACCTCGCCATTGCAACACATGTGGTCGATGTCTGTGCAAGGCCAGTTCTATGTTTTGGGCATTCTATTTGCCATTGCTCTAGCTGCACTTATGCGCTACCGCCCCAAGGAGGGTCTACGCCCTCGCCCGTTTCCTAGCGTGGATCGCATTGCAGGCCCCATATTGATTGCCGCCACGGTAATTTCTTTTGCCTACGCATCCCGACACGGCCTCTACGGGGACGGTCACAACTACTACTCCACGTGGTCACGTCTGTGGGAACTTACTTTGGGTGGTGTACTCGCCATTTATGGGTACAAATTCAAGGTGTCTGAAAAATTTGGGGATTTCATGGTCATCGTTGGCCTTTTCGCCTTGTTTTTCACTGGTGCACTAATTGCTAATTCCACGGCCTTCCCTGGTCCTCTATCTCTGCTTCCTATCGGCGGGGCAATGCTCATTGTCTTGGGCGGCGGAGGGAAAATGTCTCGCCACCTAGCATCAAAGAAGGCTCGTTGGCTCGGAGATATCGCCTATCCACTGTATCTTTGGCACTGGCCACTGCTGATTTTGTCCACCTCGGCGTTGGGATTTGTCACTCCCCCGTGGTGGCTCGGCATTATCATCATCGCAATCTCTTTGGGATTGGCCGATGTCACTCACCGTTTCATCGAAAAGCCTTTGCGCCAACGCAACAAGCGGCCGATGGCAGACGACATGCCAGTCAACCGCGGCATTAATTCACTCAAGAATCCTGCCGGCCGCAAGCGGGCTCTCGGTGGAGTGCTGGTGGCGGCTTGTACGTGCATGCTTTTGAGCATTCAACCGCTGTGGGCCAAAACTATTAACTCAGCTGGCGGGGAAACTCTTAATGCCAGTGTCTTTCCTGGCGCAATGGCCCAGTTTGGTGCAGATGTCCCTGCTGGGGTTACCTATCAGCCCGACCCGATCTTGGTCGGCGGCATCATGCCACCGATTTCCATTGTCCACTGCTTCATTGCCAAAGACGCCCCCGGAGACTTCTTCGTTGATGAAGACGTCAACGGCAATCCGTGCGTTTTTGGTGACACCGATGCTGACTTTACTGTCTACCTAGTGGGCGGTTCGCATGCCGAGCAGTGGTCTTCTGCGATTACCAAACTTGGCAAGGAAATGGGCTTTAAAGTCGTTCCCTTGCTTCGTCAAGATTGCCCTATAGAAATCGGCGACAACGCTGGTGTGAGCGCTGCGTGTGCACAATGGGGTGAGTTAGCTCTAGAACGCCTCCTTGAAGCGAAACCCGATCTTGTTATTTCCAACACCACGCGACCACAGGGCGAATTTGGACATGGACCGGATATTGTCCCAGCCGGTTACATCGGATTTTGGGAAAAGCTCGATGAGGCAGGGATTCCGTTCCTCGGATTGCGTGATAATCCGTGGGGTTTTGACGAGGATTTCAAAGCCCGTGAGTTCGACGAGTGCTACGTCGCCACTGAGGATGAAATTGGCTGCGGTATTGCCCGTGACCGCGTCTATGAGCCGAGAGATCCCGCAGCTGCGATTGTTGCAGGCTTTGACAATATGATCGCCGTGGATACATCTAATTTCTTCTGTGACGCAACGTGGTGCCCAGTCGTCATTGGCAACACCATGGTCTACCGCGATATGCACCACATTTCGAACGCTTTCGCTGATTCAGCCATGCCGCTGCTCAAGCCTTTTATCGCCTCATTCATGAATCCAGAAAGTCCCGCTCCTTCCCTACCGCAGCCATCGTTCCCAGGTGGGGACAAGGTATCAGGGCCATTGCCTGCCGATGAATTCCCTGGCGTTGATTTCAGTAACCCGCAACCCATCACGCCACCAGTAGCTATTCGCAACCAGGTTCCTTAAGGGTTCGGCTACAGCCAACTACAATCAACTCAGTAAAAAAGTCAGGTTCGTCAACACACACCGTGTTGACGAACCTGACTTTTTTACGCGCAGTGTTGTCTGTGCACTGGCAGCTAAAGATGACTACTTCTTACCATCAAAATTCAGAGTGTTGAGATCGATATTTTCCATACCTTTGGGAAGCTTAGGCATACCTGGTAGCCCAGGAATACCGCCACCAGAACCCATATATTCTTGGAGCTTCTGCAAGTCTTGCATAGAAGGCATTCCGCCGCCGGGCATGCCTGGCATTCCCTGCATCCCTGGCAATCCTGGCATTGCGCCACCTGGACGGGTATTGCCGCCCTTGCCCTTCTTACGCTTGCCGTTCTTGCCTTTTCGCCCCTTAGGCTTTTTCTTGGTGGCGGACCGTGCGCCACCCATGCCGAACTGACCAGCCATCTTGCTCATCATTTTCTTCGCTTCATTGAAGCGTTCAATAAGCTGGTTGACGTCAGAAACACTTACACCGGAACCGTTAGCAATTCGCTTGCGGCGCGAGGCGTTGAGGATTTTCGGATTCTCACGCTCTTGTGGGGTCATACCACGGATAATGGCTTGAATGCGGTCGAGTTGCTTCTCATCGATCATGTCTGCCATCTGCGACATTTGCTTGCCGCCTGGCATCATTTTCAGCAAATTACCAATTGGCCCCATGCGGCGAACCATCAGCATCTGCTCGAGGAAGTCATTAAGCGTAAGCTCACCGGTGCCGAGTTTGCGGGCAGCTTCCTCAGCCTTTTGATGATCAAGTGTCGCTTCCGCTTGCTCAATGAGTGTGAGCAGATCGCCCATGCCCAAGATACGGCTGGCCATGCGCTCAGGGTGGAAGATATCAAAGTCTTCCAGCTTTTCACCTGTTGACGCATACAAAATTGGCTTGCCAGTTACTTCACGGATGGATAGCGCTGCACCACCACGAGCGTCACCATCGAGCTTGGTGAGCACAACGCCTGTGAAGTCAACGCCATCGCGGAATGCTTCCGCAGTGTGGACCGCGTCCTGGCCAATCATGGAGTCGATGACAAAAAGAACTTCATCTGGTGAAACGGCGTCGCGAATATTACGTGCCTGCGTCATCAAGGTTTCATCGATACCCAAACGACCTGCGGTATCGATAATGACAACGTCATGCTGTGCGCGACGAGCTTCTGCTATACCCGCTTGCGCCACAGCTACGGGATCCCCATGTGAGGTACCCATTTCATGGTCGTTGGAGTTAATAGAAGTGCCGGGATCCGGTGCAAAGGTGGGCACCCCAGCGCGTTCACCAACAATCTGCAACTGCTGGACTGCGCCAGGACGCTGCAGGTCACAGGCCACAAGCATGGGAGTATGTCCTTGCTTCGCCAGGTGCATAGCCAACTTACCAGCCAATGTGGTCTTACCGGCTCCCTGCAAACCGGCGAGCATAATGACCGTTGGTGGGTTTTTGGCCAATTGAATGCGACGAGTTTCACCGCCGAGGATGCGAACCAATTCCTCGTTAACGATCTTGACTACCTGCTGCGCCGGATTCAGGGCTGCAGAAACTTCCGCCCCGATGGCACGCTCCTTGATGCGTTTGATAAATTCACGCACCACAGTCAAAGAAACGTCAGCTTCTAATAGAGCCAGACGTATTTCTCGAGCAGTAGCGTTGATGTCTGCTTCGGTCAGTTTGCCTTTTCCGCGCAGACCAGCCAGCGAGGTTTGTAAGCGATCTGATAGTGACTCAAACACTTTCTTTGGCACATCTTTTCATTCGGGGACTTTGTAACTCCCCCAGCTTAGCCGCCCGACAGTGCTTCGGTCACATTCGTGACCAATGCCTGACGCGACGTCGCCTCACACAGGCTAGCTTCCAGCACAAGAGTAGCGCCTGGCGATGTCATCTTTAACCAATCCACGTCCGGCAACATGGCGATGACATGGCCCAAAGCCCCTAATTGATCTACGGTACGAACCTCAAATATTCCCCCAACTGTCCACGTAGCAGTTGTCGAGGCGGGCCTAATCTCCGGCAGCATCGAATAAACCCCTGATTTATAGGTCTGGATAAAACGCGCAGTATCAGATTCTGTGGCAAGGCGTTCATGCTGCGCTCTGGCATAAAACTCCGCGCTGTACGTGTCGTTATCCTCTCTTACGAGCGCAGCAGAGATAATATTCCAGCCCAACGCAGCAAATACAGCCAACGGACGAATGATTTCTCGTTGATGACTTCCCCGCCAGTGCACTCGGATGCGCTGCGTTTCCCAATCTATTGAGATTCCTATGTCACTAGGGGCATTGACGATGGGGCGAGTTGGGTGCCACGTGTCTAGAACTTGCTGGGCTCGCCGCTGCAAGGCGGCAGCACCTTGAGCTAAACGCCGCGACCACACCACTGGCCCTGTCGCTTTCGCATCAGCCTCAGTCAGAACCATCAGCAGCGAGACAGTCAATGCGTCGTAATGAACTGCATCCAAAAGGGCGTCGCGAGTAGCATCGGCAAGCGAATCAGCGGTGGCAACGAGACGAGCAACTGTAGTGTGCTCCGCTACCAACCGTTGAACACGGCAGCGATCAATAAGAGGTAGACCCAACGTTTTAGACATCCTCGCCGCCATCTCCGCTCCCACCTGCTCATGGGGCCGGCCATAACCTTTGCCAATGTCATGAAATAACGCCGCTAAAAGCAACAAATCCGGCCGAGCCGTACTTGTACGCACGCGCGCACAATTGGCTACGGTTTCTACCGTATGAAAATCAATAGTGTGAGTGTGAGTAGGTTCGCGGGGTAACACACCGCGAATGTGATTCCACTCTGGGACATAGCGTTCCCACAACCCAGCGTTATCCAATTCCACAATAAGTTCAGGGCGAGTAAGAAGTGTAAAGAAATCATCAACGACAGCTTGTGGCCACCGCAGCGGCAATTGCGGAGTTGACTTCAGTTTGTCCCATAATCCCGCACGTACCGGTAACCCGCTGCGCGCAGACGCTGCGGCTACACGCAAAATCAATCCGGGGTCATCCACGTTGGCGTTTAGGGCCAATGTAATGTGACCGTTGTCATCAACGACGTCAACGTCGAGCGGTCTCCGCGATTGAATTGCCGATTTTCGCCCTGCGATATTCCGTGCCGTACTCAGCGCATTTTCGACTGCCGCAGAAATCGTTATTGCAGTGTGAGCCAGTTCTGAAGACAGCTCATAGCGGTCTACAAACCCTAAATCTTGGGCGATGTCAGCAGCGAACTCGGGGTCAAGAATATCCCGATGCCGACGTGAATGATGATGCAACAATGTCCTCACGTCAAGGAGGAAGTCGCGCTCTCTTCTCAAGTCAGGTACATCACACAAGTTACCAAGGGCTAAGGCACGCAATAACTGGAGATCCCGTAGACCCCCGCGCCCATTTTTCAATTCGGGCCGCGTCATAGACGCAATTGAACCTGCTCGCCGCCATCGTTCGATGGAAGAATCTAAAAATGCGTCAAAGTTCTTTAAAAGTTGTATGCGCCATGTGGCATAGAGCTGCCTGCGGGCTTCATCGACAAGCTCTTTTTCGCCCGCTACAAATGTTAAATCGAGCTGGGAAAATGCCGACGTTGTATCGCTCGCTGCAACCGCGGCGCATTCGGCAGGCGTGCGCACTGCATAGTCCAAATGATACTTAGCATCCCATACGGGATACCAGATGGCTGCCACGGCGGCATCGGACAGCTGCAGTTCTTCTGGATGAATCAGGATGAGGTCCAGGTCTGA
>JAXFXA010000108.1:0-19965 GCA_034091885.1 Corynebacterium sp.
GCGCGCTGCGTTTAATTATCTTTTTGATAATAACTAACTTGTGTGGATAAACTTTGTTGGTTTTTAACTAAAATTTTCAGACCCTCCACTGTATGTATTTAAAGGTGATTAGCGTGCGCGCTTGGCCAAGTGCTCTGTATCAACGATGAGGACGGACTTGCCTTCAAGGCGAATCCAGCCGCGGTGAGCAAACGTAGCCAATGCCTTGTTTACGGTCTCACGGGAAGCGCCGACCAGCTGTGCAATTTCTTCCTGCGTAAGGTCGTGGTTAACGCGGAGCGAGCCACTTTCTTGAACGCCGAAGCGATTAGCCAATTGCAGCAAGGTCTTGGCCACACGGCCTGGGACATCGGTGAAGATGAGGTCTGCCAAGTTGGCATTAGTGCGGCGGAGACGGCGAGCAAGTACCCGAAGCAGCTGCTGTGCAATGGAAGGGTGGTCAGATACCCATTGGTTGAGCATGTCAGAGTTCATGGTCGCTGCTTTGACCTCGGTCACGCATACAGCGGATGAAGTACGTGGGCCGGGATCAAAGATGGACAGCTCACCGAACATGTCTGATGGGCCCATCACTGTAAGAAGGTTCTCGCGGCCATCGGGAGCGCGGCGAGCAAGCTTAATCTTGCCGGACGTGATGATGTAAAGGCGGTCACCAGGTTCACCTTCCTCAAAGATGGTGGTGCCGCGAGGGAAACGTACGGTCTCCATTTGTTTGATTAAATTATCTACAGCTACTGGATCCACGCCCTGGAAAATTCCAGCGCGAGAGAGAATATCCTGTACACCTTCCACGTGCTACTCCTTAGAAATTCGATGGTGAGCGACGGAATTCAGCCGGGTTGGTGTGGCTTCATCTGCTCATCAACAGCAAGTTGAGTTCTGTTGTGTACTCGTCATGTATTAATTTAACAACACAAGTCATTCTACCGTGCAATTGGTCACTTTTGCGAAAAAATGCTTGAAATTATCCCAAACCTTGTGAATGAATTTGTCTAGTTTTGGAAGCCTAATATTTTCTTTAAGGCTCTAAGACATTCGTTTCCAGCCGCTCCATCACAACCGCAAAAAGAGCAATGCCAACAGGAACGACAATTACTGCAGAAATCATGGCTACCATTGTAACTAAGGTGGGTGATATGAAAGACTCAAGCACCGTTCAATCGCTTGATATACCCACCGCGGGGCTTAATTATTCGGCGGTTGAGAAAACGCGGTTGGTGAATAGCCAATTAGCAGATTTATATCCCGATGCCCACTGTGAGCTGCATTTTAGCAACCCTTTAGAACTGACTGTCGCCACCGTGTTGTCTGCACAAACTACCGATGTCCGGGTGAACCAAGTAACGCCCGAGTTGTTTCGTCGGTATAGCTCCGCACAGGACTACGCCACGGCGAAACCTAGTGAGATTGAGCAGATTATTCGGCCATTAGGATTAGCGCCCTCCAAAGCAAAACGCCTCGTAGCGATGGGAGAGAAACTTAGTGCTGAGTTCGGCGGTGAGATACCCACCACCATTCCTGAATTGACATCGTTGCCGGGAGTCGGCCGAAAAACGGCATTGGTCGTGCGCGGAAACGCTTTTAATATTCCCGGTTTGGCTGTGGATACTCACGTCAAGCGTGTTACTGCACGACTGGGATTGAGCAACGCCTCGACCGAGCGTGCCATCGAGGAAGAATTATGTTCCTACCTTCCAGAAGAGGAGTGGACGCAGTTTTCACACCGAGTAATTTTCCATGGCAGACGGCAATGTACAGCGAAGTCTCCGGATTGCGCTCATTGTCCACTTCTTGAGATATGTGACTACGCCGGTGCAGAAGCCTAGCCGGGCTATATGTCTGTCGCGCCTGCTAAGGTACGCATCAGTGCTTAAAGGGAAAGGAATACGTGCCCGGAGAAGGGAAGGATTAGACCGTGGAGCAGGAAAAACGTGAAAAGACAGCCCCAGAATCTAGGCAGCAGCCAGCGGCAAACAGGTACATAGCCGTCATGGTGTTAGTCGGAGTATTACTAAGCCTCACGGTGGTCGCAGGGGCACTATTTCTCCTTCGCAGTGGTGCTGGAATAGTGCCAGCACCAACTGCTGAGACTTCTCCTGGGGTATCTACTGCGACATCTGCTGGGACGGCTGCGGAACTCGGGGTCGCTGGCAATCACGTCGATTCTGTTCCGGCTTCCGGCAATAGTATCCCGCGCCCTGCATGTCCAGATGGACCTGTCGCCGGAGTAGGGTTGCCCTGTTTAGGTGCGGAAACAGTGCCTGCTGCAGGCGGAATTAGCGAGCAGAGGAGGCTAGAAGACGCCGCTGCAGATGCTCTCGATGAGGGCATCGCGGTTGTAAATCTCTGGGCTTGGTGGTGTGAGCCGTGCCGTCAAGAGTTGCCTTACTTGGAAGAATTGGCGCAACAACATCCTGAGTGGACAGTTGTGGGCGTACATGCTGACAAAGATGCGCAGCGTGGAGCAAGTTTACTCACCGAACTTGGCGTTGACCTTCCCAGTTATCAAGACGACAGCAACCTTTTTGCCGGAACACACTCTTTGCCGGGCGTCATCCCAATTACCGTGGTGGTCAAGGACGGGAAAATAGTTGGGAAGTATATTAAAACTTTTGCCTCGACTGCGGAACTAGAAGAAGCGGTTCGACGGAGCATCGGTTAGCAACTGGCCTTAGCCCGCTGGGGCTTAAAGTCCTGCGCAATAGAGTAGGGGCTAAGCTGGGAAACTATGGAGAAGATGCAGCCTCATCCTGATACTCCCGGAACCAACGTCCAGTTGCGGCCAGAAGCTGCCCCGAAGTGGCTTCGTCCCATTTTGGATGTCTCTGCGGACGATATCGTGGGTGTTTTGGGTGAGCGTATCTTTGTCAACGCCAAACCGTATCGTAATTCAGCCGCAGTGTTGGTGGCCTTTACAGGAACAAACGTCGATGACGCCTGCGTTTTGCTGACCCACCGTTCACCGCATCTGCGCAGTCACTCCGGTCAAATTGCGTTTCCCGGTGGAAGAGTCGATCCTCCAGACCTCAATATGGTGGATACTGCCTTGCGAGAGTCGTGGGAAGAAACCGGCCTAGACCGTGATGAGATTATCCCGCTGAAAGACATTGGAACAGTCCCGATTCCCTTTCGAGGCATAGAGGTCAATGTCGTTCTCGCTTATTGGCCACAGCCGGGGCAGGTGGGCGTCATCAATGTAGAAGAAGCTGACGATGTTTTTATCTATCCCGTCGCTAAGTTATTAGCACTGGAGAACCAATTAACGGTTGCTATCGATGAGTGGCAAGGCAAAGCTTTCCGATGCAACGACTACATCATCTGGGGTTTCACAGCCGCAGTTCTGGTCGCGATTTTTCACACCGCAGGCTGGATTAAGAAATGGGAGACTGGGCCGGTGGTGAAGCTTTCGACCGTGCTGGCATCGTCAAGCAATAATGAACGACTGGCGCACTAAAAATCAGCACACATGCCGAGTAAGATAACCACGACGTGCCGCATGTAAGCGGTCATGCGAGTAAAAGACGATTAAGCAAGCGGCGGGAAAAAGAGGTAGTGTGTGGAGCCAGCACTGGTAGTAGATGGTGCGGTAGTCATCGCCGTGGTCGTCGCGGTGGCATCGGGGTGGCGCCAAGGTGGATTCGCTTCCATTTTGGCGTCGTCGGGAATCATTGCCGGGCTAGTGGTTGGCATTGGCCTAGCACCCATGGTCCTTGGACTGACCGACAACGTTGGTTTGCGTATGCTGCTGGCAATAGGGCTGTTAGTGCTGCTAGTAGGGCTTGGGCAGCTCCTCGGAGGTAGCATCGGTCACGCCGTACGTGACCGGATGCGGCGGCGATCGACTCAGCGGCTAGATTCCTTGATTGGTTCGGCCTTCACATCGATTGCGGCGCTCGTGATCATTTGGATGATCACCATGCCTCTAGCTACAGGCATACCTGGTCCGGTAGGACAAGGTCTACGCGAATCACGTGTCTTGCGCACAGTGCACCAGGCCATGCCGGAATCTGTGGCCCAATTACCACAAAGTATTTCTGGACTTTTGAATCAATCCGGCCTACCACCCATCATTAATCCGTGGGATACCGGATTTGGCAACGTGGATGTCGCAGAACCCAACATCCAAGTCGCCGATGAGCATTTGGTCAAAAGCATGCGGCCATCGATAGTCCAAGTGGTGGGAGACTCAGATTCTTGCCGCCGGCGCCTCATGGGTTCTGGATTTGTCACCCAACCTGACTACGTGGTGACTAATGCGCACGTCGTAGCAGGAACACAAAAGGTGTACGTAGACACAGTTTTAGGGATTAGAGAAGCCGATGTTGTGTACTACAACTCTGATATCGATATCGCTGTATTACACAGCCCTGATCTGGGACTCAACCCCTTGCCTTGGGCACAAGAGACAGCAAATACCGGCGACGATGCCATAATTTTAGGGTTCCCCGAGTCTGGACCATTCACCGCCAGCCCCGCTCGTATCCGTGACCGTATAACCATTGCCGGTCCTGACATTTACTCCCAAGGACGAGTAGAACGGGACTCCTACACCTTGCGCGGAACAGTAGTCCACGGCAACTCCGGCGGGCCATTGGCCAATGAGCATGGTGAAATTATTGGCCTTATCTTTGGCGCCAGCGTCTCCGATAGTGAAACCGGGTATGCTCTCACTGCCCAAGAAGTCTTGTCCCACCTTCCAGACATTCCGACTCTCAACGAAGCGGTGACTACCGGGCAGTGTGTAGCAATCTAAATAGTTTTCGGGCTAGTTGACATCGGTAAGACCCAGGTTAGAGCCTGTGCCCAATTCGATGTGCATACCCGGAACCGAATTGATGAGGTTCTGGGTGTAGGCCTCGCGGGGATTGTCAAAGATTTCATCGGTAGTTCCGCTCTCAACCACCTGACCCTTGCGCATAACAACTACATCGTCAGCAGTCTGCCGGACAACTGCAAGGTCGTGCGTAATAAAGAGGTACGTCAAGTTGAGATCTCGCTGTAGGCCGGCCATCAATTGGATGATTTGGTTTTGCACCAACATATCCAAAGCGGAAACGGCTTCATCCAAAACAATTAGCTCCGGTTTGAGCGCAAGTGCACGCGCAATAGCGATACGCTGACGCTGACCACCCGAAAGCTCATCAGGGTAACGGCGCATGGCAGAGCGTGGCATCGCCACCATATCGAGAAGCTCCGCAACTCGCTGTTCCCTTTGCTTACGGCTACCTACTTTGTGCAGAACCAAAGGCTCCTCGATGCAGCGGTAAATAGAGTACATCGGGTCCAAAGAGCCATAAGGATTTTGGAACACCACCTGCATCTTGCGGCGCAGGTCAAATAATTCTTTTTTGCCCAGCGTGGACGTATCCGTGCCTTCATAGAAGATCTGGCCTGAGGTTGGCTCTAACAGGTTCAAAATCATATTCGCCACAGTGGATTTTCCAGAACCTGATTCACCCACCAACGCCAAAGTAGTTCCACGACGCAGATCGAAGGAGACATCATCAACGGCCTTCAGGATCTTCTTATCGCCACGTGAGCCGCGGATATCGAATTCCTTGGTCAGGTTGCGAACAGAAACCACAACCTCATTCGAATCAGGGTTGGCAGCACCAGCCACCACCTCCGTGGTTTCCAATCCTGCTTCGCGTGCGGCGCGGATACGTGAAGAAGCCAACGACGGCGCAGCTTTAACCAACCGGCGGGTGTACGGATGCTGCGGATTGCGCAGAATTTCCCGCGACGGACCGGATTCCACAATGCGGCCGCGGTGCATCACAACCAGATGTTCCGCGCGTTCCGCTGCCAAACCTAAGTCGTGAGTAATAAAGAGCACCGCATTGCCCAAGTCTTTGGTCAATGTCTCCAAGTGATCCAAAATCTGCTTTTGCACCGTCACATCCAGCGCCGAAGTAGGTTCGTCGGCGATGAGTAGCTTGGGACGAGCCGCAAGTCCAATACCAATGAGTGCGCGCTGGCGCATACCACCGGAAAACTCGTGTGGATATTGCTTAGCGCGGCGTTCAGCATCGGGGAGACCCGCGTCCTCCAGCAGCTCAACTACACGTTGGTGGCGCTTCGAGCCATCCACCACATGATTGGCTTTCAATGATTCAGCTACCTGAGTACCAATGCGCCACACTGGGTTGAGATTGGACATTGGATCTTGCGGAACCAAACCAATTTTATTGCCGCGCAGGCGTTCAAATTCCTTGTCATCGAAGTGAGTGATGTCCTCACCTTCAAAAAGAATCTGTCCGCCCGTAACCTTTCCTGTTCCGGGGAGAAGTCCGAGGATACTCATTGCTGCAGTAGATTTACCCGAGCCGGATTCGCCGACAATCGCTACGGACTGACCTGGGTAAATTGTCATATTGATTCCACGCACAGCCTCTACCACGCCGGTAGAAGTAGAAAAAGAAATCTTCACATCTTTCATCTCCAGCAGGGGAGCCTCATGGAGAGAATCATTCTGAAGTGTAGATGCATGGACGTCATAGTGATCAGTCATGATTATCGCTTCCTTGCCTTTGGATCGAGGGCGTCACGCACGACGTCACCCATCATGATAAAGCTCAAAACAGTCAGTGCTAGTGCACCAGCTGGGTAGAACAGCACCATCGGTGCTTGTCGTAATGACTGCTGTGCTTGTGAAATATCGCCGCCCCAAGACACGACTGTCGGTGGCAAACCAATGCCCAAGAATGAAAGCGTAGCTTCCGTCACAATGAAAGTACCGAGCGCAACCGTGGCATAGGAGATGATTGGTGCTGCCGCATTAGGAAGAACGTGACTGAAGAGAATTCGCCAGCTTGAGGCACCTACAGAGCGTGCCGCCTGCACGAACTCCTCATTCTTAATGGATAAGACAGCGCCGCGGGTAATACGAGCAATAGAAACCCAACCGAATAGACCCAGTACCAAGACCACCGTGATAATGGTTCGGTGTTCTTTGAACATCTGCATGACCACAATCGCAGCCAACACGAGTGGAATTGCGAAGAAAACGTCAGTGACACGAGACAATACCGCGTCCACCCAACCACCAAAGAAGCCGGCGATGGCACCAATCAAGGAGCCCAAGAAAACGACCAAGGCCGTTGTCAGCACGCCAACTGCAACCGATGCGCGTGCGCCGTAAATAACGCGGGAGTAAATATCACAACCTTGCCGGTTGAAACCGAAAGGATGCCCGTCTGTTGGCGGATGTAAGGAATTGGCTAGCTGGCAGGCACGTGGATCAACGGAGGTAAACAAGCTTGGGAAAACGGCCAATAAAACTGCCAGAAGAATCATTGCGGCAGAGACCCAAAACAGTGGACGCCGGCGCAGATAATTCCATGCCTCAGCCCATTGCGATGCGGGAGCGGACTCGTCTTTGACAGCATCGACAGCGCCTAAGCCTGTTTCATCTGTCTCAGCAATGAAGTGCTCCTGACCACGGCGGGAATTGCGGATCAAGATTTCTTCGCCCAGATCTCCTGGGCTATTAAAACGATCTGGATTAGGCATAGCGGATCCTTGGGTCAAGAACGGCGTAGAGGAGGTCAACCAGTAAGTTGGCAACAATGTAGACGACAACCAATACGGTGGTGAAAGAAACAATGGTTGTTGGCTCTCCGCGCAAAATTGCTTGGTAGAGCGTGCCACCGACACCGTTGATACCGAAGATGCCCTCAGTGATGATGGCACCCGTCATCAAAGTTCCCAAGTCTGCACCGATAAAGGTGGCCACTGGGATGAGTGAATTGCGCAGGATGTGGCGGTTCATCACCGTAGTCCCCGATAACCCTTTTGCACGGGCTGTGCGGACATAATCCGCTCGCGTATTCTCACTCACGGATTGACGCGTCAGGCGAATAATATAAGCGCACGATAGAGAACCCAGCACTATTGCGGGCATGAGAAGAGACTCGAAAGAGGCACTACGCCCCACGGTTACAGGCAGAAGATCCCACCGAATACCAACCAAGTATTGGAACACGAAGCCGATTACGAATGATGGGACTGCGATAACAAAAAGCGACACAAGCAAGACGGTCGAATCAAAGAATCCGCCCCTGCGAATACCAGCAAAGACACCAAAAGTGATGCCGATGATTGTTTCAAAAACAATAGCCATCAAAGCTAGCTTGACTGTCACGGGGAATACACTGGCCATCACCTCGGTGACCGGAACTCCGGAAAACGTGGTTCCAAAATCGAGGGTCAAAATACCTTTGATGTACAACAGATACTGAACTAGGAATGGTTTGTCCAGGTTGTACTCTGCTTCGATGCGAGCGCGTGCGGCTTCAGTGAGGCCGCGGTCTCCACCTAGCGCCTCAACTGGGTCACCAGGCATGAGGAAGACGAGGGCATAGATAAGAAACGTTGCTCCGAGGAACACCGGAATCATCTGGAGCACTCGTCGCCCAATATAGCGCAACATAAGCGTGTCCTTTACTTACATGGGAAATTTAGATGGGTATGGAAAACAAACGGTCACTGCACAGTAGGATAGGAAAGCCCCACAAGACTGAGTAACTTTCCTCCGGCTTGTTCTAAAAGGCATCTTTAGACTTTTAACAAGGCAAAACCTGAAATAGGAGAAAACTCAAAACGCAAGCACTTGTGAGTTCATGAAAATACGCCCCTGGGGCGGGCATCGGAAAAGATACCTGCCGCAGGGGCGTTATCATTCACAGTGCCCAGGTCAAACTGAGAATGTGAATTACTTCTTGGTGATCTCGTTCAGGACTGGCTGGGACTTCCAAGAGAACGTCACGTTATCAACGTTTTCGGAGTAGCCACCTACGACGTTGGAGTACCAGGTTGGGATAGCTGGCAAGTCTTCGAACAAGATGGTCTGTGCCTCAACGAACTTAGCTGTTGCGTCCTCAGAGGTGTCGGCAGCGTCTGCTTCACGAATCTTGGCATCGAACTCTGGGTTGGAGTAGTCACCGTCATTGGAACCAGCACCGGTACCGTACAAAGCTGCAAGGAAGTTACCCATGCCTGGGTAGTCTGCCTGCCAGCCGGTGCGGAAAGCAGTGGTGATGGTGCGGTTGGTGACTTCATCGCGCAAAGACTTGAAATCTGGGTAAGGAGCACCAACTGCATCGATTCCGAGGTTGTTGCGTAGCTGGTTAGTCACAGCGTCAACCCATGCCTGGTGGCCACCGTCAGAGTTGTAAGCAATTTCGAACTTAGGAGTAGACCACTCGCTGATGGCGTCTGCTTGTGCCCACAGTTCCTTGGCCTTTGCAGGATCAAACTCAAGTACCTCGTTGCCAGGAACGTCTGCAGACCAGCCTGGAACTACTGGAGAAGAGAAGTCCGAAGCAGGAGTACGGGTTCCCTCAAAAATGGTGTCGGTGATCTCTTTGCGGTCAATAGCGTGAGAGATTGCTTGGCGACGAAGCTTTCCTTCCTCACCAGAGAAGTGGTCCAAGGACTCAGGGATTGTGAAGGACTGGAATACAGCTGCAGGCTGGTTTACAGCGCGGTCGCCCAAGTCAGATTCAAACACGGAGAAAGCAGAATCAGGGATGGCATCCAAAACATCGAGGTTGCCGGACAGTAGATCTGCATAAGCTGCATCCTGTGTTGGGTAGAAGACAATGTCTACGCCTTCATTCTGGGCAGCGCGTGGCCCATCATATTCAGGGTTTGGAACCAGCAGAGCGTGTTGGTTGTGGCCCCACTCTTGTAGGATGTAAGGCCCGTTGGATACTGGCTTGGCGCCGAATCCATCCATGTCATCGAATGCGGATTCTGGAAGCGGGAAGTAAGCGGAGTAACCCAATCGATCAGGGAAGTCAGCGGCTGGGGAATCCAAGGTGATCTTGAAAGTCTTGTCATCAATGACTTCAAGGCCCTCGAGCTTATCCACACCTTCCTCAGCGTAACCCTTAATAGGCTCGAAGAAGTAGCTTCCTAGCTGGGCATTTGCTACGGCGTAGTTCCAAGCATCCACGAAGGAGTTCGCGGTAACAGGGGAACCATCGGAGAACTTCCAATCCTTCAGCTTGACGGTGAACTCAGTGTTCGTGTCATTCGCCTCAATGGATTCTGCAACTTCGTAATGAGCTGCTCCCTCTCCGTCGTAGTAAACAAGACCGGAATAGATGTGGTCAATAATCCTTCCGCCACCGGTTTCGTTGGTGTTAGCCGGGATGAGCGGGTTTTGCGGCTCAGAGCCGTTGACCAAGACGTAGTTGCCGTCGCCCGAGGCGGCAGATGAATTTCCATCGGCGTTAGAGCTAGAGCCTGCGGAGTTGGAGCTGCTGGAAGAATCGGAGCATGCAACCATCGCAAAGGATGTTGATGCTGCAGCTAGGAGCGCAAGTGTCTTCTTTAAAGTCATGTAAAAGTGACCTCCTGATGGGCGGACAAGTTATGAGGCTCACAAGGTGTGATCCACGCTGTGATAACCCTGTGAATATGTGTAGAACCTGAAAGTAGGTTATGCGCAATAGTACTGACTTATTGTCAGTTAGCTCTAGGAATTGGGGAGGTTGTTATCAATTCTTTGCAAATCCTCGTGGCGGCCGATACCGTATCCTTGCAGTTCAGAGCTGTTTTCCCGCGTTGCCCTACGTGGTCTAGCCCTTGCGAAGGTGCTTATTTATATACAGACTCCAGCCAAGTGCCAACGGCAGTAATGAATCCGGCCGGATTTTCAATGTGTGGCATATTTTTGGTCCCAGGGACATTGAGCTCAGTAAAGGTGCCGGTGGTTCGTTTACGGGCACGCTTGATAACAGGACCCCACAGTGCCTGATCTGCGTGCAGAAGGAGAACCGGCGCTCTGGTCTTGGTATCAATCCATTTCAACGGCAACGGGGCAGTGAGTAGTCGGTGGTTGTATATCGCGCCGCGGTAAACATGACCAATGCGCGCTGCTCGGTGCCGAAGGTCACGGAACTCCTCGTAGCGGTGGGTGAAATCGCTTTTGAAACTGCGGGACGTGTTGTTATCGAGCTCGAAGGTATAGAAACGATCTGGTACCTTCCTTACTGGGAAGCGGCACCATATGGCTGTGCCAATTATCCAGAGAAAATCCCAGGGAGCTGCGGCGATGGCACGACGCATGTCCACAGGATAGATTCCGGCGATGCTTATTATTCCGGCGACACGTTCTGGTTTATCCATTGCGGTTGACCATGCCAACGCAGCACCAGTGTCATATCCACCCACGATGGCTCTGTCATATCCCAAAGCCTGGATTACACCTGAAATATCTCCAGTGAGGGTTCTAATGTCTTGCCCCATTCCCGCGGGAGGTTTATCGGACATACCAAATCCACGGAGATCAAGCGCAGCGACGCGGAAACCGCGTGCCGCAAGTGGTGCCAGTACATCCTTAAACTCGAACCAGCCGCCACACCAGCCGTGAACCAAGAGAATAAGAGGTGCGCCGATCTCTCCTGCTAGTGCAACGTGCAGCCGAATTCCTCGCGTATGAATGAATTCATGGGTGAAATCGCCCTCAAGTTCAACGACACAAGGAGATAGGGGACTATCTGACACGAATGTTCCTTAAATGATGTGGTCAGCAAGGGTCAAATAAAACCGCTTGCGTGTTTTTGTCCAATAAACATCGGCAAGCGGCTTAATGTTTTCCTGCTCCGCAAGGATAAAGCTAAAGATTAGGAAAAATTAGGTGTAAAGCCCGCGGTTGCGCTTTTCCATAGTTGCAGAAGCTTTGCCTGGAACAAGGTGCTTAAGTTCATTGACTGATTCGATCGTCTTTTCTGGCTTCTTTACTTTTTTGATCTGCTTAATGCCGATGCCTACCAAGACACCTGCAACCGCGATCAGAAGAAGGAAAACAATGAGGTAGGACGCCCAACGGTCAAGCCACAGAGTAAGAAGTTCTGCCAAGAAGATAAAGAAGAACAACGAAGCGTACAGCGCCATCACGCCAGCAGCGCCAAAAAGACCTGCGCCGATGCCGCCCTTCTTTGCAGAAGCGGCAATTTCGGTCTTAGCAAGTTCTACCTCGGCGCGTACGAGGGAGGAGATTTGCTCGGAAGCATTGGAAACCAACTGCCCAATTGAGGTCTCGCCAGGACGAGTGGTGTCAACATCTGACAATGGAATGGAATTAACCTTAGGGCCGAAGTTCTCGGTGCCGTCAGTGTAGAGTCCGTTGTTGCTCACGAGTAGAAACCTTCCTCAGTGTGTGGCTGTAGAAATCAGTTAGCTAATTGGCGTTACGCTAAACCGATAATACGCGTTTCGCATTTATCCTGCTTGCACAGTGGCATACACGCCTATCCTATAAGACATGTCATCTTTAGATCCGTTCGCATCCATGATGAGTATTCCAGGTGTGGGAGAGGCCCTGCTAGAAACCGTGGAAGCGATCAACCAAGTGCAGCGGCGACCGCAGGCGCTCCGACAGTCGGAGGTTATCTCTAGTATGTCCTTGCTGCGGGGAGCTTCAACGCTGGCGGCGCAAGCAGGACAGAAGGTTGCAGATGCAGTCCATGTTTATGTGGTAGCTTCGCCAGAGCTTGTCGATGCCACGGTTCGCACCTTCCAAAGAGCTCCTTTGCAGGTCATAGCCGATCTTGATCGGCGCGCTGGCGGTACTTCTTTTCCCATCGCGTATGGCGAACGCGTGCAAGCTTTGGGGGCTGTAATCAATAGGGTTTTTACCCATCCTGGTGGCACCGTCAACGGCGACCGTTTGCTTCCGCTCCTCGTAGCGGCAGAAATTTCGTCTTATGAGGTTTTTGGAAATCGTAGTGAGATAGTTGCGACTGTTGCGTCACGAATATGTGCCGTTGCTACGGGTTTGGATCCGCGCGGTATTACGGTTCCAGAGCTATATACCAACCGTCATCGCGCGGACTATGCGGCGGCGCAGGAGGACTGGCGTGCTGGACGCCTTGGACCTTTGCTTATTCACCTAGCGCGAGCCTGGCAGGCAGGGGCGAAAGAGGCTCAAGGGATCATCGCCAGCCTTTAAACGTGCGCAACGCTGCACGTGCTAGGTCACTTGTTAAGCCAAGCGTTGACCAAAAGGGGCAGGACGTTGGTACAGCCATACGCCAGCGGCCACTAACGCGGCCACGCCAGCGACAACGGATGCGCCGATGCCAACTTCTTTTGCGCCCGGCAAAGTAAACAGCGGAACGGGCTGGCGGAAAGAACGAATATCCCACCCAGCCTCCAGTGCCTTCTTTTTCATGGCGCGGTCTGGGTTAACGGCAACTGGATTACCCACCATTTCCAGCATGGGAATATCGGTAGCGGAATCTGAGTATGCAAAGCTTTGGGAAAGATCGAGTGAATACTCAGCACAGATCTCCGCAATGGCCTCCGCTTTAGCTGCTCCCTTGAGATAGCGCACAATATTGCCGGTGAAGTGGCCGTCAATAATTTCCAATTCGGTTGCCATGACATGCTCGACGCCAAGTTCTGCGGCGATTAGCCGAACCAGCGTAGCCTCTGATGCTGAGATAATGACGACTTGATGCCCCGCAGCTTGATGGAACTTAATGAGCTCCCGTGCCTCTGCATAGATCGCAGGAGTGACTACGGAGTGCATGGTTTCAGCAGCAATAGATTCCACATCATCTACCGACCAGCCGCTGACCATGGCGGCGAGCTGATCGCGGGTGGCATCCATCTGTTCTGAGCTTTGACCTGCCATCATGTAGCTCGCCTTGGCAAGCGTCATATGGAAGGCATCGGCAGGCGTGATTAGTCCGTTGTTTAAAAATTCCTTGCCAAAAGCAAACGCTGAAGATGTAGCGATAATGGTCTTATCGAGATCAAAAAACGCAGCAACACGCGCCGAGCCATCAGCTTGGTGCGTGCGGGAAGAGTCGGCCTGGTTATGGGCTGGCTCGTGGTGCTGTGTAGTGATGTTCATCGCCTGCTTGGTTGAATTGGAAGTTTCTCTTTCACAACTGTTATCAGAGTTACTGTTGTTGCTATTGTGACATTGGTTGGGGGAATTGTCTACCGAAGGTATCGGGACTGAACGCTGCTTTGTTACGCAACCGTATGTTAGTTGCTGGCTGTCAAAGGAATTTTTAGGCGAGTTATCCACAAAAACGGCGCTGAAAATGTTACAAAGTCAACACAATGCGGGTGATTTTGGTAGTTATCCACAGCGGGCAAACTATTACCTAGCCGTCGTTGGCTGACGGAGGTCAAGATGAGGCCATGCATAACAATCTTGCTCCTAGAACTTCGCCGCGTCTACCCATACGGGGCGGAGACTTCATCTTGATAGCATGCGCGGATTCTGTGGTGGTGCCAGAGGCCACCCACGCAGCGGCAGCAACCCAGTGTGAAGTCAAAACTGCGACAGACCCGCGCGATATTGCGCGTTTGGCGGCCTCCGCGAATGCCGTCATCGTTGATTCGCACACGGCAGCACACGTTGCCGGAACCGGTAGGCGGCAAAGAATCTTCTATGTTGAGCCTGAACCCGGCCCCATTGATTATGAGCAAGCTCTATCTGCACACGCCGAACAAGCCTTCGTCTTGCCTGCTCAAACCACACAACTCCTCGAAGCGCTGGCGCGGCCTCATGCGCAGCCTCATTCAACGGGCACAGTTATAGGCGTAGCAGGCGTGTGCGGCGGTGTGGGAACCTCAGTTCTGGCAGCCGGCCTGGCTCGCTGCGCTGCGGAGTTCACCCCGACATTGTTAATAGATGCGGATCCCACTTCTGGTGGTAATGATTTATTACTTGGAATTGAGAATATTCCGGGGGCACGCTGGCCTGATCTCGCAGAATCCACGTTAAGTAGTGGCGCCATCGATGTCGCAGATCTACGGGCCGCGTTGCCGCAAACTGCTGACGGTATTGCGGTGCTATCAACAGCGCGCAGCACAATAGCGGACCCCTTTGTATTAGACAACAACATGGTGACAGGTCTCATCGGAGCCTTAGTTGGTGACAGGGGTTTAACCATCGTGGATGTGGGAAAAGCGCCGCCGTGAATGGACCTCATTTTTGATCAGATGGTGTTGGTGTGCGCGGCTGAAGTGAGAGCGGTCGCGGCAGCGGCACAAATATGTGGGCGGTATGCAGGAGAAAAGCTCAAGGTGGCATTGGTCTTGCGCCACCGATGGTGGTCAGCCGTATCTGCTAATGAGCTCGAAAGAATAGCTAAAACAGACGTAGTGGCGGAATTGCCCACCATCAAAAGCTTGACTAAGGACACTGAGGTTTCGGGGTTGCCTACAAAATTGCCTAAACAGCTGCGTGTGGTGTGTGAGCGAATACTCGTAAACGCGGAGGTGTAGTTGGCATGAATATTGATGCGATCGTGGCACAGCTACATTCGGAGATGGCTCACTCCCCAGATTTAGCTCTCGACCCAGCCCAGCTTGCGCGAAGGATTCGCAGCGAGGCAGGGGTTATCAGCGACTTTGATGTCATCGAGGTTTTGCGCAGATTAAGAAACGACACAGCAGGCCTGGGACTCTTGGAGCATGTACTTTCCCGGCCTGGGGTCACAGATGTAGTGGTCAACGGACCAAAGAGCGTTTTTGTGGACTGCGGACAGGGCTTGGAACCAGCGGCGGTGGGATTTCACGATGATGCCGAAGTACGCCGCCTGGCCACACGCTTAGCAATAACGAGTGGCCAGCGTTTAGATGACGCTCAACCATTTGCCGACGGACGTATTACGCGCGAGGATGGTTCCACACTGCGTATTCATTGTTTGCTGGCACCACCGAGTGCCTCTGGCACCTGTATTTCCGTCCGCGTCCTCAGGCAAGCCCAAACCTCACTGCAGGGTTTAACAGACAATCGTACGGTGCCGCCAGATATAGCCAACCTTCTTGCAGATTTAATAAAGGCACGACTTTCTTTCCTTGTCATTGGTGGAACTGGCTCCGGCAAAACCACTTTGTTGTCGGCACTATTGGGGGAGATTCCAGGCACCGAGCGCATTGTCATTATTGAAGATACCGCCGAGCTGCGCCCGAACCACTGTCACTTTGTCACGTTAGTTTCTCGGCGCGCCAACGCTGAGGGCAGTGGTGAGGTAACAATGGCACAACTTTTGCGCCAGTCGCTGCGTATGCGGCCGGACCGCATTGTGGTGGGGGAAATACGAGGTGGTGAGGTCGTTGATTTGCTTGCCGCCCTTAATACCGGACATGACGGTGGTGCAGGAACGTTGCACGCTAATTCGCTCGCGGAGGTACCCGCACGCATTGAGGCGCTTGCCGCGCTAGGTGGCTTGGACCGGCAAGGTACACATTCGCAGTTGGCTGCGGCTGTTGATGTCGTGCTCACTATGCAGCGCACTCGCAAGGGTAGGCGCCTTATGCAGATAGGCCTTTTGACCGGTAACCCTGTCACCTGCAAAGTCGTGTGGACCGCACAGGATGGGGCCCTGGACGGGTTTGCGCAATTGCGTGAAACCATCCGGAGGCGGCTTGGGCGTGAAACCAATGCAGGAGAGGAGGTGACTTCATATGAATGAGATGGCGTGGGCGTGCGTAGTCAGTGCAGGGTCCATGTTGGTCGCCCGCCCACAAATGGTTGGAAGGCTTGAAGGCTTGAGGCACACGCGAATGTCAAATGAAATGGTCGTGTTTGCATTCGTAGTGTTCGCTGCCTTCACCGCGGTAGTGTTTGGGAAAACTGCGGTGGTCATTGCAGGTGTGATTGCTAGTGCAACAGTACTGCGGACGATTAAGAACATGCGGAGACAGCGTGCCGCACAGCAGGTTGTTGTCGCATTGTCCACGTTTTATGGGGCAGTAACAGCAGACTTGCGGGCCGGAGCAAGTTTCCCGCGGGCTTTTGCGCGCGGAGCTGAGGCCTTACATGACACCCAGGATATTCCCTCTGATCTTAAGCAGGGGTTACTAACGGCTTCTGTTGTTGCCCGTAGTGGTGGGGATATTGTGCGCATTGTGCAAGAATCTTCGCCTCATCTAGCGCCTCTGGCTGCACTATGCACAGTCAGTGAACGGCATGGGATTCCCCTAGCGGATGTGTTGGAACAAGCACAGGCGCAACTCGATGCGCGGCAGCGACATCGCGCTGCTACAGCGGCTAGTTTGCAAGGGCCACAAGCTACTGCGGTGGTGTTAAGTTTGCTGCCGTTAGCTGGCGTGGGGATGGGTGTGTTGATGGGGGCGAAGCCCGTGTCGTTTCTGCTCAATACCAGCATCGGGGGTTGGCTATTGGTCGCAGGCGTAACCCTCGTGTCCGGTGGATTTATCTGGTCACAGCACATTATTAGTCACGCTTCTGGTTAAGAAAGGAGGAAACCCACAATGACGGGATTAGCTTATGCACTAGGGCTTTTGGCCGCAGCCATCGTTCTTGGTGGAACCCCAGCACTGTCAGGGCTGCGCATTAGTGAAACAGGAACACTTATCAGTACGAAGACCCCGCGCGATGGGCCTGGCAAGGCGGAAAGGGGGAATGATAACAACACCGTGAATACTATGAGCGCGAGTCCGGGTCGGGGGCTAATACGCGGTTTAGCGGGGGTGTTCGGCAACTATCTGCAAACGGGGGACCGACGCCACCGAGCGTTGAATCTTCCCGTAGCTGCCGATATTGAATTGTTTGTTGCGTGCATTCGAGCGGGGTTATCAGTGCAACAAGCAACATCGGCCCTGGCGCTAGCGGCTAACGATCGCACAGTGGAGTATTGGCAGCGAGTATCTGCGTTGCTCAGTATCGGTGCGGAGCCCCAGCGGGCATGGCAACCAGTAGCATCTATTCCCGGTTTATGTGAACTCGGTCGCGTCATAATTTCTGCACAGGAATCCGGCGCGGCGATATCCCAGGCGTGTCAACGTCTGATCGTCCGTCTGCGCGCTGATGCCGCCGACCACGCAGTGGCGCAAGCAGAACGAGCGGGAGTGTTTATTTCTCTGCCGCTTGCGGTGTGTTTCCTTCCCGCCTTCATTCTTCTAGGGCTTGTGCCAGTCGTTGTCAGTTTGGGAACGCAATTATTGTAACTATCCACAATAGAGTTAAACAGTTAAAAACACCACATATAAAAACCAGCTTGAAAAGGAAAAATAATGGAACGTAATAATGGGTCGTCGATGAAGAATGTCTTGGTTAAGGGGGTACCGGCAAGCTCTGTTTTTGCGCAACCGACCGCTGAAGCTGCGGTGCCTGCTAACGCAATACGAAGAATTTCGGCAGCGGCTTCTAACAGCGCCCGAGCTTTTTGGCGCGATGAACGTGGCATGTCCACAGTCGAATACGCCATGGGGAGTATCGCAGCGGCTGCGCTGGCGGCAGTGCTGTACTTCGTAGTCAACAGCGGCGGGGTCACAGATGCATTTGAATCCATCATCACCGACGCTTTGAACAATCGACCAGGATAGATCAGCTAAAAAAGGAGACAACCCGCAACAGCAAGACCATCAACGCATAGGGAGGGAAAAGCAGATGTTAGGGAATGACCGTGGATCAGTCAGTGTCGAAGCAGCGCTGGCGTTGAGCTCACTAGTGGTGGTAGCTGCAGCGATAGTCAGCGCGGTGGCAACCTTAGCTGCTTATGTGAGCGCAATTGACACCGCGGGTGCGGCAGCGCGCGCATACGCGATCGGCATTCCCTTTCATCCTGCGCGCGAGGATGTAGGTGTTGACCTTTCGACCGCAGACGGACTTATCACCGCGCGGGCTCGCGTGCCAGCGCCGATAGGAACGATGGAAGCCACGGCAGTATTCCCTGCAGAAATTGCTGGGCAGGAGGTGACACCGTGAGAACACTAAATGTCACCCATCGCGTGTGGAGCTATGTGGATAAAAAGGCCCGTGCAGACGCAGGCTATGCCACCATTGCGGCAGCGGGCATCATCGTGGCCGTAGTTTCAGTTTTGCTTATTGTGGTGGCGCTGACCCGCATAATTATTTCCAGCCATCAAGCCCAAGTCGCCGCAGATATGGGAGCCATCGCTGGAGCCTGGGAGCTGGCGATGGGAAAAGACGGCTGTGCGCAGGCGCAACGCATTGTTGAAATTAACGGCGGGCAGCTACTTCGCTGCCACGTTATAGGCCACGATGTGCAAGTGCACGTGGGGTTAGGCAGGAGCGAAGTTCGCGCGCAGGCCGGACCACTGTAACAAGTAATTCACTGTAACAAGTAATTCCAGAACAACTTCACCGTGCATCGCTGTTAGAAGTGGTTAGTCCACATTCATGGTGAAGTGAGGATGACTTTGACACAGCGTCACCAAACCTCCCAGTAGCTTGAGTGCACCCGCTTTGCTTAGCGGCTGGTTACCGTTACCGCACTTGGGCGACTGCACACACGAGGGACAACCATCGGAGCACTCGCAGGAGCGCACGGCATCAAAGGTAGCGGTGATCCATTCCGCAAATCGTCGGAAGCCTTCTTCCGCGAAGCCCGCGCCGCCTGGGTGCCCGTCATAAACAAACACCGTAGGAAGATTGGTGTCTTGGTGAAGCGCAGTAGATACCCCACCGATGTCCCAGCGGTCACATGTAGCAATCAGTGGTAGTAAACCAATAGCTGCGTGTTCAGCGGCGTGTAGCGCGCCGGGAATATCTGCGGCTGAAAGTCCCATGGCCGTCAATGCCAGCGGATCTATGGTGTAAGCCACCGCACGAGTCCGCAGTCGCTGCTGTGGCAGATCCAAAGGGAATAGTTCTGACTGGGTGCCATCCGGAAAACGCTGGTGGAACCCTACAACGTGGTCGGTTACTTCCACGTCCACATATGCCAGCCATACGCCACCACCTAAGTCAATGAGGTGTTCATCTTCGGCTGCAGACATAATGGCGATGTCCGTCGTGGATTTCGGCTGTGTGGTGTAGGCCGGCTCGTCAGGGGTGGCAAGTGCCACTCCACTGTCTAAATCGAGGTGGTCGATGACAAAGCTTTCCCCTTGGTGCAGATACACCGCACCGGGGTGGACCTGGGAACCGGCGCGGCCATAATCAACTGTGCCTAATAGACGTCCATCAGACGCATCGACGATCATGACGTCATTGCCTGC
>JAXFXA010000109.1:0-4929 GCA_034091885.1 Corynebacterium sp.
CACTGGCCTCAACAACTGAGTGGCCGCGCTAAAGCTCGTGGAATAGGTACGCATAATACTTGCCGCGGCTTTAAACGCGGCGTTGTCGTATCGCTGCAGCAAGGATTGACTAAACATGGTGGCTTGAATGCGTCGTGGGAAGGTCCTGTTTCCGTCTCCCTCACCATGTGCCAATGGCTTGTGCCCACTCACAAACTTCTCTCCCCACATGCCTCAGCGCTTATCACGGGTGCAATCCAGCTTCTTGCCTCATTATATTGCCCTGTTTTTGAAGTCCCGCGCATCTGTGGCCATTACATGGTGTCCAACGCATGACTCCCTCAACCAAGTTGGCTGTTTTTGATAGCGCATAACTTGTTCGATCGCGCGAACCGAAACCCTGTTTTAGGGAAGAATTTTCAACATCTTTTTTCACTTTAATCACATAAGAAAACACTGGTCACGGTAGTGTACCCCTTGTTTACCCCTGTCAGTGGTGATGAAAAATGCATGCTCTTAAAGTCCTTAAGAGTTCAACCCAAATTTGCTCGACCCTACAGGAACCTTTGACAGACATGAACCAGATCCAACGCCAAGTACTCAGCTTCATCGCGGCAGTTACGACCGCTCTTGGTGGACTATTCGGCGGACTAAACGGTATCGCCGACCACATCAATGCGTTTGCCAATGGTTCCTCTGCGCAACCAGCATCCTCCCACGTAGCTGCTAGCGCGGATAACACTGCCGTCCAGGTTTCCTCGGCTGCAGCACTCAACCACACTAACTTGCTTCTTACAATTAACGCATACCGCGCCAGCCAAGGTCTGCGTCCGGTGATAATTCACCCACAGCTCAACGGTATTGCGCAGGGCTGGGCTGACCACATGTCCCGTACCGGGGTTCCTGCCCACAACCCTAACTTCCTCAACAGCTATCCGGCCGGTTGGCGCGAGGGTGCAGAAAATGTCCACCAGAACTGGCGTGGCGTAAACGCTCAAACCGTGGTTGATGCTTGGGCAAACTCACCTTCACACCGCATCAATCAAGCGGATCCAAACTTCACACACGTCGGCATCGGCATTGCCTACTCCGGTGACGGAAAAGCCTGGGTTGTTACCAACTACATGCGCTAACTCCCCCTAGTGCGGCGGCACCTTTATCTCCGCCACAGAAAGCGCACGAATAAAAAGCCAGCTAGACCCCTCATCACGACAGGGTTCCGGCTGGCTTTTGCCATGTACAGCCACAACGGGGGTAATTTGTTTTCATCCTTATGTTTGTCTATGAGAAAAAGAGCAAGCTATTATCGGCTCATAGCGTCGAACAGACGTTGACCAGCACGTTCTCAGTTGTGCACCTTTACAACTGACTCCTAGAAAGACGTCTCACTAATGTCAGATAAAGACGTAACACCGCGCTCTGGAAATCTCAGCGCTCCTGCTGTGGCCAGCACTCCCCGCATTGCAGAACCTAAGAAACCTCGCCACGACCGCACTCACTGGCTGTACATCATGGTCATCGTTGCGATCATCGCCGGTATCACTTTCGGTCTCGTTGCCCCAGAACAGGCAACGCAGTGGAAAGTAGTTGGCACTATGTTCGTGGACTTGATCAAGATGATCATTCCACCAGTTATTTTCTGCACCATCGTCTTGGGCATTGGTTCCGTTCGCGCTGCCGCCACCGTTGGTAAGGCCGGCGGAATTGCTCTAGCTTACTTCCTGACAATGTCGACTTTTGCTTTGGCAGTCGGCCTGCTTGTGGGCAACTACATTGAGCCCGGCTCTGGTCTCTACATCCCACCAGCAGACACTACTGCGGCTGCCGATGGAGCCAAGGAAGCTAGCGGAACGATTGGCTTTATCCAGTCCATCATCCCTGAGACGATGTTCTCTGCTTTCACTGACGGATCAGTCTTGCAGGTGTTGTTCATTGCGTTGCTGTTCGGCTTCGCTGTGCAGTCGATGGGCCGTGCCGGCGAGCCAATCTTAGGCTTCGTGGCCAACCTGCAGAAAGTTGTCTTTAAGATCCTCAACATGATCTTGTGGCTTGCACCCATCGGCGCCTTCGGTGCGCTCGCCGGCGTTGTGGGCGGATCCGGTATCCAAGCCGTCAAAGAACTAGCCGTTTTGATGCTCGCTTTCTACCTCACCTGTTTCTTGTTCGTATTCGTTGTCCTCGGACTGGTGCTGCGCATCTTCGCTGGTTTCAACATTTTCAAGCTCTGCCGCTACCTCGGCCGCGAGTTCTTGCTCATCGTTGCAACTTCTTCGTCTGAATCTGCCTTGCCTAACCTGATGCGCAAGATGGAGCATGCCGGTGTGGACAAGTCCACCGTGGGCATCGTTGTTCCTACTGGTTACTCGTTCAACCTTGATGGCACCGCAATTTACCTGACTATGGCAGCTATCTTCATTGCCGATGCAATGCACATGCCAATGACTCTCGGAGACCAGGTTGGCCTGTTGCTCTTCATGATGATCGCAGCCAAGGGTGCCGCTGGTGTTTCCGGTGCTGGTATTGCCACGCTGGCTGCAGGTTTGCAGTCCCACTCCCCAGCGCTACTGGGCGGTGTCGATGTCATCATGGGTATTGATAAGTTCATGTCCGAAGCACGTGCACTTACCAACTTTGCCGGCAACGCTGTTGCCACCCTGCTGGTGGGTACATGGACACACACCATCGACTCCCAGCGTGTACGCGAAGTCCTCAATGGCGATCTTCCTTATGAGTCACAGCCTGATGACACTGAGGTCAACATGCGAAACCCAGAAGTGAAGGATGCTCCGCACATGACGCTTCAGCCCACCCCGCAGGTGGATCTAGACGCCTATAAGCACTAGACGCCTTGGGTTAAAGCCAAGAAAGTGGCCACAACATAGTGATTGTTGTGGCCACTTTCTTATTGTGCTGTGCAATTGCGCACAACACACGAGCTAGATAATTAACGAGCCTCTGGCTTCACGATGGGGAACAATACCGTCTCACGGATACCCAAGCCGGTCAAGGCCATGAGAAGACGGTCAATACCCATGCCAGCACCGCCTGTAGGAGGCATGCCCTGTTCCATCGCGCTTAAGAAGTCTTCATCTAAGACCATTGCTTCGTCATCACCCTGCGCGGCGAGGCGTGCTTGGTCCTCAAAGCGTTCACGCTGCACAACTGGGTCAACCAGCTCAGAATAACCCGTTGCTAACTCGAAGCCACGAACGTAGAGATCCCACTTTTCAGTCACGCCTGGTTGGCTGCGGTGCGAACGAGTAAGTGGAGATGTTTCCACTGGGAAGTTCTTCACAAAGATCGGACCTTCAAGTTGGTCCTCACACAACAGCTCCCAGATTTCTTCAACCAGCTTGCCGTGGCCCCAACCACCGTCTTTAGGAACGTCCAGACCGATGACCTTAGCCAAAGCCTTGAGCTCTTCCACAGTGGAATCAATAGTTACCTCAGGCTGACCTGGGAACTTACGCTGCAAAGCCTCATTTAGGGAAGGATACATTTCAATCTCAGGCCACGATTCCCCGCCGAGGTCGTATGCGGAGCCATCGGCAAGCGTAACCGTATGCGAGCCAAAGACCTCCATGGCAACAGCCTGGATGGACTCACGAATAGTTTTGGCAATGCCGTTATAATCTGACCACGCATCATAGATTTCCAGCATGGCGAACTCCGGCGAGTGAGACTTGTCTACTCCCTCATTGCGGAAATTACGGTTAATCTCAAAGACCTTATCAATACCGCCCACTACGGCACGCTTCAAGAACAGCTCTGGTGCAATGCGCAAATAAAGATCAATATCCAATGCATTAGAGTGTGTAATAAACGGACGTGCAGCAGCACCACCATGCAAGGTTTGCAACATAGGTGTTTCAATCTCGTTGAAACCCTGGTTTTCCAGGTGATGGCGAAGTGCACGAATAACCTTGACACGTGTCATAGCATTCTCACGCGCAGCTTCGCGCAGAATGAGGTCATTATAGCGCTGGCGAACGCGAGTATCTTCTGCCATATCAGCGAAAGCCACCGGCAATGGGCGCAAAGACTTTGCTGCCATCTGCCACTCGGCAGCCATAACAGACAGCTCTCCACGTTTAGAAGCAATAACGTTACCCGTTACGGAGACAAAGTCACCGAGGTCAACATCAGACTTCCACGCAGCCAAAGCCTCTTCACCGACAACAGCCAAAGAAAGCATGGCCTGCACTTGGGTGCCGTCGCCGTCTTGCAAGGTGGCAAAGCATAACTTGCCGGTGTTGCGCATAAAGATTAAACGTCCTGCAACGGACACCTCAACACCAGTTTCATCACCAGCGGAAAGATAGGTAACACCGTCTTCGGCGGGGATAGGAGCTTCCTCAACGACTTGGAACTTCTGGCGTAATTCAGCCAGCCCCATGGTGCGTTTTACAGATACTGGATACGCCTCAATACCGTTTTCTAGAAGGCGTTCACGCTTTTCACGGCGGATTCGCAGCTGCTCAGGGACATCTGGGGTGGAATTTTTCTTTTGCTCGCTCACGTCATAAGAGCGTAGTCCATTAGCTCCACCCGCGTAAAACAACCGTGCCGGTACTTCTACTCTATGTTTCTAAAACCAATACCTAGTGGCAATCCCACGTTATCTTTGAGTTGAACGCCACCGATAGTAGCAGCGATAAACAGGCGTGCGTCGCCGACAGCAGGCGCAGGTCCTAGGTCGCGCGCGCGTAGCTCGGCATAATCTAGTTCAATTCCAGCAGCACCTGCGACGTCACGAACCACATTGAGTACTGCATCAGCGCCGTGTTCTGCGGCGTGAGCACCCGCAGTCAAAGCGGCGGACAAGCCGGAGGCTTTTTCACGCTCGGAAGGCTCTACTTTTCGATTTCGCAAGCTCAATGCCAAACCATCTGGCATGCGGACTGTGGGCACTCCCTGCACCCGCGTGTTGATATGTAGATCCCGTACTGC
>JAXFXA010000110.1:0-4592 GCA_034091885.1 Corynebacterium sp.
TCTGCGGGTGCGTAAAGCTTCTCCGCATCGATCTTTGCTACAGCTGCCTCGTACGCTTTGCTGCGCTTTGCCATCTGCTTTTCTCCTTTGCAGGTGTGGTCTCTTATGAGCCGCGCTCGGCTCTGCCACTTGCCTTCCCCGTGGCCGGGGTTAGGCTTCTAATAATTTGTCTTGGGTGAGGCTCTAGCCTCGTCTCAGCGAAGAGGCTGAGATTAGTCGATGGTGATGCCCATTGAACGTGCGGTGCCCATGATGATCTTTGATGCTGCATCAAGGTCGTTAGCGTTCAGGTCATCCATCTTGGTCTGTGCGATTTCGCGTACCTGGTCCATGTTGAGTGAACCGACCTTCTGGGTGTGGGGAACACCGGAACCCTTAGGAACGCCAGCTGCCTTCTTGATGAGCTGCGCTGCGGGAGGGGTCTTGGTGATGAAGGTGAAGGAACGATCCTCGTAAACGGTGATTTCTACGGGGATGATGTTGCCGCGCTGTGATTCAGTTGCAGCGTTGTATGCCTTGCAGAATTCCATGATGTTGACGCCGTGCGCACCGAGTGCGGGGCCAACAGGGGGAGCCGGGTTAGCAGCGCCTGCCTGGATCTGCAGCTTAATGAGGCCTGAGACCTTCTTCTTGGGAGCCATTCTTGGTCCTTTTCTTAGCTGGTGTACCGGCGCACAGGAGTATGCGTCGGCCGGTGGCGGCCGTGGCGCGGTCGCCTGTGTGGAGGCACCAAGCGTAGGTGCACACACAAACTTATATCTTAGTAGTTTTGCCGCCCTTATGCCAGGTCGTCGCGGACGACCGGGGCTAGCTTTTGCTCACAGCGGGAGCAAAAGAGCCGCTCCCCCGACGCGGAAAGCGGCTCTTGAGCTACACCGAAAGGTCTTAGACCTTGGTGACCTGGGCGAAGTTCAGGGTCACAGGGGTTTCACGCTCGAAGACAGAGATGAGAACCACCAGCTGCTGTGAAGCAGCGTTGATTTCTGCGGGTGTAGAAGAAGCATTCCGTGCGGCAGCGCAGGCCGCAGCTTTAGCCGGATTCGATATTCTTATTTCCCCGGTAGGGCCGGACTCACAAAAGAACACCACCAGCGCGGCGCAGTTAGCGTCAACACTGGTGGTGGAAGAAGTATCTGGAATCTAGGTGCGCGGCAATAGCTGCGCGGCCAGCAAGCGCGGAAATGGGCGCGGGCACACCTAAGAGGGGCAACTAGTTGCGCACAGGGGCATCATCAAGCTGCTTCGACAGTTCGTTGAAACGAACGTTGTGGCCAGACACAGTCACGCTGAGCGCTCCTTGCCCCACGGTAATGTCCTCGACATCGAGATTGCCGGTGAAATCATTGCTGATGCCGTCGCGAAGGGCATCGGAAAGCGCTGCGGTGGCTTCATCGGGAAGCTGAATGCCAAACAATGTCGAATTGATAGCTGCAAGTTCGATTTGACCATTGGCCGCGGAAGGAACGAGCGTGACAGTAGCAAGCCCCTTACCCAATTGGAAATTGAGTGCGCCTTCCTCCTCACTCGTAGTGATGTCCGTGACCACGAGGTTGCCCAATTGCCGGTTACCAGACTGTTCCGCGATGGCATTTTGGAACGTCACCAGCAAAAACTCATCAGGAATGACGGTGGTAGCAGCAAAATCACGCGCCACTGGATCCTCAGACATAGTCATATTGTCCATGGCAATGCGGGTTTCTGGTTGGCCCAAGATCTGCTGATCCTGAATCTTCAACGTTGACGGCATATCCATGGCTACATGGGGAATTTCACCGCGCACCAGACCAAAGATGAGCGGGGTTGGACCGAAGCTGATCTCGGGATCTTTGGTGGCCTCGATGCCATCGGCAGCCGCTTGCGCGCGATATTCATCAGTCATCTGCTTGGCAGTAAACCATCGCGCACCAAACTCCACGATGAATAACAAGATAAGCAAGGTAACTAAAACGCTAACGATTACTTTCCATGCGGTGGTACCCGCCGAATTCTTCTGAGCCATGTACTCCAGTGTCGCCTACTTGGTGATAAAACGCCACTGCTCCTAGAAACCATGCGGAGCAATATCAGCCCAATTAATGGTTAACGTATTATCCCGCAGCCGGCGACGCACAGGGTGCAAGGCAATACCTTCCGCAGCGAGTAATGTGCGGGCCTCACGCCACCGTACACGCGGACCGTGCGGCGCCCATCCCGCACAGCGATTCCACGCACTATCCATAGCCTGCAATAGGTCATAGATGGGTTCTCCTGGCACATTGCGGTGGATGAGTACCTTAGGCAACCTCTCTGCTAATTGTGACGGTGCAGTCACGTCAAAAGGATCCCAACTCAGCGTCAGACGCTGTGGTCCGCGGTCAGTAATAGTCAGCCAAGTACTGCGGCGCCCCAGCTCATCACACGTACCTTCTATGAAGACACCACCAGGAGCTAACCGTGACCACACTGTCTCCCACGCGACAGGGACTTGATCCACGTCATATTGACGCAGAACATTAAACGCTCTCACCACCTGGGGTGTGTATCCAGCCAGTTCGAATCCGCCGAGCTCGAAGCGCACACCATCGCGCGGTGGTAGGACCCGTTCCGGGTTGATCTCTAACCCCACCACCTCGACTGCCGGATTCACCCGTCGCAGCCACCGTGCCCACTCCGTAGTAGTGGTGTGGGAAGCCCCATAACCGACATCCAAAGCTAATGGCTGCGCAACTGAACGCAAAAGCTCACCTATTTGCGGGTCATGTGCCATCCAGCGGTCGCAACGTCGCAGCCGGTTAATCCCTGTTGTACCGCGGGTAATAACGCCAAAAGGCCGACCCGCACTACCGCTCGCGCGGAGATTATGTGCATGGTCGGCCATCGGAAAGCTCAAGCAAAGGCCACAGTGGGCCTAGCTTTTAGAGGTTCTCAGAAATCCACTGCTCGGTCAGCTTAGCCTCGTTAGCAAAAAGCTCATCCAAAGCCTCAGCAACCTTAGGTTCAATAGCTGCACCCATCAAAGGAATATTGACAGAGGTATCAGTGGTGTAGTTCAGCTTGGTGGTTTCGCCCTCACCAAGTGCCTTGATATCACCCTTGAAATCAACAGGGGTGCCCTTAACATCTGCATTGAAAGAAAGGTTCGCAGAATCGCCCTCTAGCTGGCCGATGTTCACCACGCGCTTTACCTTCAGCGCCTGGGAGACCATTGCGCGAACAGCCTCTGGGAGCAAAGTAGTAGGAAGAACCTCAAACAAAGTTGCAGTGTCACCAGTGAACTCATTGACCTCGCCTGGTTCTGGGGACAAATTAACAGCAATAAACTCCCAGTATTCCTTGGTGGAGAAAGCCTCATGCACCTTGTGAACTGGGTGATTGATGGTTACGGTGTTTTCACTACGAGTTGACATGCCTTTAAGACTACCTTGGTAAGAGTGAACGATGAATTTATGACCCAACAGCTCGAAGAATTTGTCGGCGTCGATGTGGATTACACAACCACTTTTGCAGACATGACCACTCTACGCGTCGGCGGAAAACCGCGCTACACCGTGCGCTGCTATAACGCTGATGCAGCAAGTTACGCTGTACGCGCGCTAGACAATGATGAAGTACCCATCGTCATCGTCGGTGGGGGATCCAATTTAGTGGTCGCCGATGAATCTTTGGGCAAATCGGACATAGATGCAGTGGCAGTCACCTTAGAATTTGATCAGATCCAGATCAATAAGGACTCCGGCATCGTGCGCGCTGGCGCTGGCGCGCAATGGGATGATGTTGTGCAGGCTGCTGTCGATGCCGGATTGGGGGGCATTGAATGTTTGTCCGGAATCCCGGGCAAAGTTGGAGCCGTTCCCGTCCAAAACGTCGGTGCCTATGGCACTGAGATTTCTGATGTCCTTACCTGGGTGCGTCTCTACGACCGCCACACCGAGGAAGATTCCTGGGTACCGGCTGAGTCCCTCGACCTTTCCTACCGTTACTCCAACCTCAAATTCACCCAACGTGCAGTCGTGTTGGCTATTGAACTCCAATTGCTGACCGATGGTCTTTCTGCTCCGCTCAATTTCCGGCAGCTTACAGACAATCCTGGCGAGCGCCGACCCGTTGCAGAAATCCGCAACACTGTCTTAGAACTCCGTCGCGGTAAGGGTATGGTACTCAACGCTAACGATAAAGACACCTGGTCAGCAGGCTCATTCTTTACCAACCCCATCGTTCCATCCCTGCAGGCCGACCGAGTGGTAGAACTTGTCCGCTCCAAGCTTGGCGATGAAGAAGCTGCCGCAATGCCACGATTCCCCGTCGGCGAGGACGTAAAACTATCCGCAGCGTGGCTTATTGAGCGCGCCGGGTTCAAACGCGGCTACCCAGGTACGGAAGAACCGGCGCGTCTGTCCACGCGCCACACACTAGCTATCACCAACCGCGGTAATGCGAATTCCCGCGACATTGTCAGCCTCGCCCGTGACATCCGCGACGGCGTCCAAGGCGCCTTCGGTGTCACACTCGTGCCCGAGCCAGTGTGGCTTGAGTGTGAGATTTAGTCATGCGGAACTAAATAGGGAATCAAATAGGGAAAGTTGGAATCAAATTGGGAATTAAAGTTGGAAAGT
>JAXFXA010000111.1:0-19014 GCA_034091885.1 Corynebacterium sp.
TTGTTCACCCGCATCAAGGAGCACGACCTCCACCGTGGCATTGTGGCTGGGGCGTGGATGAGCAATATCCACAACGTTGATGACATGGCTCGCTGAAATCTCAGCTGGAAGCTCTACCGCTAGATTGGCGGCGAATGTACGAGCAGGAAGAGACAATGGGTGGGCCAACACCTGGCACTTATTGGTTCTTAATCCCGTGGTCTCTAGTTTTTGGTGTACCTCGGCGACATCACTTACGTTGCGCAATTCAATCGTCGACATCGCCGACAGGTAAACATTGCCATCACCACAGTCGCGAGCGAGTGTGGCTAGAGTCAACCAATCTTGTGCAGTTGTATAACCGCCGGCAGAACTAAATCGAACAGACATACGCAGTAGTGTACTCGTTTTTCTACATGGGCCTCGCCGCTGTTTGGGGGTTGGAGTATCCAGACAATCTCCTGTGCAGTTCCTGCAGATTACTAGAGGTCCGATGTTAGCCCAGTGCTGTCTAAATTGTGTGCAGTAGGCTAGTAAGCATTATGCCGATTGCAATTGTTTTCTTCCTTTATGTGTTGGCCGAGACCCTGACTTTTTGGGCTCTTAGTACGTGGATCGGATTGGGGTGGACCCTCGTATTATTGTTTGGGTTTATGCTCTTTGGCATGACAATCGCCGGCTTAGAAGTACGGCGAATCATGGCGGCAAAGGTGCAACGCTTCAATGGTGCAACAATAGTGCGCGATGATACTCCAGGAAAAACAGCGGGAAATGTGGGGCTCACATTACTTGGCGGGATGCTGTTGACCTTGCCAGGATTCGTGACAACTGCACTTGGCTTATTGCTTATCATGCCGCCGACGCGGTCGATATTGCGCACAATTTTGACAGTAAAGCTATTCCAGTCAATGGAGAACCTTGGAGCTCGTATTTACCGAGAATCGCCGTTGGCAAGGCAGCATGATATCTACGGTTCATTTGCTGATCCTTACGCTGATTCAGCACCGTTTTCTGCATCGAGTACTACCGAAATAATTGAAGAAGACGAGATCCGAACCTGGAGTAAATCGATTAATCCAGAAGACTTTTCCGCGCGCGATAAAGACTCTAACGATGAGAAATAAGACTGCGGCACACTGGTTACTTCTTCTTCGTCTCGCTTCCTCAGCTGCGGGTGGTGCCGGAGTCTATCTGTCTTATGAACCCAACGGCTTATGGTGGGCGGCCATTGTGGGAATCGCCTTACTTTTTGCGGCTTTGTCCCCGTGGACAATGCCTTACAACCCGGTCGGGGGAAAAGAGGTAATGGGCATTGCGTTTATCCACTCCTTGGTCACTTATTTGCTGCTTCTGCCGTGGATAGGGGAGTTGGTGGGGAGTTTTCCCTACATCGCACTGGCAGTTTGGTTAAGCTTTTATGCTCTTATCCTAGGGTGGGCGGGAGCATACGTAGCTCGCTTCCGATGGGGTTTTGCAGTGTTTCCTTTCCTCTATGCAGCAGTGGAGCTGTTGCGTTCATCAGTTCCTTTTGGCGGCTTTTCGTGGGTGAGATTGGCATGGGGTCAAATCGATGGTCCTTTGGCTGGCCTAGCGCAATGGGGTGGACCGGTCTTGGTTACCGTGGCTGCTGTCCTAGTAGGAACGTCGCTATGCGTATTGGGTACGGCGATCGGAAGTTCATTAGTGGTTCCAAGATCGTCAAGGCCTGTGTTGAGCTTGGATGATATTGCCGCCCCTACGTCCGCGGGAATAGTCATTGTGCTGACAGCTTTGGCGGGTTGGGGTGCATCGGTTGTTCTCAATCCGGAGATTTCAACGGTTAAAACCGTGCGGGTTGCAGCGATTCAAGGCAACGTTCCACGGCTGGGTTTGGATTTCAACTCTCAACGACGCGCGGTTTTATTTAACCACGTCGAAGTGACAAAAAAGCTGGCTCAAGCAGGGGAGAAGGTTGACGTGGTGGTGTGGCCAGAAAACTCCTCTGACGTCAATCCTTTTACAGATGAGCAAGCCCGGCAGCTTATCGATGAAGCAACCACTTCGATCAATGCTCCCATACTCGTCGGTACTATTACACGCGACGAGGTCGGTGAGCGAAATACAATGCAGGTATTTAACGCCGATGGCTCAACAGGAGATTTTCATTACAAGAAGTTCCTACAACCATTCGGCGAGACTATGCCCATGCGCGACATCTTTGCGGTGCTAAGCGATTACGTCGATTTAGCAGGAGACTTCAAGCCCGGAAATGGCCCCGGGGTCGTCGATATCAACGGGATTGTCCTTGGCGTAGCTACCTGTTACGAAGTGAGCTTTGACGCCGCGTTTCGTACTGCAATCAACAACGGTGCCACGCTGCTTGCAACACCTACGAACAACGCAACGTTCGGTTTTTCAGACATGACGTACCAACAATTGGCCATGAGCCGAATGCGGGCGATAGAAACAGACCGTGTAGTCGTCGTTCCTGCAACTTCAGGAGTATCCGCTATTGTGCTTCCTGATGGAACCGTCTCCCAACACACGGAGATTTTCCAGCCAGGCTATCTCATCCAGGAGGTACCGCTGCGTGACTCGATCACACCAGCAGTCCACTATGGCTGGTGGATACAGACGGTATTCGTCATTGTGGGCGTTCTACTCAGTGCGGGCATGATCGCTAAGGCACGCTTTGGTTACAACTTAAAGTTCGCACGTCTCAATCACCGGTTGTGAAGCAATTGCGTATAAGATCAAGGTGATTTAGCAAACACCACCTGCAGTATTTCAGGTATCCGACGATTATTTCGCATACTTACTCTAGCTATCGCTGGTTTCATTAGTTTTTACAAGGAGCACAACCACCGTGAACTCTTCACAACCTGCACACAGTGCAATTTCTGGTTCTACTTTGGTCATCATCCCGACCTACAACGAGTTGGAGAACCTACCTCTAATCACCTCACGTGTGCACGATGCCTGCCCAGAGGTTCATGTGTTAATTGTTGATGACAATTCTCCAGACGGAACCGGTGAATTGGCAGATAAAATCGCCGCGGAAAATGACTACCTTCACGTACTTCATCGCGAGGGTAAAGGGGGACTACTAGGCGCATATATCGCTGGTTTCGAATGGGGCCTTGAGCGTGACTACCGCGTTTTGTGTGAGATGGATGCGGATGGCTCTCATGCGCCGGAACAATTGCACCTTTTGCTCGAGGAAATCGATAAGGGCGCGGACTTAGTCATCGGGTCTCGCTATATTCCTGGTGGAGAAACTGTCAACTGGCCAGCTTCCCGTGAGTATTTGTCTAGGTTAGGCAACATTTATATTTCTATTGCGCTGGGCGCGGGTCTGTCTGATATGACCGCAGGCTACCGCGCATTCAAGCGCGAGCTTTTGGAGTCTATTGATTTCGCAGACCTATCGCGAGCTGGCTATATCTTCCAGGTAGAGCTAGCTTTTGAAGCAGTCAAAAATGGGTGGGACGTTCGCGAAGTTCCCATTACCTTCACGGAGCGCGAATACGGGGAATCGAAGCTCGATGGTTCTTTTGTGAAGTCTTCCCTCATCGAAGTGACCAAGTGGGGAATTGCCCACCGCAAGGAGCAAGTAACGGGCTTCGCGAAGGATTTTACGGGCATCGCCAAGCGCACTGCTCGTGAAAGCGCTGCAACGAAGGCCCCAGGAAAGATCGAAGAGCTCAGCCACCAGGCAAAGTCGCTTGTCGATGATGCCACCACCATGGCTGGACGCGCCCTAAAGCAGGTACGGGCAAACGTTTCTAAGAAGCGGAAGTAAGGCAAGATTTTCCATGGCATCTGTTTCTTTCGATCACGCTACATGCATCTATCCGGGAGCTTCACGACCTAGCGTTGATGAGTTTTCTTTGGATATCGCTGACGGCGAGTTTTTGGTTCTCGTCGGGCCATCTGGCTGCGGCAAGTCCACTACGTTACGTATGTTGGCCGGATTGGAACAGGTGACTGAGGGTACGGTTCGCATCGGAGACAAAGACGTCACAAACGCTGAGCCGCGCGAACGCGATATCGCGATGGTCTTTCAAAACTATGCGCTTTATCCGCACATGTCGGTTCGTGACAACATGGGGTTTGCTCTCAAGCTTGCTGGCGCATCGAAAGACGAGATCTCTCAGCGCGTAGAAGTTGCTGCGCAGACTTTAGGACTAGAGGAATTCCTTGACCGGAAACCTAAAGCGCTTTCTGGGGGTCAACGTCAGCGTGTGGCCATGGGTCGGGCTATTGTGCGTAATCCTCAGGTGTTCTTGATGGATGAGCCACTGTCTAACTTGGATGCGAAGTTGCGAGTACAAACTCGTACTCAAATTGCAGCATTGCAGCGCAGGCTTGGGATTACGACGGTTTATGTCACGCATGATCAAACAGAGGCGTTGACGATGGGGGACCGCATTGCTGTTCTTAACGAGGGGAAGCTGCAACAGGTGGGTACTCCGCGAGAGCTTTATGATGCCCCTGTGAACACGTTTGTAGCCTCTTTTATCGGCTCCCCATCTATGAACCTTGCCGAGTATGCCGTTGAAGGCCAGACCGCTGTGCGCGGCGACAATAGCATCGATTTACCGCTTAATGTAGTGGACTTAATTCGCGATGAGTCCCACGTCATCGTCGGATTTCGTCCCGAAGCGCTTCGCACACACGATGGCAAAGCCGCAGTAGGCACTGCCACAGTTTCCTTTATCGTTGACTTTGTTGAGGAATTAGGCAGCGATAGCTATCTCTATGGCCATGTAAGCGGTTTAGAGGCTGCACGCCGGGCATCAGACGGCCACCATGGTGTCAACCACGGCGACAATGCTACTGAGATTGTCATGCGGTCTACAGCTACAAACCATCCGCAGCCAGGCGAGATTGTCACCGCGGAAATTCCATTTGAAAACCTGCATTTCTTTTCTGCCGCAACAGGAAAGCGCCTAAATTTCTAGAACTTAGGCTTTAGCTTGTTCTTCCTGTTGCTCTTTGAGCATGCGCGCTGCGGAACGGCGGCGCTTACGCAATGCCTCGATCCGCTGCTCCAAAAGCTGATCGAGTTCTTCAATGCTACGGCGTTCACGGAGCATATCCCAGTGAGTACGCGGTGGCTTTGCGGGCTTAGACTCTACGCCTTCGCCTTCTACTAAAGTGCCCAGCTTTCCATTCTTACACATCCATTCCTCAGGAATTTCCGCATCGTCAGCGAAAGGAACCTCATAAATCTCACCGTCCTCGGTGCGGTACTTGACCATCTGGCGTGGAGCGAGATCATGGTCGCGGTCTGTTTCGTAGCTTACGGCGCCCATGCGGCTGCCACGAAGTACGCGATCTGCCATTACGACATCATCCTTTACAAGTTAGTGAAGCTGAGGTGAAGCTACTATTATAACGGACGCCATAGGAAATTTGTTCCTCGGATTGCACTATAGATAGTAAGCATTGGTTACACAGTGGACTATGGTGTTAAGTGTGTTGCAAACAGCTGGTCAATCAAAGCCCGAAGTTGTATGTGGGTGGTGCGGAAAACAGCTCGAACAGTCGGGGAGAGGCAGGCCTAAGAAGTTTTGTTCCCCGTCATGTAAGCAGCGTGCGTATGAACGTCGAGTTCTTCTGCAGGACTTTTCCAATAATCCTCATGCACTAACACTGTCACCAGAAAAGGCATCACGCCTGATAGATGGACTATTTGAGCTTCGCTGTTCAGCTGAAGATATCGCTACTGCGGCGTCTGAAGGCGCTGATTCAAAAGAAATAGAACAACTATGCGCCGAGTTGGTAAAGATAGCCCGCCGCTTAGAAGACGTAAGGTAAATGCAAATGTTAAAGAAGCTTTTTTATAACCGGAAACTCGTGGTTTCAGCATTCGTTGTTCTCATTGTCTTGCTCACCCTTGTTGCGCTCGTACCCGTTTTTTATTCAGTATTTCTCGGATCCGGAGTGAAAACCGAGCCCATTAATAAGGAAAAAACGAAACCCGCAAGTACCGCGCTCGAGGGCAAGTGGGAAGTTGTTACGGGAAATCCTTTCAACCATACGGGCGCAGGGTTCACTTTTTATGAAATACTGCCCGGTGAGAAAAGGTTTACGTCCGCGACAACCACCGCAGTGTCCGGTCAAGCATCGGTGATTGGAGAAACGCTTAGCGAGGCCACAGTTACTGTCGATCTCACTAAGCTAGGCTCCGACAGTCAAGTCCGAGATCAAAATATGAAGGACAAGCTTTTTGAGACCCACAGTTTTCCTGAGGCAACGTTTATCCTCACACAACCAGTCGATTTGTCAGCTCTGCCAGCCGATGGCAGCACTGCAACCATCCCAGTGACTGGAGATTTGACTATTAAGGGCAAAACACAGGCAGTCGAGGATGAACTTGAATTCGTGCGTGACGGAGACACTGTGTTGGTCGGTGGAGACATCGCAATCAATCGCTTAGATTACGACATCATCACACCAGATTTCATTGCAGCCCAAATTGCCGAAGAAGGCGACATCAACATCCGGCTAACTTTTGCAAAAGCCTAGTTCATTCTGCAATAACGTTTTATCTCTAGGCTCACCCTCGCCAAGCATAGCAACACTATTATCGTCACAGTTACGTTAATAGTGTTGCAGGATGGGTTAACATAATAAGTCATTGCCACTTTCGATTCCCAATGCTCAAAGTGTCCGATAATGTACATTATGTCATTTTATATTTAGGTAACCCGCCCTTCCACGTTTCTACGCTCGACTCTTTATTCGCGAATCTCGCTGCAACCAGATACTTAATCCGTCACCGCAACCCCCATTATGCGGTGACGGTTTGCTTTCCGTACTAATTCCCAGATATTTTTAAGAAACCATATATTGAAATATGGATTCCACACAGAGGGATACAGAGGGATTAAAAGTGACCAACGAGGTTTATCGAATGACCGCACCGAATGAGCCGGTGCCTTCACAAGAGACTTTGGGCTCTACCGCCCATCTCACCGCCAAAGACCGTCGCCGTGTGGCTTTCGCGTCCACCATCGGTACAACAATTGAGTTCTACGATTTCTATATCTACGCCACAGCAGCTGTTGCAGTGTTCCCACTGTTGTTCTTCCCAGCGACTGAGGATCCAACGGTAGCCCTGCTACAATCGTTCGCTACCTTCGGACTTGCATTCGTAGCACGCCCGCTAGGTTCAATTTTGTTCGGCCACTTCGGCGATCGTATTGGCCGTAAGGCAACTCTGGTCGGCGCATTGTTGACGATGGGTATTGCAACCTTCATCATCGGTATTTTGCCTACATATGCTACAGCTGGTGTTATTGCTCCCGCACTGCTTGCGCTGATGCGTTTTTGCCAAGGATTGGGCCTAGGCGGCGAATGGTCTGGTGCCGCTCTTCTCGCGTCCGAAACGGCGGCCGAGGGCAAACGTGCATCGGCAGCAATGTGGCCTCAGTTAGGCGCACCATTTGGATTCGTTCTGGCAAACGGCTTCTTTTTACTACTGGTTTCGGCGCTAGGTTACAGCCGCGGCGACACCACAGGCCCATTCATGGAATGGGGTTGGCGCCTTCCGTTCTTGGCATCCGCCGTTATGGTATTGGTAGGTCTATACGTCCGCCTCAAACTGGAAGAAACTCCTGTCTTTAAGGCCGCAGTTGACACTGGTAAGAAAGTTAAGTCCCCGATCACTGAGGCCTTTAGAGTGGCAACAAAGCCAATGATCTTGGGCACCTTCGTAATGGTAGGCTGCTACACCCTCTTCTACCTTGTAACAACCTGGATCTTGTCTTATGGCATTGGTGATCGCACTAGAGGGCTAGGACTAGGCTTTGCCTACACAGACTTCCTCGAGCTGCAGCTCATTTCCATCTTTGCATTTATGGCAGGTATCCCAGTTGCATCTATTTTGGCAGATAGATTCGGACGTAAGCCAGTACTGGCAATTACCACAATCCTTATCATCGTCTTCGGGTTCTCTTTCCCAATATTCCTCGGCTTGGATAACGCCAGCCATGCTTCCGTGCTGCTATTTTTAACAATCGGCATGTTCTTGCAAGGTCTTAACTTTGGCCCAATGTCAGCTGTTTTGCCTGAACTCTTCCCTACCAACGTTCGTTACACCGGTTCTGGTATTTCTTACAACGTATCGTCCATTTTGGGCGCTGCCATCGCACCGTTTATTGCAACGTGGTTAGTGGCAAACCACGGTGTCAGCACTGTGGGATACTACCTTGTCATAGTGTCTGTCATTTCGTTGGTAGCGATTTTCATCATGCGCGAGTTGTCTAAGCAGGATCTCAACACCGTTTAAAAGACATCTTTTTCGAACCAACAGGTCGTTCTCCCCCGCCGCCGTAGCTTTGTGGTGCCCCCTAAAACTCTTGGCAAAGTGTTTTAGAAGTACCTGCTATCGGCGGCCTCCGCGTGTACGGTGCATGGCGCCAAAAGCGACCACATCAATAAGCCCCAAAGCAAGTAGAGCCTCGCGCAGTGCGAATTGATAGATCCATAGTCTGCGAAATACCTCATCGAATCCCGCCGCTGCTGCCTCGCGCAAATGTCCGGTGAAGAAGGATCGTTGTTGCGCTAGCGATGCCTGCGTATGAGAGCCACAATGCGTTTGACTTATGATCCGCAGCTGAGAGTTCTGTTCAACTATCTTGTGAACATCATGAATGGTAGGCAGATCAAATGCAGGCCAGACATAACCACGAAGTATCTGCATTGCGTTTTTCCCCGCTGCAGTTAGCGAATCAGTAGCCACGGTACTAAGCAGCGTTAAATGTCCTCCTCTTGCCAACATCGAATCCATGTTCCGGACAAACTCACGACGCTGCGCAGGTAGAAGATGCTCAAACTTCTCAATGGCAAAAATTGCATCGAATCGGTGCTGAATATCGCGCAAGGAAGGAATTGGGTGATCGATGAGCTGCGTAGCAATAGCATCAGCAGCGCCTTCCAAGAGTAGCTGTTCGTTAACGTGAGCTACGCGTGCCGCATCAGCAGACACAAGGTCCACTGTCGCACGACGGTCAGCTGCAGCAATCCCAGCTTGCAGCGCACATGCTGGATACACCATCACATGCGCACCTGGATGAATATCAGAGGATTCAACGAGCCACTGCGCAAACCGCCGTTGAGCATCACCTAAATCTTCACGATCCACGATGTCTGGTGCGGAAAACGTCGTGACATCCACAAAGTGGGTTTTGTTCCTAGATCCCCGAGCGAACACTGGCAAGGATTGCCGGACCGTGGTTGGCACACCGGATACATACAGTCCCCCGTGATGAGAAAACCCGTCACCGGAATATAGAGCAGTAAGCTCCGCGGGTAACTCTCCTCCCTCATCCGCCGTTGGTTTTACCTCGGGAGTTTTCGGGTTATAGCCGGTGGATAAGAGCCGGCTCAAAACATGAACTAAGGCGTCATAATCGCGGGTATACCATTCCCCCGCCATGTAGGACTCTCCCAAACCCACCCATCCAGACTTCGCAATACGCCGAAATAGGCCGTCATGAACCACAACCAAGTCGGCGTCGTCATCCAGCGCGATGTCTCCATTATCACAGGCTCGCGCAAACTCGGCCTCAGCTTTCTGTGCTCGCAGCCCCAACAAACGGCCGGTTGGCAGTTCCACTAATCCTGGCCACGTTCTCGCATCAATCTTGAGTAAATGTGCCTCATGAGCCACAGTTATCGACGCGTCCTTCCACCCTCGCCTAAACCTGCAGCAGACATGCTTGACAGGTACATTCAACGTCTAAATCCTACGTAGGATCACTTGCACTTCGTCGCAGACTTGCCGTATGCACCCGAAGCTAACGAAAGCTCGTAAAAGATTTTCACACAGTACATTCTCCCCAAGTGAGGTCACCCAAAGTAGGTAGAAAATTGGGATAGACCAACTCGTCTAACCCGAGTTTTTCAGCTCCCTACCACTCTGCCAAGGGCAACGCAAGACCTCTAGCTGGAACTTCGACAAATCAAAAACAACTCATCCTCCAGACTCGCCACAGAAGAAATAATTATAAGTAATTACTATCTACAGGCTGTGGTCTATGCGAAATTCTTTATAGTAGTCATTTATTTATAAAACTATTAGACTGAACACTAGTTGCACATTAAACTTATAAAACTTAGGTAAGGACGCTAAACCCCATGTCTGAAAAGCCTTTTCGCCCCGCTAATGGACGCCACCACGTAGTAATTGTCGGTGCCGGCTTCGGTGGCCTCAACGCAGCAAAAGCCTTGTCTGGAGAAGATGTCGAAGTCACTATCATCGACAAGCAAAACCACCACCTATTCCAGCCAATGTTGTACCAAGTTGCCACAGGCTTGATTTCTGCTGGTGAAATCGCACCTTCGACGCGCCAGCTATTACGCCGTCAGCGCAACGCCAACTTTGTCAACGGCGAAGTAACCGATATCAATCTAGATTCCCACGTCGTCAGTGTGAAAAATGGCGAACTCACCCGCGACTACGAGTACGACTCCCTCGTTGTCGCAGCCGGAGCTGGTCAGTCGTACTTCGGAAATGACCATTTTGCAGAGTTTGCACCAGGCATGAAGACTCTTGATGATGCCTTGGAGCTGCGTTCCCGCATCGTCAATGCTTTCGAACAAGCAGAGCTTAGCGATGACCCCGCGGGGCGCCAACGCTTGCTTACCTTCGTAATCGTCGGTGCAGGCCCCACCGGCGTCGAGCTAACGGGACAAATCGCCGAGATGGCGTCACGGACTCTGAAGAATTCTTTTTCTAACTTCAACGCTTCCGCCGCCAAGATTTACCTGCTGGATGGCGCACCACAGGTCCTCCCGCCTTTTGGCAAGCGCTTGGGCCGCAAGGCTCAGCACACTTTGGAAAACTTGGGCGTCGATATTCGACTCAACGCAATGGTTACCGACGTCACCGCAGACTCCGTCACCTACAAAGATATGAATACCGAGGCTGAACACACCATTGAGGCTACGGTAAAGATTTGGTCCGCAGGTGTTGCCGCTTCACCGCTGGGTAAGATGGTTGGAGAGCAAGCGGGAGTTGAAGTTGACCGCGCGGGACGCGTGGCAGTCAATGAAGACTTGACCTTAGGCGATTACGACAACGTCTATGTCATCGGCGATATGATGAGCCTCAACAAGCTCCCGGGCCTCGCTCAGGTCGCAATGCAAACTGGTACGCATGTTGGCAAGCTCATTGCGGCCAAGGTCGATGAAGAATCAACAGCAAATGACAAAGAACCATTTGACTACTTCGACCGCGGTTCCATGGCAATTATCTCGCGCGGAAATGCCGTCATGAAGCTAGCTAACTCCGAATTCAGCGGCCTCATCGCCTGGTTCGCATGGCTGGGACTCCACATCACCTATTTGAGTGGCTTCCGCTCCCGAGTAGTCACTGCATTAAACTGGTTGCTCAACATGGGCTTTAGCTCCCGCGGCAATATGGAAGTAACCCAGCAGCAGATGAAAGCTCGCAACATCATCAATTCTGTCAAAGAGGACGAAGAGGGCAAAGGCGAAACGGACGCCTAACGGTCTCAGTTGAAAGGAAAACGGGCTGCGTAGCTTCCGTGGAATCTAGGTTCACCACGGCACTAGCTACGCAGCCCGTTTTTGGGCTCATCTTTAGAAGTGGTTAGTTAATAAACGAAGAGCCTGGTCGGGATAACACAGCAACTAGGAATGTTGAGTTCTCATCAAAGACTCCAAGTTCCCACGATGAAAAAGCGAAATCAACACTGAAACCGACTTGTTGTGCAAGCTCAAGATAGTCTGAAAATTCCCATCCACGCCCTGCACCGAAGCCGGTGACAAAACGGCCGCCGGGTTTGAGGGCATTGAAAACGTTTGCTAAGGCAAACTCACGACCGCGTGGATCGACAAATGTGAGAACATTGCCGGCCGAAATGGCAAGATCGAAATCGTCGTCGACTAGGGGATCAACGCTCAAGTCCCCTACCCTCCAGGTTATATCTGGAAAGTCTTGTTCTGCGTATGAGATCAAAATTGGATCAATATCAGTACCAACCACAGTATGCCCTTGCTGGGCGAGGTAACCGCTCAAACGACCGGTACCACAGCCGGCGTCAAGGATCTTAGAGTTGCGTGGCACCATGGCATCGGCAAGCCTAGCTTCTCCATATATATCGTTGCCTTCGGCTGCAAGCATCTTCCATCGGCGTGCGTAATTGTGGGAATGTGCAGGGTTTGCGTCAGTGAGGTTTTTCCAAGTCGGCATATTGCAAAGTATAGCTACCCTGTGCAAAGGTGTAGTATTCCATTGGATTTTAGTTGACGTTCCAGCGTCGGCTTCACTGAACTTTCACGAGGTTAAAGGAGGCTTACTATGCCAGCTGTGCCCAGCCCATTCCGGCCGCGCAAACCCAAAGTAGAGCCTCCGGCCCCGTCCAAGCTCACGGTGCCCATCGAAAGAGCAATTGAGCACTGTCGCGTCTTCGTTGACGGTGAAGCACTCAGCGGTGAATATACGCCACATACTGCCCTTCAAACTGTAGAAGAATACGGCAGAGGCTTTGTCTGGGTTGGACTGTTTGAGCCAATGGAATACCAAATGACTCGCGTCGCAGAGCAGTTTGGAATTCATGAGCTCATCGTTGAGGATGTGGTGCAAGCACATCAGCGCCCGAAGCTTGAACGTTACGATGATCAGCTGTTTGTTGTCGCCCGTTCCGTGAATTACCGCGACCACGACGAGGTTAAAAACACACGCGATGTGATTTCAACCGGCGAAGTACAGATGATTTTAGGGCCAAACTTCATCATCACCGTGTGCCACAAGGCAAAGCTGCCTAACTTGGCCTACACCGTCGCTCATGAGCAGGACTTGATAGAACTGGGTCCGGTTGCTTTGGTGTGGAAAGTCTTGGACATGTTGGTCGACCGCTACTTTGAAGTGGCAGCTTTGCTTGCAGTTGAGGTCGATGAAGTCGAAGAAGAAGTGTTTGAACCCAGCCTTGACCTTGACGTCAACCGCATCTATTTATACAAGCGTGAAATTTTAGAAATGAAGCACGCGGTCGATCCTCTATCTAACGCTCTGCGGGCATTGGCAATGGATCATAAAGATTTGGTCCATAAGCAAATTCGGTCTTATTTGCGGGACGTTCACGACCATGAACTGGTGGTCAAAGACCAAATTCAAGGGTTCAATGAGCGATTGTCTTCGCTTTTGGAAGCATCGGTTGCCAAAGTTTCCATGCAACAGAATACTGATATGCGTACCATCTCCGCAGTGGTCGGCATGGCAGCCGTACCTACCTTGATTGCGGGTATTTACGGCATGAATTTTGATAACATGCCCGAATTACATACAGAAAATGGCTATTACATAACACTGGTAATGATGTTCGCGACCGTAGCCGCTATGTTCTTCTGGTTTAGGAAGAATAACTGGCTTTAAGTTTCGGACATCACCATGGTCCGCAATGACGTACGCGCTACTGTTTCACCATTGTGGCTCATTTCTACCACCCACAGCTGAGTACGCCTGCCGGTTTGTAGCGGGGTCGCGACGGCCTCAATGATTCCAGCGGATACTGGTCTTATGAAATCGGTGTTGTTGTTTACTCCAACCACCGGTGCCCCCGCCACGATAACTCCGGCTATGGAGCCGATGCTTTCAGCAATTGCGCAGTAAACCCCGCCATTGACAAGACCCCATGGTTGAAAAAGCGAGGGACTCACGCGCACCATGGCACGAACTTCACCGCGGGTTACGCGTGTATATCGCAGCCCAATGGTCGCGCCAAAGCCTTGCTGCGCATTATTCATCTCGGCCAATTCATCGCTAGTAAGCGGGCGTTGTTGGGCTGTCTCGATGAGAGTGTTGAGTAAATCCTGCATGGTTTTTTGATCCGACATAAACATTCATCCTAGTAAGAAATCAGGCTCACGCCGACGCGGTAATTCTCATGACGTAGAATTATCCCCATGACTGAAAATAATGGACTCGCTCAAATCGGTGTGGTGGGCTTGGCGGTTATGGGCTCAAACCTGGCTCGTAATTTTGCCCGTAATGGCAACACTGTTGCAGTGTTTAATCGCAGCCCAGAACGGACTCGCGCTTTGGTTGCAGAGCATGGGGATGAAGGCAATTTCATCGCCGCAGAGACTGTAGAGGACTTCGTGGCTTCCCTCGAGCGACCACGAAAAGCAATCATCATGGTACAAGCCGGCAAGGCTACTGACGCGGTGATTTCCCAGCTTGCCGATGCCATGGAGGACGGAGACATCATCATCGATGGCGGTAATGCTCTCTATACCGACACCATTCGTCGCGAAAAGGAAATGGCGGAGCGAGGACGGCACTTTGTCGGTGCTGGTATTTCAGGTGGTGAAGAAGGCGCGCTCAACGGCCCTTCTATCATGCCTGGCGGTCCAGCTGAGTCCTGGGAGACATTGGGGCCAATCCTGGAATCAATCGCTGCCGTTGTGGATGGAACTCCGTGTGTCACCCACATCGGTCCCGACGGTGCCGGTCACTTTGTGAAAATGGTGCACAACGGCATTGAGTATGCCGACATGCAGGTCATTGGCGAGGCATACCAGCTGCTTCGTTTCGGCGCGGGTATGGAGCCTAAGGAGATTTCAGAGGTCTTCAAAGAGTGGAACTCTGGAGACCTAGACTCCTATCTAATTGAGATTACTGCAGAAGTACTCGCAACCGATGATCCCCAAACAGGTAAACCACTCGTAGACGTTATCGTCGATGAGGCTGGTCAAAAAGGTACTGGGCGTTGGACAGCCATCAATGGTTTGGAGTTTGGTATTCCAATCACAGGCATCGCAGAGGCCGTCTTCGCCCGTGCTCTTTCTTCTTCAACTGTTCAGCGCGAAGCTGCCCTGCAGGCTGATTTGCCAAGTGGCACCACTGTCGACTTTGCAGAACTGGGTATTACTCGTGAGGACTTTATTGAAGACGTTCGCCGCGCACTCTACGCTTCCAAGCTGATTGCGTATTCACAAGGCTTCGACCTGATCAAGGCGGGCTCTGATGAGAACAATTGGGGGGTAGATCCGCGCGATCTGGCTACCATTTGGCGTGGCGGCTGCATCATTCGTGCCAAGTTCTTAGACCGTATCCGCGAAGCTTACGATGCAGATCCAAGTCTGCCGGCGTTGATTCTTGCTCCATACTTCACGCAAGAACTCGGCCAGCTAATTGAGCCTTGGCGTCGCGTTGTCGTAGCGGCAACCCAGATGGGCCTACCAGTACCGGTATTTGCGTCATCACTTTCATACTTCGATTCCTTGCGCGCGCAACGTCTGCCGGCAGCCCTTATTCAAGGTCAGCGTGATTACTTTGGTGCGCATACGTTTAAGCGTGTCGATGGCCCAGGCACGTTTCACATTGAGTGGTCTGCAGACCGTTCGCTAACTCAGACGGACTAGCTAAAACTTGATTCTCCTACACCAAGGCTGGGTGGACTCTCTTGCGAGGGTTCAACCAGCCTTTTTATTTTGTACTTACCTGTTACACGAGACCTAACCACTTCCAATATGTCGCGGACAGTAACAGCACAAGCAAATAGCCAACGATTGTAAGCGGAATACCCGTCTTCAAGAACTGCTTGGTAGTAAATGCTCCAGTACCGTAGGCCAACATATTCTGCGGTGCAGAGACGGGCAATAAGAAACCAAAACAGATCACAAACTGCTGGATGACCACAAAACCCAAGCCTCCATCGGGGACGTCCAAAGTCGCAGCGAGCGCGATAAACACTGGTATCAGCGCTGACGCTAATGAGGTCGCGGATGCAAATCCAAGGTGAATCAAGATATTAAACAAGGACACAAGGGCGATGGTGGCCAACAATGGCATGGATTCTAGTCCTAGAAATCCAAAGGTGCGTTCAGATAGCCACGTAGCTGCACCCGTTTCCAACAGGAAAGAGCCGAGGGAAATACCCACAGAGAACACCACCAAGGTAGACCAGCTGACCTTTTCCTCTGCTTCCTTAGCGGTAATAACACCGATTTTGGGAGTGAGCATAATGCCCACAGCTAGGACTGTGATGACCGAAGAATTAATGGGGTGAAGGAGATCTTCCGTCGACCAAAATGCCAACAGAGCAACGGCGATTACCACGAGGCGTTTTTCTGCACCGGACATCGGGCCCAATTCGGCCAGCTGTTTATTCACCAATTCTTTTCCACCTGCGATGGAATCAGCTTCTGGCTTGATCGTTGCCCGCATAATGAAAAATAACGCAATAGACATTAAGAAAGACCATGGGGCGGCCCAGATAAACCATTGGGACCAAGACACGGTTCGTCCCATTTCGGATTCAATAAAGCCAACCGCGACCAAGTTTTGTGCGGCGGCAGTTTTAATACCGATGTTCCAGATAGATACAGCCTGCGCAGCCGTGATGACCAACAGAGCACCCAGCCTTGAGTTATTTGCAAGGCCAAATGCGGCCACCATTCCTAACAAAATCGGCACTACCGCTCCACCACGAGCAGTGGCCGAAGGTACGAAAAAGGCCAAGATGGTAGCAATAACAATTGAGCCGATAACAATATTGGAGGTCTTCTCACCCGCGATATTGAGTACTTTCAACGCGATTCTCTTATGCAATCCAGTGGCTTGCATTGCTGCGGCTAATACCAAAGCGGCCGCTACGAGTGCGACAGCACCGGAGGAAAAGCCGGCCGTCGCCGTGCTTAGCGCTGTGGAAGTGCCAATGATCTCACCAGGCTTATCTGGATCTGGAGATAACCCTACGATCAGTGAAATGAAGCCAATAATCATTACTGCACTAACCGGATAAGAAACAGCTTCCGTCACCCACATGATCACGGCAAAAACCAACATTGCTAGTGATACTTGCCCAGTCCACACGAGGTCATCGATAGGCAACAGCAAAGTGCCCACCATAGCCGCCAGTGCTACGAAGAGCCATACGGGGCTGAAACTAATCTTCTGTTTATCTTTAGATTCCGTCGACGCAGCGTCGTCTGGGGCTGCCGTTGACTTATTGTCCTCCGTCGAGGCAACGTTCATCTTTATGCTCCTTTAAGGGTAGTGCCTACATAATTGCGCAGGTGGCACGGCGACCGCAGGTGGTAATTGCCTGCAGCCGACAGAAATCTTTAAGTAATCTACCAGTTTGCCAACAGCTTAAAGAATGGTTTGTTCTCTTAAGTTACGACGTGCGGAGCTATACATATATTTTCGCTAGCCCTCTCGTTCTGCTTGCTTTAGGGTTCTGGGTAGCAAGACCGCTAGACTAAAGCAATAATGACTACTTTCGCTGATCTCGGATTACCCCGCTCTATTCTCAACGTCTTGAACCGACAAGGGCTAACCACCCCCTTCCCCATCCAAAAGGCAGCAATTCCTGATGCTCTTGCAGGTAAGGACGTTCTTGGCCGCGGTCCGACAGGTTCCGGCAAGACTTTCACGTTCGGGCTTCCTATTATTGCGAACCTGGCACAATCTGGTGCCTCCAAGCCTACTAAGCCGCGAGCATTGATCCTCGCTCCTACAAGGGAATTGGCAACTCAGATTCATGAGCGGATTGAAGAAGCCGCAAATGCCTCGGGCCTGCGCATATTGGTCTTTGTCGGCGGTGTCAACATCAACAACCATATTCGCTCACTCGCTCGTCCCGTAGACATCGTCGTGGGCACCCCTGGACGTGTTCAGGATTTGGTCAACAAAGGAAAGCTTTCGCTTGCCGATGTCCGCATCACTGCACTCGACGAAGCCGACCAGATGGCTGACATGGGCTTTTTGCCTCAGGTCCGCAAGCTGCTTGACCTTACCGCTACTGGCGGCCAAAGACTACTATTTTCTGCCACACTGGATGGCGACGTACAAGAACTAGTCAAGCGCTACATGAACAACCCGCAGACTCACTCTACTGCGCCGGTAGAAGCAGCGGTAGATACGATGAAACACGTCGTTGTCTACATCGGTGAGAAAGAAAACCGCAACTCCATAGTCCTGCGCATTGCAGCACGCGCAGGCAAAACGATTATGTTTATGCGGTCACGCCATGCGGTAGACAGGCAGGTAAAGAAACTGCGTCGAGCAGGAATTGCAGCTTTGGGTCTCCACGGTGACAAGAGTCAAGGTGCACGCACCAAAGCCATCTCGGGTTTTAGTTCCGGAGAAATCTCCTGCCTAGTTGCCACCGATATCGCGGCACGCGGCATTGACATTCAAGATGTCTCTTTGGTGGTTCATATCGATCCTCCTGCCGAACACAAATCTTATTTGCATCGCGCCGGGCGCACCGCTCGAGCTGGCACCTCAGGAACGGTCATCACTTTAGCTACTGATGAGCAACGCGATGACGTGAAGAAGCTTTTGAAGAAAGCTGGAGTAGACGCACAGGTTGTGGATATCTCTCACGAAGATAAACCAGCAACAAGTAAGAAACTGGCGGCAATTACAGGAGCGAAGGCCCCTTCTGGCATAGCTCTGCCCTAACTAGAGCTAGAAATTTGTGCTGCTTAAAGCCATAACTAGTCGGCTTGTCGGACCTGCGGCATCATTTGTGCGCGATAGGCTATTTTCAATTGAAGATTTCATGTCTAGCCAATGAGCACGGAGGGTATAAGGTATGGCTCGTCACTCCACGGGTGAGAACAATTTTCGAGTAGCGGGGTGGGTAGTTGGCCTTGCTCTCATTGTGTCCTTAGCTCTAGGCGCATTGATTTTCCTTCAATTGCTCGGAAACAATGATACCGTCGCGCAGGAAGCAACCGAAGCGCCTGCTACTTCTACTTCTCCTATCCCCACCACCACAGCCCAGGAGGTGGTCGCGGAGAATGCGCCCCAGGAGGCTTCGCCTAGCGCAACGATGCAGGTGGTCTCCTCCAGCGATAGCGCTGGACTTGACGCATTAGCAGCCGCTACCTTGGCAAAGGACACTCTCTATTTGCTGGACACTTCCGATGGCTTGACCCCTTTTTTCCTTCCCGTCGCTCCTGAGATTGCGGCGAATTCACACAGTGTCTCGGCAGCCGGGCACCAGGTGGCATTATGGAATTACTCATCCCCGCTCAGCCCAGGAGTCGTCGTAGGCTATCGCG
>JAXFXA010000112.1:0-7429 GCA_034091885.1 Corynebacterium sp.
CCGGTCTGGCGGCCCAATAAAATAATGCCCACCAACATGGACAATCCGCCGGCGACGGTAATCATGAATGCCTGGGTGGCAGAGCGCCGCGAGGACGCGCGCTCACCGTAGTAAGACACCAAAAGGAATGACAACAGCGAGGTCAGTTCCCAGAAGATATACATCAACAGCAAAGAGTCTGAGATGACCAAGCCGTACATGGCTAGCGCAAAGCCAACCATTTCTGCGCCAAAAATTGAAAGGCGAATTGGGTTGGTATCAAAATAACCCCAGCAGTACAGCAGGACTAGCGCACCTATGCCCAAGATAATCAGACTAAATAAGGCTGCGAGTCCGTCCAGTCTAAAATCAAGGCTCAAGTGCGCCGCTGACATCCATTCAATGGATGAACGATGGCTCAAGGTTCCTTGCACTAACTGCTGCAACACCCAAAAGAACCCGATGCCCGGGACTAAAGCGAGTAGTGCAAACGCTGGTCTGCCCAGCGTGCGAATTAGCAAAGGTGCACACACCGTGGCGGCGATGAGGGAAAATAGCAAAATCAGCACGGTGCTCTGTGCTCTCCCATTCCAGTCTGTGTAACAAAATTTGCAACAACACGAACAAAATTCCAGCCGCAAATCCGTATCTCGACTCAGCACCACACCTTTGGCCAACACAAGGCACAAGTGTGAATATGCGCTCAAGTTACAGGCAGCGTGCATGAACTCGCATGCTCGCACGTTTCCCAGACGTTGAGGCTGCGTCGATCCCACGGCGCGGCCAATAGTTTCTATAGTAGCGTGAGCTAACCAATTTTTAAAAGGTTAATTTTCTTATTCAGTTATATATGGGGCCAGTACAGTGCCACCGCCTAGCGCTTGCCGATGCCATCGCGCCACGCAGCAGCACCTCCTTACCGTGAACAGCGGCTCTAAGAATAGCTCCGTAGGAACAATGCTTCGGCAATAGCAACGTGTTCAATTTCCGTAGGATCAACGGACTCATTGGGAGAGTGGATGGCGCACTGGGGCTCTTCCACGCCAAATAGTGCGATTTCGGCATTGGGATGAGCTGTTTGCAGCTCGACAGTAAGCGGAATGGAACCACCCATTCCAATTGTGGTGGTGGGAACGCCATAAGAAGCTTCCAAACAAGCACTGAGTTTTTGCAGTGCTGGCTTTTCAGGATCTGTTTCAAAACCACGCGCGGCCTCTAAGATCTCTGCGGTTACATGTGCGCCAAAGGGGATGTGGTTGTTGAGCTGCTGGACAACGGCCTGAGCTACTTCTTGTGGATCCATGTCGGCGGGAACACGAACGTTGAGATAAGCCTCTGCGGTGGCAGGGACGGCGTTGACTGCTTCTGCCACGGGGGTAGACGTAAAACCGGTGACAGTGATGGCTGGACGCGCCCAGATGAGGTCACCGATGTTTGTGTCTTCTCCGCCGGCGATTTCTGTGCCCTCTAGCATTTGGGTATCTGCACGGAAAGCGTCCACCGGATAGTGCTGCCCACTCCAAGAACGAGCAGAATCTATGCCGTCGATGACAGTGGCGCCGGTTTCATCGTAGAAGGAGTCAAGGACGCGCATCAGTGCTTTTACTGCATCGGGAGCGGCACCGCCGAATTGTCCGGAATGTGCAGGGGCTTCCAACGTGTCTACCTTGACGCGAATAGATGCTGAACCGCGCAGGGAGGTAGTAAGTGTTGGGCGTCCCACTGCCCAATTGCCGCAGTCGGCGATGAGAATGACATCGGCAGCGAACCGTTGCGGATCCTGCTCAATCAGCTGAGATAGACCCATGCCTCCCATTTCCTCGGAGCCTTCAATGAGGATTTTGAGGTTTAGCTCCGTTCCTCCTGCTGCTTCCACGGCGCGAAGTGCTGCAAGGTGCATGGCTACATTTCCCTTGCAATCTGCAGCGCCGCGGGCGTACCAGCGTCCGTCCCGCTCGGTGAGTGTAAGGGGATCGGACTTCCATTTTTCCGTATTACCTACGGGCACGATGTCATAGTGGGAGTACAACAGAACTGTCTTGGCCTGCGGGTTGCCCGCCTTGTGGCCCACGAGGGTAACGGAACCGTCCGCGGTGACTAATTCTTCTACCTCAACACCTAGTTCTTCTAATGCTTGTTTGACCCACGAAGCCGCTGCCGTCATGTCCCCTTCGAGTTCGGGGATGGTGTGTACAGAGTTAAATCTGACGAGTTCTGAAAGCTGCTGGAAGATCTTGTCACGGTCAGCTTTTACCGCGTTGCTAATTAATTGTGCATCGTTGTTAGTGGAAGTCATGACGCCCAATCTACACTGCAGCTCTTAGCGTCTCGGCTCAATAAATTCGGAGCGAATAATAATTTACCCACCACATGGGTTTGGTGTTCACGCAGCATAAGTGGCTAGGGGAGATCGCCTAGAGCGGAAAATCTTGCACTCGGGCTAGGAGAGTGCCAGAATGGTCGCTGGCACCAGGTTGAGGTTGGTACGCACTCACCAATCCTGCCGTCGCGGGCACCTGTGTGATGCAAATCTAGAGTGAACGTCAAACTAGGAGCTAAAAACAATGGCAAAGATCATTGCCTTCGATGAAGAGGCACGTCGCGGCCTCGAGCGTGGCCTGAACACTCTGGCTGACGCTGTTAAGGTCACCCTCGGCCCTAAAGGCCGCAACGTTGTATTGGAAAAGTCCTGGGGTGCCCCAACCATTACCAATGACGGTGTTTCCATTGCTCGTGAAATTGAGCTGGAAGACCCATATGAGAAGATCGGCGCTGAGCTGGTTAAAGAAGTAGCAAAGAAGACTGATGACGTCGCTGGTGACGGCACCACCACCGCTACTGTTCTTGCCCAGGCTCTTGTTCGCGAAGGTCTGCGCAACGTTGCTGCAGGCTCTAACCCAATGGGCATCAAGCGCGGTATCGAAGCTGCTACCAAGGCAGTTGTTGACTCCCTGCTGTCTTCTGCAAAGGAAATTGAGACGCAGGAAGAAATCGCTACCACCGCTGGTATCTCCGCTGCTGACCCAGCTATCGGTGCAAAGATTGCTGAAGCAATGTACACCGTTGGCAATGGTGCAGTTAACAAGGACTCCGTCATTACCGTTGAAGAGTCCAACACCTTCGGTGTTGACCTCGAAGTTACTGAAGGTATGCGCTTTGATAAGGGCTACATCTCCGGTTACTTCGCCACCGACATGGAGCGCCAGGAAGCTGTTTTAGAAGATCCATACATCCTGCTGGTTTCTTCCAAGATCTCCAGCATCAAGGATCTGGTTCCAGTTCTGGAAAAGGTCATGCAGTCCGGCAAGCCTTTGCTTATCATCGCCGAAGATGTTGAGGGTGAAGCCCTGTCCACCCTGGTTGTGAACAAGATTCGCGGTACCTTCAAGTCTGTTGCAGTTAAGGCACCAGGTTTCGGTGACCGCCGTAAGGCAACCCTGCAGGATATGGCAATCCTGACCGGCGGCCAGGTTATCTCTGAAGAGGTCGGCCTGTCCCTGGAAACTGCTGATCTCCCACTGCTTGGTCAAGCACGCAAGGTAGTTGTGACCAAGGATGACACCACCATCGTTCAGGGTGCTGGTGCACAGGAGCAGATCGATGGCCGCATCAAGCAGATTCGCGCTGAAATCGATAACTCTGATTCTGACTATGACCGTGAGAAGCTGCAGGAGCGCTTGGCCAAGTTGTCCGGCGGCGTTGCAGTTTTGAAGGTTGGTGCTGCAACTGAGGTTGAGCTGAAAGAGCGCAAGCACCGCATTGAGGACGCAGTCCGCAATGCAAAGGCTGCTGTTGAAGAGGGCATCGTTGCCGGCGGTGGTGTTGCCTTGCTGCAGGCTGCTTCCGCACTGGATTCCCTGTCTGGCTTGACCGGTGATGAAGCTACCGGCGTCAAGATTGTCCGTGAGGCTCTTTCTGCTCCTTTGAAGCAGATCGCTGCCAACGCTGGGCTAGAACCAGGTGTTGTTGCTGACAAGGTTTCTTCCCTTCCTGCTGGCGAAGGCTTGAACGCTGCAACTGGCGAGTATGTTGATCTCATGGCTGCAGGTATCAACGACCCAGTGAAGGTAACCCGTTCTGCACTGCAGAACGCTGCTTCCATCGCTGCATTGTTCCTGACCACTGAGGCAGTCGTTGCTGACAAGCCAGAGCCAAATGCTCCAGCAATGCCAGACGCTGACGCAATGGGCGGCATGGGCTTCTAATTCAAGAACGCAGCTAAATCTTTAGCTCCGCCTACTTAAGGGCGCCAGGGAATCCCTGGCGCCCTTTTCTGTATTCCTCAGCGACCTTATCCACCAAAAACCTTCTAAGCGCAAGCTAAATCACCATCGTTGTACAACCATAACTGGGTAGTTTGCATGCCTCGGCGTGTCGCAACACCAACGACGACACTTTGTAGTGTCACTTCAGTGCCTCTACTGTCTTGTTAGCCCACTGTTTTCTTCCACTTCGCCCGTGTGCTGCAAAAACGGCGCGGATTTCCTGGATGGGAAAGGGGCAATTCGCACTTGGAAATCTGAAAATATTGATGGTAAATGACTTCACTTGAATCGATTTCAATACCTCCCTTCCCAGTGTTATACCCCCGTACTGGGGTATTTTGAAGGAATGGTGGAAGGTAAACTTTGAAAAATTTTCGACCCAAATTGGCCAGTAATATCGGCGCTTGAGTTCTCCGCGTTAACAGTTCTTTTGCACAGGAGTTTTAAAGTTTCTTTCCAAGTGGGAAAACCTGCAGGTAGCGGCCCAAACGCCCATTGGGCACTTCGGTGAGTGTGTTGAGATTCATTGAAAAGGTGTGGGAGCGTCCTCATGGTTTGCTGTCATTTTCTTAAAAACTTATTGAATTGCGTTCATGTTTCAGCTTGATCTCCGGCGAAGTTGTGACACAATGGTTGCTTGTGACGCCCGACAGGGTGTCTGCAAATAGCAAACACCTCCGGGCATGAGTCCGGACTTCACTCAAGGAGATCAATATGGATCTGAACTTCGTTAAGGACCAGCTCGAGACCTTCGAGACCTTCGGCAAGGCAATCGGCGACTTCCTGAAGATTCCTGCTCAATTGCTGGGCAACGCATTCGGCTGGTTCACCGAGGGCACCCTTTTTGGCACCGGTAACGTAGCCCAGGGTGTTACCGCTAAGGGTGACTACGAGGAAACCAAGAACGTTTTCTCTTCCAAGTAATTTCAACTTGGAGTCTTGATTATTGGCTGAATTATCCCAGTCAATAATCAATCTTTAAACTAATTCATCTCTTGAGTCGGACAATCCGAACTCATTCACTTAGAGGAGTATCAAATGGTAGAATTCTTCACGAACTGGAACACCCTTTCTTCTGACGGTCTCGTTGGCACTTTGCTCGGTTTCATCGGCGATGCTGCAAAGTGGTCCGGTGCAGCTGCTGACCTGCTCGGCCTGGTTATCTAATTAACCGCTGCTAAAGCAGATTTTTAAATACCCGCTCTTCGGAGTGGGTATTTTTGTTTTTGGGGTGGGGTTTAAACCTTATTTCAGGTTAGGTGGGGTTGACTTGAGTGGGGGCGGGGAATTTGGCGGTGGGCAAGCCAAAAGTAGTTGGGCAGACTAAAATGGGGATATGGCTGAAATTAAAGACGACGTGCTTCCGGAAATCGACCTTGCCAAGACGGATGGTTACGTCGTAGATGACACGGATGATGATGATCCGGCGCTGATAATGCCCGATGGTTCCCCGGTGCAAACCTGGCGCGAAAACTATCCTTATGACGAGCGTATGACGCGGGATGAGTATGAAACTATCAAGCGTGCGCTACAAATTGAATTGCTGAAGTGGCAGAACTGGACCAAGGAAACTGGCCAGCGTCACATTATCTTGTTTGAGGGACGCGACGCTGCCGGTAAGGGCGGCACGATTAAGCGCTTTAATGAGCACCTCAACCCGCGTGGTGCGCGCACCGTGGCATTGGAGAAGCCATCGCCGCGTGAGTCGACCTCGTGGTACTTCCAGCGCTATATTCAGCACTTTCCGGCTGGAGGAGAGATCGTCTTCTTTGACCGCTCGTGGTACAACCGTTCCGGTGTGGAGCGAGTAATGGGCTTTTGCACGGAGTCGCAGCATGCTGAGTTCCTTCGAGAGGTGCCAATGCTGGAGAACATGATTCTTGGTTCGGGGATTTCTTTGACCAAGTTGTGGTTCTCAGTTACACGGAAAGAACAGCGCACAAGGTTTGCTATTCGCCAGATTGACCCCGTGCGGCAGTGGAAACTGTCGCCGATGGACTTGGCTTCTTTGGATAAGTGGGATGATTACACCCGCGCTAAGGAAGAGCAATTCCGCTATACGGACACCGATGAGTCGCCATGGATTACCATCAAATCCAATGACAAGAAGCGTGCGCGTATTAACGCGATGCGTTATGTGCTGAGCAAGTTCGAGTACACCAATAAAGATCATGAGTTGGTGGGGGAGCCGGATGATCTCATCGTCAAGCGCGGCCGTGACCAAATTGGAGACTAGTCGTTTAGTCGATGAGCAGGGTTAGTACGCAGCTCAGCATTAAAAATGCCCCTCCTGGCAAGGAAGGGCATTTTTGCTGTTTACGGCGGGTTTATGTAGTTGGCTCGATGGGGTTGCCTTGCCAGCGGGTATGAGCGGGAACTTGGTCGCCACGCATGACCAGTGAACCCGGGCCGACGGTGGCGCTGGGGTAGATGTGCGACGCGGGGAGTGCCACCGAGTGGGAGGCAAGCGTTGCGCCGTCAGCGATGGTCACGGTGTCAAGGCTCATCACGCGGTCCTGGAAGAGGTGCGTTTGCACCACTGTGCCCGGCCCGACAGTGGCACCGGAGCCGACATGGCAGAGGTCTGTTTCGGGGAACCAGTACGATTCGATCCACGCCCCGCGGCCGATGTTAACCCCAAGACCACGCAAGACCATGTTGAGCTCCGAGGTGCCCAAAGCGTGTTGGAAGAACCACGGTGTGGCCACGGTTTCCACGAAGGTGTCTTGCAGCTCATTTAGCCAGACAAATGGGGACCACAATGGATGATCACCTGGTTGATGGGTTCCCACGCACACCCATTTCACAGCGATGGTGATACCAGCGGCGAAGAACCCTGCCAGGATGAGCACGATTCCGGATAGTAACCAGGTGGTGAGTAAGCCCACGTGGGCAAGCAGATAGTAGAGCACGGCGGCTACGGCGGCGAGCAACATAGCTGATGTTGCAGGTGCGAGCAGACGTAGCGTTTCCACCGCGCCACGGGCGACCTTGACGGCGAAGGTGGGGTTGTATGTGACGGCATCGCTAAGCCCAGCGTTGGCCTCCACACGGCGCATGCGCTCCGGCGGGGAACCCCACCAGTTAGCCCCGGACTTTGCCTTCTTCGGCGTGGAGGAAAGTACCGCAACCAGCGAGTTTTTGCCCAGTTTCCGGCCGGGGCCCGTAATACCAGAGTTGCCCAC
>JAXFXA010000113.1:0-12688 GCA_034091885.1 Corynebacterium sp.
ATGCCTGATCGCGATACTTTAGTGGAGGCATCCGGTGTGCCCACGGTGGATCCGTGGTCAAAGGTCATCAATAAATTAGACTCCGGCGCACTGACCGTCGATGGCCAAGTTATTGATACTCCCCTTCCCCGCTGGCAGCACGCCATGGATGCGTGGAAAAACCACGATGTCACACGCTTGCAGCAGCTCGGAGTGGGCGTAGTTGTAGAAGATGGTGTCATTGTCTGGCAAGACCCTGCAGCGCCGCGCCCACGCGTGCCGTGGATACTCACCGCGCTATGGCTTAGTGCCCCGCTGTGGATTATAAGCGGGGTAGCTCTCATACATCTGGGGCGCGGTGGACCAGATCGATTAGTTCCGCAAAGCGGCGGCCGGTCTCATTCCACGAGAAATCAGCGGCATAAGCCTTAGCGTTGCTGCCGAGTTTTTGACGCAGAGTTGGATCGTTTATGAGCTGGCGGGTGGCGGCAATGAACTCCGCCTTAGTGTCAATCAGCAAACCAGTTTTTCCAGTTTTAACACTGTCACGCAGGCCAAAAGAATAACCTACTGTGGGTACCCCATGTTGGGCTGCCTCCATGACGGCAATCCCCCACCCTTCTTTGCGGCTGGGCATAAGGTGCACTGCAGCCCGGGCAAGCAGGGCGTGTTTGTAGTCCTCAGTAACGTGTCCGTGGAAGCAGACGCGGTCACTCACTCCCACCACGCGCGCATATTCTTGGAGTTTCGCGTCCCACCATCCGGTACCAATGACGTCTAACACCACATCGGGGATAGCGGCAACGGTGTCAATGGCGTGTTCTATTTGCTTGTATGGAACCAGCCGTGACAAAGTCACCACGTGTGTCTCAGCTTCTTTATCCAACCGCGGTATATGCGCGGGAATAGGGTCCACACCGTTTTCAATGATAGTGACCCCATGGACACCCAGCTCGGCGAGGTCAGCACGGGACGCCGGGGACACCGTTACTACCGGCGAATTTTTATACACCCACGGCGCCACACGGCTTTCTAGAAACCAGCCGATACGTCCGAGCACTTTGCCCGCCACCGGCCAGACTTCGCGGTGGCAATGGTGAGTCAACAAGATGGTGGGCGCCGTGGTGACCGATTTGGCAAAGAAAGGGATACCGTTTTGTGTATCCACCACGACGTCTATTCCCCGCAAGGACCCCAGACCCAACCTCCCCAAGACAATAAGGCCGAGGGCGCGCGGATATACGCTGTATTTAGCGCCCCCGCGGGAGAACATGATGCCGCCGCGAGTTTCTCGGCGTGCCGCATTCATGTGTTTAGAAGTGCGGTAAATGACCTCGTGACCTTGCGCTGCCAGGTACTCCCCGACGCGCTCAAGGTAGCGTTCGGACCCACCGCCTTGGGGGTGGGTAGTGTCACGCCAGCACATTAACAGTATTTTCATTCCACTGCGCAAGCTTAGCCGGTATAGCCTAAAACACATGAAACGCACCCGTGCGCATGCCACCCTTCGCCGCAGTATTAAGTTGCTGCGCTCTTTTAAGTATGAGCAGACCCGCCCCGATGTTTTCTACGGCGGCTTGGCCACCGATACTGCCGCACAAATTGCCGCGCTCGCTGCAGATTGCTCGCTTTCGCTTGCCGATGCCCCCGTGCTCGACGTCGGCGGTGGCCCCGGGTATTTCGCCGCGGCTTTTGCCCACCACGGCGCACACTATTTTGGAGTGGAACCAGATGCGGGCGAAATGTCTGCCGCAGGTATTTCCGTGGCCAACGCTGTGCGCGGGGACGGCACCGCTCTTCCCTTCGCCGATGATACTTTTAGCGTGGTTTATTCCTCCAACGTAGCTGAACACATTCCCCATCCTTTTGATATGGCAGAAGAAATGGTGCGTGTCACTCGCCCCGGAGGTCTTATGGTATTCAGCTATACCGTGTGGCTCGGCCCTTTTGGCGGTCATGAGACTGGATTGTGGCCGCACTATTTAGGTGGTCACTTTGCTCGCCGCCGCTATGAAAAGAAAAACGGTCACCCACCTAAGAATGTCTTTGGCACATCTTTATTCGCCCTTTCAGCCCGCGCGGGTCTGCGGTGGGCACGAAGTACCCCACACACGGTTGTAGCCACGTTCCCTCGCTACCACCCCGCGTGGGCGTGGTGGATTACTCGCGTGCCAATTCTGCGCGAGTTTCTTACCTCCAACTTGGTCATCGTGCTGCAAAAGCGCGAAAACGGGTGTTAGGAAAATTACCTAACACCCGCTCGCTGCCCCAAAAGATGCGGCGTACTGGTTTTCTACCAGCCTATTCTTGCTGGCTTTTTAGTTCTGTGCAGCTTCAACGCGCTGTTTGAGGGCTGCAAACTGCTCATGGACCTCGGTTGGAACGCGGTCGCCAAGGAACTTAAGGTAAGCCTCGTTATCTGCCAAGTCGCCTTCCCATTCGGCAGGGTTGACGGTAAGGGCCTCTTGGACATCGGCAAGCTCGGCGTCCAAGCCTTCTAGGTCGATGTCTTCTGGACGAGCAGTGTAGCCTACAACGGTCTTTTCTGCTTCAACGTTGCCTTCAATACGGTCAACAATCCACTTCAACACGCGAGAATTCTCACCAAAGCCCGGCCAGAGGAAACGACCGTCCTCACCACGGCGGAACCAGTTGACAAGGAAGATCTTAGGCATGCGGTCGCCGCCCTTTTCACCCATGTCAATCCAGTGCTGCAAGTAATCGCCGGCGTTGTAGCCAATAAACGGCAGCATAGCCATTGGATCGTGGCGCAATGAACCTACCGCAGCCTCAGCCGCAGCAGCAGTCTGGCCCGAGGACAGCAAAGCGCCAATTAACGTGCCGTGGTTCCAGTCGAAGGACTGGGTCACCAGCGGAACAGTGGTGGCACGGCGTCCACCGAACAAGATGGCATCAATCTTGACGCCCTTCCAATCATCAAACTCTGGGGCTGCAGTTGGGCACTGTGCAATTGGGACACAGTAACGAGAGTTCGGGTGAGCGGCCTTGGCACCGGATTCAGGAGTCCACTCATCGCCCTGCCAATCAATGAGGTGTGCAGGAGCCTCATCGGTCATGCCTTCCCACCAGACGTCGCCGTCATCGGTAAGCGCGACATTGGTAAAGATGGTGTTACCTGGCTCCATGGTGCGCATAGCAATGGGGTTGGACTTGTAGTTGGTGCCTGGCGCAACGCCGAAGAATCCGTTTTCTGGGTTGACGGCGTAGAGGCCGTCTTCGCGCAAGTGCATCCACGCAATGTCATCACCGACAACCTCGGCAGTCCAACCGTCAAGGGTAGGCGTGATCATGGCGAGGTTGGTCTTACCGCAGGCAGACGGGAAGGCGCCGGTGATGTGGTAGGACTTGCCCTCAGGGGAGGTCAGCTTCAAGATGAGCATGTGTTCAGCCATCCAGCCTTCTTCCTTGGCCATCACAGAAGCGATGCGCAGGGCGTAGCACTTCTTGGCCAAGATGGCATTTCCACCGTAGCCAGAACCATAGGACCAGATCTCTTTGGTATCAGGGAACTGGGTGATGTATTTGGTCTCATTGCATGGCCATGCCACATCTTCTTGACCCGGCTCCAAAGGTGCGCCTACGGAGTGGAGAGCGTGTACGAACTTGCCGTTGTCGCCCAGCTTGTCCAACACTGGCTTGCCCATACGGGTCATAATGTGCATGGAAAGTACGACATAAGCGGAGTCTGTAAGCTGCACGCCGAGCTTTGGGTTCGGGTCGCTCAGCGGGCCCATTGCGAATGGGACAACGTACATGGTGCGTCCACGCATAGAGCCACGGAAGACCTCAGTCATCTCCGCTTTCATGGCATCTACTTCAGCCCAGTTGTTGGTTGGGCCCGCATCTGCTTCTTCTGTAGCTGCAATAAAGGTACGCGACTCCACACGGGCAACGTCAGATGGGTTAGAGCGTGCGAGGTAGGAGTTAGGCCGCTTTTCCTCATCTAACTTAATGAGAGTGCCTTTCTCAACGAGTTCAGCAGCGAGGCGGTCTGCCTCTTCCTGTGACCCGTCGATGAATACCACCTTGTCTGGCTGGAAAAGCTCAACGTTTTCACTAATCCAGTTGATGAGCTCTTCATTTTTGGTTGGCAATTCGCCAACAAGGCCCTTAATAGTGGCGGTCATCTAAATAAATCTCCTGGTTAAAATAAAACGTTTCCCTTCTTTTCTAGGCCACGCCAAAACGCGCGACTGGGAAACAAAAGAAGAGCACGAGGAAAATGTTTTTAATTAAAAGTTCATCTCCCAGCCTAACCCCCTATGTCTGAGAAATTAATCAAATTTTCCACCAAGTGGTTATATCCACACAATTAACCACACCTTTAACCGGTAAAATGAGATATATAACCTACTTTCAAGCGCCGATTTAGACCCCCGTTCGGGGGAATTAATGGATAAAAATACACCACTTTTTCTACTTCTGTTCACCCAAAACCAACCCCACTGGTTATATCCAGGTTGGTGCTTTATCCCCCTTCCCGCACATAACAAACACACCGAAGGAATCCAACCAACAAACCAACAAACCAATGTGGCAAGGGCGCAACATCTATAACGTTTAAGCTCGCCGCTTCGGCGCGTTTAAGATTAAAGGTCGCTGGCATGACAGATAATAAAGCCAGCATATTTTTAAGGCGAAAGCCCTTGTCTGATCTTGTCTATTTTTGTGTTAGCGAGTTAAAACAATGAATGATTCCCAGTCCACAGATCCAGCGCACTACCACGGTCAGGGCCGCCCGCCACAGACCGATTTCAATAAAGTATTTGCCAATGATTTGGACTACCCACGCCTCGGCAATGTCACTTTTCGTCGCGGCACCTTGACAGATAATCAAGAGGCCCTGTTTCAGCAGCACTGGCCACGTCTAGGCACGGAGCTTAGCGATACCCCTGTGGACATCGATTCCTGGTTTGGTCGCAGCGGCGCCAAGACCATCGTAGAGATCGGATCCGGCACTGGTACTTCTACTGCAGCAATGGCACCGTTGGAAGAAGACACCAACATTATCGCGGTAGAGCTATACAAGCCTGGGTTGGCCAAACTTCTAGGCCAAGTTGTGCGCAATGACATCGATAATATTCGTATGATCCGTGGAGACGGAGTGGAAGTCATGGTGCGTATGTTCGCACCCGAATCACTCGACGGTATTCGTGTATTCTTCCCTGACCCATGGCCAAAGGCGCGCCACAACAAGCGCCGCATTATTCAGTCCGGCACCCTTAACCTGTTTGCATCGCGACTGAAAAAGGGTGGAGTTCTTCACGTTGCCACAGATCACGCGGACTATGCCGAGTGGATCACAGAGCTAGTTAACGTTGAGCCCACCTTGGAGTTTAAGGGTTGGCCGTGGCCTGAATGCCCGCAACTGACGAACCGCCAAGTTATTACCAAGTTTGAGGGCAAGGGCTTGGATAAAGATCACCAAATCACCGAATTCCTCTGGGAAAAGAAGTAATGACCATGGATAACGAATCACGCATTTCCGTCTCCACAGAGGATTCCGTACACATTGACCAGAAAGTGTTGCTGGTCTGGGATGCCCCCAATATGGACATGGGTTTGGGAGCAATCCTTGGCGGACGGCCCACCGCGGCGTACCGTCCCCGCTTTGACGCGATTGCTCGCTGGGTGGCACTACGCGCCCGCGATATCGACGCAACCGCCGAGGCATCGGTATTTACTAATGTTTCTCCTGCTGGAGTTGACGCTATCCGCCCGTGGGTAGAGGCGATCCGTAATGTTGGTTTCGGCGTGTTTGCGAAGCCCAAGGTCGACGAGCACTCAGATGTCGATCCAGACATGCTGGACTACATTGAGGACAATCGCGAAGTCCTTTCAGAGCTCATTGTCGCCTCCGCCGATGGGCAAAACTTCCAAGACCTGCTCACAGAGCTTGCCGATGAAGGCGTCACCGTCACCATCCTGGGCTTTCGAGAGCATGCGTCGTGGGCAATTGCATCGGAAAGCTTAAGCTTTGTCGACCTCGAAGATGTCGAAGGCGTTTTCCGCGAGCCTTTGCCACGAGTCTCGTTGGACAACCTGCCCGCTGAAGGTGCATGGTTGCAGCCATTCCGTCCTCTATCTTCTGTTTTGGACAGCCGCTAATTATCTGCTCAGCGCTTGCTCGCCACCTACTCACCAAGGGAAGGTTAATTCGTGTTTTTTAACTGGGGTCGCTTTGCCTACGCCCACCGCAAACTTATTCCGCTAGTGCTTGTGGGTCTCATCGCTGTGTTGTTTGGGGTGTTTGGCACGCAGCTTGAAGGCCGGATGAGTCAGGAAGGGTGGGAAGATCCCAATGCGGCGTCCACTCAGGCCGCCCGTATTGAACAGGAAATCTTCGGGCGTGACAACTCTGGGGACGTCATCGTATTGGTGGAAAACCCCGGCGCGCATCTCGAAGAAGGTAAAGCGTACACAGATCGGCTCAAAACCGCGTTCCCTGAGCAGATTGACCAAGTGGTCAGTTACTTTGACACACGCAACCCCAACATGCTCAATGAGACCGGCGATGTGGCGTTTATTGCGATTGGGCTGGAAGGCGATGCTGAGCAAACACTCAAGGATTTCCGCACTATTGAGCCGGAGCTCTATGCCACGGACATGCCGGTACAGATTGCCGGAGCTACGGCTGTAGCTGATGCCCTAGATGCGGGGATGGCCACTGATATCTCCCGAGCGGAGAAAGCAGCGCTTCCGTTAGTCGGACTGCTTTTGTTGATTGTGTTCGGTTCAGTTGTCGCTGCCTTTATGCCACTTATCGTTGGTGGCTTGTCCATTTTGGGTTCCTTGGGTATCCTCGCGATCTTGGCCGGATTTTTGCAGGTCAACGTATTTGCTCACGCTGTGGTGACTTTGCTGGGGCTGGGGTTGGCCATTGATTATGGCCTCTTTATGGTGTCGCGTTTCCGTGAGGAATTAGACAAGGGTCGCAGCGTCAAAGACGCGGTGGCGCTTACTACCGCGACCGCAGGTCAGACCGTGGTCTTTTCCGCGGCAATGGTGGCGGTAGCGCTTTCGGGGTTGTTCATCTTTCCGCAGGCCTTCCTCAAGTCCGTGGCGTATGGGTCTATTTCCGCGGTGGGGCTGGCAGCTTTGCTGTCGGTAACGCTCTTGCCGGCACTATTCGGCTTACTGGGACGAAACATCGATAAGTGGTCAGTGCGGCGCACGTCCCGCACCGCACGGCGCATAGAGGATACCTGGTGGTATCGGCTGCCGGCGTGGGCTATGCAGCGTGCCAAGTTGATGACAGTCGCTATGTGCGGTTTGTTGTTGGCGCTGACCATCCCCATGATTGGAATTACGTTTGGCGGCATCAATGAGACCTATTTGCCACCGCAGCACGAAACCCGCGTGGCACAGGACCGCTTCAACGCAGAGTTTCCTGCCTTCCGCACAGAGCCAGTCAAGCTTCTGGTGGAAGGGGCTACGAATGAGCAGCTTGTCGATGTATTCTTGCAAGTCCGCGACCTCGATGGCCTAACCGAGCCGATGAAACCATCGTCAGCTTCAGTCAACGGTACGACAGTGCTTTCTGCCGGTATTGCTGACCGCGCTGATTATGCAAAGATCGTTCACGAGCTAGAGGAGATTACAGCACCGGCTGGGGTACACCTGTATGTCGGCGGCACCCCAGCCATGGAGGTAGAGTCCCTCGATGCCCTGTTCGATACCTTGCCGTGGATGGGACTGTATATCCTCGTGGTCACTTTCGTGCTCATGGCGTTAGTATTCGGCTCCCTGATTCTGCCAGCCAAGGCCATCATCATGACGCTGCTGACCTTGGGCGCCACGCTGGGCATTTTGACCATGATCTTTGTCTCCGGCGTAGGCGCAGAGTTCTTAGGATTTACCCCCGGTCCATTGATGAGTCCAATCTTGGTACTCATCATCGCCATCATCTACGGACTCTCCACGGACTATGAGGTGTTCCTAGTTTCTCGTATGGTTGAGGCGCGCAAAAACGGCGCCACCACTGATGAAGCCATCAAGTACGGCACCGCGCACACGGGTGGGATTATCACCGCTGCGGCTCTCATCATGATTGTGGTGTGTGGCGCATTCGGATTCTCCGACATTGTCATGATGAAATACATTGCCTTCGGGATGATCTTCGCGTTGTTTATTGACGCAACAATCGTCCGGATGCTCTTAGTCCCCGCTGTCATGCACCTCCTACGGGAAGACAATTGGTGGGCTCCAGGGTTTATTCATCGCGCTTACCAGCGCCTGGGGCATGGCGCCGAGCCAGTTCTGGCCGTATCCGAGGTAGAGGGTGAAGAAACCTTAGAACCTCGACGCGCGGGCCGGACCACCGGCGAAGATGAGGACTTGGTGCCATTTAACGAGCTTTTATCTCGCCTCACCGAGGAAAAACGTCCTCCTACAAAGGGCTCTACTTCTTAGCAGCATCAGGCCTTTCCTTTCTCCAGCTAATCTTCTTTGAGGAGTTCTATGGATTTACAAGCCACAATGCGTTGGTTGCGCTGGGTAGCCTCGCTCATCGTTTTGGCTGTGTTGGGATGGATTTTCCGCGACGAATTAACGTTTTTGCAAGAAGGATTCGCCCGCCTGCGCACCGCAAGTATTCCCGCGGTGTTAGTGGTTACCGCGAGTTCCTTGCTGTCACTATTGACAATGAGCCAAGTCATGCGCCTGCTCATCCGCGCCGGCGGAGTACCGGTCAGCTTTAGAGAAACGACTGCCATTACTTTGGCATCAAATGCATGGTCGACGACGTTGCCGGCTGGTGCCGCTTTTTCGGCAATCTTGACGTATAACGTTCAACGTTCTTGGGGGGCAACGGTTGCCCTGCGCGGCTGGTTCCTTGTGCTTTCCTCGGCAGTTTCTACTGCGTGGTTAGCCTTGATTGGTTTGTCGGGTGTGCTGTTTCTGCGGGCATCGTTAGGCGTAAGTGCTCTAATTTCTTCCTTGGTGCTCATTGCAGTGGCCATTTCTTTGTTGTTCTGGTTGACCAACAACCCCCAGCCTGTGGAACGGTGGCTGCAACGGCAACGCGTCATCACCGGAAAAGTACGCAATGGCCTTGCCGGGCAAGTGAAAAACTTGGAGTTTGTGCACCTAAGCCGCTGGCAGTTCGCGTCTATGGCACTGTACTCGCTGGGTCACCGACTTTTCGATATGATTGCGCTCTGGGGCTGCGTCTGGGCTGTCACAGGCGATATCGCCGGATTTAGTACCGCTGAGGACCGCACCACTCTTGCCGGTGTGGCCTTGGCCTATATCACTGCCAAACTCGCCGGTTCCGCCCAAGTCACCCCAGCCGGTCTGGGCACCGTGGAGGCTGCCCTCATTGCCACACTTGTGGCCACAGGTATGACCGCGGTCGATGCCACCGGCGCCGCCATTATCTACCGCCTCATTTCCTTCGCCGCCATGACCGCTATCGGCTGGGTTGTATACTTCCTGCACTACGCGCGCACAGGACTCAACTACAAGTCACTGCGCGCTACTCCCCCACAGATTAACTAACGCCACCGTGCGAATTTAGGACCTCACAATGCCACTTCACCGCTCATTTATCTTCGACCTAGGCGCACTTTTCGTCTTCGCCATAGCTGCCAGAGCCGCCCACCCTCCGTTCACCCTTGCAGGGCTTATCGATGCCTGGTGGCCATGGACCCTGGGTCTACTCATCGGCTGGACAATCATCGCAACGACCAAGCTCAAAGCAGCCAGCATTTTTGCCCAAGGCCTAACCGCTTGGGTCGCAGCCATCGCCCTCGGAATGACAGCTTGGACGCTGGTCAACGGACAAGTCCCCCACTACAGCTTCCTGATCGTAGCCGCCACTATGTCCGCGCTGCTCATGTTTGGGTGGCGTTTCACCACCACTTTGATACACAAAAAGCGCGACCGAACTTAATTTAAGTGCGGACACGCTTGACGTGAAAGGTTGTTTTACATTACGCCAGCGGCAAGCGAGTTGATGATTGCAACTACGTAGCTGATGATGTCTCCGAAGATGTCTACTACGGAAGAAAGCATTGGTAACTCCTTAAATTGTCCTAACACTTCTTTTTAACGTCTGCACATATTTTACATAGGTGCGATGGGGTGCTTCTTAGGCAGGTCCTGGGTATCTTTGCCCTCGAGCTGCCGTAGAGCTCTGCGCAGGGCCAGCCTTGAATCGCGTGGTTTAATCATCGCGTCTAAGAATCCACGCTCTGCTGCAACATAAGGCGAGGTCATGGTTTCATCATAGAAATCCATGAACATTTTCTTTGTCATTGCCCGCTGCTCGGGAGTCTCCGCCGCTTCAAGCTGCTTGCCAGCAATCATGACCACAGCCGCAGCTGAACCCATGACAGCAATCTGCGCGGTGGGCCACGCAAGGTTAATGTCACCGGTTAAGTTCTTCGATCCCATCACCGCATATGCGCCGCCATATGCCTTCCGCACGATGAGAGAGACCTTAGGCACGGTAGCTTGCACCACAGAGAAAGCAAACTTAGCGCCGCGGTGAATAAGACCTGCTTTTTCTTGTTCCACGCCCGGCAGATAACCAGGAGTGTCTACAACGAAGACAAGTGGAATATTGTAGGCATCACAGATTTGGATAAATCGCGAACCCTTATCCGCCGCATCGGCGTCAATACAACCGGCCAAGTGAATGGGGTTGTTCGCAACGAAGCCAACCGTCTTGCCGTCGATACGCCCAAAGGCAGTGATCATGTTGGGCGCAAAGTTGGGTTGAATTTCAACGAGCTCATCATCATCGCCAAGCTGAGCCAACAAATCCAGCATGTCATAGCCTGCATTCGTGTCATCAGGCATGAAAGCGTCTAAATCTTCGTCCTCAGTCAGCTCATCATCGCTAGGCGCGGCAAAAACAGGCGCAGGATCGAAGCAGGTCAACGGTAAATGATCGAGCAAGTCACGCACGAAGTCAAAGGCCTCTTCCTCCGACTCCACCACCGCAGAGACGTTACCGTTGAGCTCCTGCTGTGCAGCGCCACCAAGTTCTGCCGAGGTAATGTCCTCACCGGTGACCTCACGGATAACATTCGGGCCGGTGACATACATTTCAGCTTCACCGTCGACAGCAATCACAAAATCAGTAGTAACCGGCGCATATACCGCGCCACCCGCAGATTTACCCATCATGATGGAAATCTGCGGCGACCGTCCTGACAATGGCATCTGCCGGCGCGCAATTTCTGAATACATCGCTAACGATGTCACGGCATCTTGAATACGCGCGCCACCGGAATCCTGGATGCCAATCACCGGACAGCCGATTTTGATGGCCATGTCCATGATGCTGACCACCTTCTGGCCGAAGGTAACTCCAACTGAACCGCCATAGACCGTCTTATCATGTGCATAAATACACACCGGACGGCCAGAAATGCGTCCATAGCCAGTAACAACACCATCAGAATAGATAGCATCAGGGTCATTGGGAGTCTTGCCCAACGCACCCACTTCGACAAAGGATCCTTCATCCAACAACGACTGAATGCGTTGACGGGGCGTAGTGCGCCCAGCTTCATCACGCTTGGCACGCGCACGCTCACTGCCGGGATCCTGCGCTTGTTCTAGACGAGTCCGCAGGTCCGCAAGCTTGTCTGCCGTGGTATTCGGTTTAGACGCCGGCTGTGCCACGTATCTTCTCCTCGATCCACTGGTCCATGTGCTTTGCCACAATACCAATTACCGGCTCATCTGGAACCGCCAAGTGGTCTCCAGGCAACTGTACGATGTGCAAGTCATCCACAATAGCGCCCCAGCCGCCATCCGGATCAATATGTGCATAACGTGGTTCTAGCTCAATGGCACCGTCATGCATGCGCTCCGAACGGAACAGCAACACAGGGACGTTGACTTCCAGCCAGCGAACAAAATCGACCTTGGCCAGAATTTGGTTATCCACAAACGATGCGCGCTGGTGCTCCAAAACACCTGCGGCTAAGCCATGCTCCGAAGCATCAGTGGTGGCAAGGAAGCCCTCCAACATCTGCATTAGTGCATCTTCGCCAGCAGTCTCTAGGAGTTCATAAGGAACAGGGAAGTCCAAACCATAAGTCTTCTGCGCAAACGCAGCGTAGCGCTCCCAGCGGGCCTTAGTCTCTTCCATAGTGTCAGGAGCTGGATCGGACGGCTGTGTGGTGTCCAACAATGCTATAAACGCCACCTCAACGTCAGGGTGCTTCTGCTGCAGCTGCAGCGCTACCTCAAAGGCAAGTGCGCCACCAAAGGACCAGCCACCGAGCACAACCTTGCGTCCGCGGGCATACTTCACAATGTCATCTAAGTAGGACGCCGCGCGTTCTTCTAGGCTGCCCTCCACGCGCTCTACGCCGTAAAGTGCGACATCGGCAGGCAAACGACGCATAAGTGGCTGGTAGACCACAGTGTTGCCACCGGCGGGATGGAACATGAACAACGCAGGGCCCTCGGCTTCGCGCAGGACGCGAATGTTGCCTTCTACTTCAGTTTCCACACCGGAGCGGACGTGATCCGCCAGCGGCACCAGTGTCTTGGCCGCCAAAACTTGATCGGTGGAAACTTCGATGCCAGCGCGTTCGCTCAATCGCTGCGCAATTTTTTCCGCTTGTTCCGCGGTAATCTCCGGCAAGGTGCTAGTCATGCCCGCAGCAGCGGCACCTGTGAAGGTTGCCCAGGTAGCAAAAACCATGCGCTCGGAATTATCGCGCGG
>JAXFXA010000114.1:0-33247 GCA_034091885.1 Corynebacterium sp.
CTTCTTGGGGCGCAGCTGCGAGGGGGCATCGGCAAGCAAAGATAAACGATCCTCCAAGCGCTGTTGCGCCGCCTTGGTCACGGCGCCTGCGCGGGCGCGCGTGTCATCTACGAGAGAACTATTGGCAATATCTTCCAGCGCTGCATAGGCCTCCTCAGCCTTCTTCGCGCGGTAGTCATTGAAGCGGTTCCAACCAGTTCGAGCAAGCTTAAACATCAGTACGGGATTCATGCCCCCATCCTAGAGGAAAAATTTGATAGGTTAATTCCGATTCGCTGCTTTTGCCGTCGATAGGCGATGTCCACAAGCTATTCACCAACGCGCAATGAGGTCGTGGCAACTCTTTAGTACAATGGGAACCATGACTTTGAAGACTGCAACTGCAACGCTGCACACCAACCATGGTGATGTTGTCATTGACCTATTCGGAAACCATGCGCCTGTCACCGTTGAAAACTTCATCGGTCTGGCAACCGGTGACAAGGACTACGCTACCCCTAATGCTAAGGGTGAACAGTCCGGTCCTTTCTACGATGGTGCAATTTTCCACCGCATCATTGATGGATTCATGATCCAGGGCGGGGACCCAACTGGTACTGGTCGTGGTGGCCCTGGCTACCAGTTCCAGGATGAGTTCCACCCAGAACTGCAATTTGACCGTCCTTTCTTGCTTGCTATGGCAAATGCTGGCCCAGGCACCAATGGTTCTCAGTTCTTCATCACCGTGGCTCCGACGCCACACCTGAACAACCACCACACCATCTTTGGTGAGGTCACTGACTCAGCTTCCCAGGAAGTTGTGGCTAAGATTGCTCAGGTTGCTACGGACCGTATGGACCGTCCAGCTGCTGATGTTGTTATCGAGTCCATCGATATCGAGCAGTAAAAACACAAAAAAGAAAAGGCCCGCGGAAGCGGGCCTTTTTGCTGTGGGTTTATCGCCAACCCATGGTCATGAGTAGACCGATGATGGCAAGTCCGAAGCCGATACCGTAGTTCCATGGGCCGAGTTCGCTCATGAGTGGGATTTGTGGGCCGGCGAGGTAGTTCACCACAATCCAGCCGAGGCCCAGGATCATCAGACCAAACATGATGACCATATACCAGCGAGGGGTACCCTCGGCGTTAATTTTCACCGGGGTGCGGTTGGTGGCTGAGTTAGAAGTCAGCGTTGTTTGCGCCGGGGTGTATTTGGCTTTTGGCATTAGATTTCACACCTTCACTAGTTTGTTGAGCTGCATTTATTATTAAGGCACCAGGGCACCAAGGTCAAAGCGCCAGATACGGATTTCTATGTCTTGGTTTTTGTGGATAGCTTGTCCGGGGTGGGCTGAGGCCCAGCCGATTAGTCCTGAGTCTACCGCTGATGCCGTTCCGGCTGGTTCACCGACGAGGAAGCGTCCGGTCCATCCGCGGCTGCGTAGTTCTGCTTCGGCGGCTCCCTCGGATTTACGTACGAGGTCCGGGGCAGTCATGAGCTGGCCGTTCGAGGCGCGTACGAGGACATCTGACCCCGCAGCGACTTGCTGGCCTTCGGAGCTGACACTGAGTACTCGGCCTTGGGGTTCGGTAGAATCCACGCTTTCGACGTTGGCGTCTAATCCGAGGGACTCTAGGCTGGTGAGAACTTCACTCAAGGGCATTCCGGTTAGATGCGGGATGCGGACTTGTCGCAACCCAGAGGAGATCGAGATGGACACCTTGGAGCCGCGGGCGAGCTGAGAGCCTGCCGATGGTCTTTGCTCCGCCACCTGACCCGCCGGCTTATCCGTGTCTTCTTTCTTGGCAATGGTGGGGTCAAGTTCGAGGCCGGCATCGGTAAGCGCTTTTTCTGCTTCTTGCTGGGTCATCCCTGCTAAGTCGGGCACGTCAGTGATCTCGCGACCGGAGGAAACCGTCACGATCACTGAGGAATTCTTCTGCAATTGTGATCCAGGTCCGGGGTTGATGCGGATCACGCGGTCGCGCGGAATATCGGGGTTGGGCTCTTCATTGACAGAGACCATGAGGCCTAGGCCTTCTAGTTCAGCCACAACTTCGCCGCGGGGGCGGTCAGCGACCTAAGGGACAACAATCATAGAAGCCTGTGCTCGGCGCTGCTCTTCTTCTGAGTGGCGCTGTTGCGTTGCAGACCAATAATCCCAAGAAAATAGGCCGATAAGCACTACCAAAATGGCGCTGAGCGCAATGGCTAGCCACTTCATCCAGCCGCGTGGCTCGTCGTCTTCGAGGACGTTGAGATCCTCGACATGAGCTTGTGCCGCCCGGGTAACTTCGCCGCGCTCTAGGCGCGCGAGGTCATTGGCCAGCTCGTGGGCAGATTGATACCGGTCGGCGGGATGTTTCGCCATAGCGGTGAGAATGACCGCGTCGAGGTTGAGGCGGGCGGTGGGGGACAAGGAGGCATCGGCAAGCAACTGCGACGGCGGAGTCGGTTCTTCTTGCACATGCTGATAAGCCACAGCAAAGGGCGTCTCTCCTTCGAACGGCGTGCGGCCGGTGACTGCCTCGTAGAAAACACACCCCAAGGCATAAACATCCGAACGAGCATCCGCGGGGTTGCCTCGTGCCTGCTCTGGCGACAGGTACTGTGCCGTACCCATGACTGCGGCGGTTTGCGTCATGGCGGAGGTGGAATCATCCAAGGCGCGCGCGATGCCGAAGTCCATGACCTTAACCTGTCCGGTGTTGGTCAACATAATATTGGCCGGTTTGATATCGCGGTGGATAATGCCTGCTTCATGGGATGCTTGCAGTGCCTGCGCCACGGGTTCGAGAATACCGGCGGCCTCACGTGGGCTAAGAGGGCCGTCTTCGCGCACGATATCGCGCAAAGTGCGTCCGTGGATACGTTCCATCACAATGTATGGAACGCCATCGATATCGCCGGTGTCATACATCGAGACGATGTTGGGGTGGCTTAAACGCCCAGCATTATGCGCTTCCTTGCGGAACCTCTCGCGGAAATTGACATCCCGCGCCATTTCGGGGCGCAGCATCTTGACGGCGACTTCGCGGGAAAGCAGTGTGTCCTCGGCGGCGAATACTTCAGACATGCCGCCGGTACCAATGATCTCTCCGAGAATGTAGCGATTGTTAACCATTGGCACCTCCTAGTAATTGATCAATGATATCGGCTCCGGGAATGACGGGGTCCGCTGGGCCTTCCGGTGTGGGTGGTTGTTCCGTCGGGGGAGCTTCCACAGTCGGGGTGGGCTGTTCTGGTTCGGGGATAATTTCCACTGTTGTGACCTCCGGCGTGGGTTCGACCGTGACGGTGGTGGGTTCTTGACGTGGGGGCGGGGTGGTGTGCTCCGGCTCCGCGGTTGGCTCAGGGGTGACCCATTCGGTGACAACTTCGGGTGTGGGCGTCGGCGTCGATGTTGGTGTGCTGTTACCGCTGAGCATGGTGGCGGCGTAGAAACCGCCAGCTACGAGGGCAGCAGCGATGATAGCAAGGAGAATGCCGAGGCCAAAGCTGCGGCCAGCACTTGGTTCTGCTGGCGGGAGAGGGCGGGCAGCAGGGCGGGTCGTGGTCGGATGCGTGGCGCGGCCGAGCATATGCGTGGCCACCGTCGGCGCCGGTTCCGGTGCGATTTGAGTGGCAGGCAAGGCTTTTGGTTGCGGGGGCCGCTTGCCGATGCGCACCGCCGACACCGCTAATGCCAACTCATTGCCATCGGCGTAGCGGGTAGCGGGGTCCTTGCGCAATGCAATACCTATAAGCTCTCGTACCGGCGCGGCGATGTCCGCCGGTAGTGGTTCGGGAGCTTTGCTGATGTGAGCTAGGGCTACTGATACTGAGGTATCGCCGCTGAAGGGGCGCTTACCGGCGAGCATTTCATAACCAACGACACCGAGGGAGTACACATCAGAGGCGGACGTGACTTCATGGCCTTGTGCTTGTTCGGGTGAGACATATTGAGCTGTGCCAATGACCATGCCGGTGCGGGTAAGCGGCACTGCGGCGGCGGCTTTGGCAATGCCGAAGTCGGTGATTTTCACCTGCCCATTTTGGGTAATAAGTAAGTTGCCGGGTTTGATGTCACGGTGAACCAGCCCTCTACGGTGGAGAATGCTAAGTCCGTGGGCGGTTTGCTCCATGACATCAAGAGCAAGTGGTGCAGGCAGGCTATTCTCACGGGCGAGGAGATCTGCTAGTGATTCGCCGCGAACGTATTCCATAACGATGAAACAGAAAGTGTGCCCGGCGGGGTCTTCTACCTCACGGTAGTCGAAGGTTTTGACCACATTATCGGAGTCGATATAGCGTGCGGCTTCGGCTTCATTGCGGAAGCGATGTAAAAACTCATCGTTGTCTGAGAACTCAGGGCGGAGTACTTTGAGCGCGACCTCGCGGTCGTTGTGGTGGGTGCGGGCATCACGCGCGAGCCAGACGGTGGACATGCCTCCGTGGCCAATGATCCACTGCAGCTCGTAATCGCTACCGATGAGCTGTTGTAATACCTCTTGATTGTCAGCGGTATTCATTTACTTTTCTCCCGTGTAGGCATCAAGTAGTGCACGTCCGATGGGTGAGGAAACTTGACCACCGGTGGCGCCGGTACCAAGGTGGCCGCCGTCTTTCACTACTACGGCTACGGCAATGTCGCGGTTAGGGTCAAAGGCCACGTACCACACGTGGGGAGGGAGCCCATTGCCATGCTCGGCGGTACCAGTCTTAGAAGCGTAGCCGTTGCCGTTGTAACCATAGGTATTGCGCTCAGAAGCAAACATCATGTCTGTAACCATTGCTGCAACGTCGGGGCTGATCGCCTGGGCGGCTTCGCGTGGACGTGTGGTGGAAATGTCGTTCATGGTGGTATCGGTAATGCGGTTAACTAGGTAAGGCTCCATGCGCTTTCCCTCGTTAGCCACGGTGGCAGCCATGACAGCAGCTTGGAGCGCGGACATGCTGACATCGCGCTGGCCGATGGCAGATTGGCCCACCGCTGCAGAGTCTTCCAAAGTTCCGAGCGCGCCGGGGGCTGCGTCTACGCCGAGGTCATAGGTGGTGCCCACGCCAAAGGCTTCAGCAGTAGCGCGTAGAGCATCTGCGCCGACATTGGTGCCCATCTCCACGAAGGCGGTGTTGCAAGACAGCGCAAAAGCCGTGGTCAAAGTAACCACCGGTGAGCCGGCACACGTTTGTCCGCCGTAGTTGGTCAATTGCGTATTTGTTCCCGGCAAGGTGATCTCAGGCGCGCCGGTCAATTCAGATTGTGGGCCGTAGCCGTTCTCTAAACCGGCGGCGGTCGTGATGATTTTGAAAATTGATCCGGGTGGCAGAGTCTCCTGTGTGGCGTGGTTGAGCAGGGGGCTGCCAGGCTCAACTTGCAGGGCATCCCATTGGCTGTCAATGGTGCCAGGGTTATATGAAGGCGAGGATGCCATAGCCAGGATTTTGCCTGTCGATGGCTGCAGCGCTACCGCAGCCCCCTCATAGGCTTGCTCGGCGAGCAAATCATAAGCACGTTGCTGCAGCTGCGGGTCGATGGTGACCTCAACATTGGCGCCAGGGGTGGGTTCGCCGGCAAGATGCTTCCAGAAATTCCTGGTTGCCAAAGAATCAGCGGTGCCGTTTAAGACCGAATTATAAGAGGCCTCAAGCTGTGCCGCGCCGTACCGGTCTGACAGGTAACCCGTGACCGGACCCCAGGCAGGGGAGTTGACGGGATAGGAGCGGGAGTAGATACCTTTATCATCGGCTGTTGATTGTGCCAAGACTGTACCGCCGGCGAAGATCTGTCCTCGAGCGACGGTTTGCATGTCGTAGAATCCACGCGGATTGCGCGGGTGTTCCGCATACTTTTGTGTAGAAAACGCCTGAATGATGGTTAGATTGACCAGCAGGATAAGCGTTAGGAGCAGCGTAAAAAGTGCGGTGAGTTTAATGGACTTGTTCATATTCTGCCTTTTCTACCGTCTGCGGGCGGCGTGCAGCATTGGAAATCCTCAACAAGATGGCTAGCAGGATGAAGTTAGCCATCAGGGCTGAACCACCGGCGGAAATCCACGGTGTGGTCAAACCGGTCATCGGCATGAGCGCGGAGATTCCGGCGGTCACCACAAAAACTTGAATGGCAATGGTCAAGGACAGTCCGCCGGCCACAAGCTTTCCATAGGTATCGCGTGCCCGAAGCGCGGTGTTGAACCCACGGGTGACAAATAGGGCAAAGAGAATCAAAACCGCAGATAGACCGATGAAACCAAACTCCTCACCAATACCGGCAAGGATGAAATCCGAGTGTGCAACGGGAACGAGACTAGGGTATCCGTTGCCTAGTCCGGTACCGGTAATACCGCCAAAAGATAGCCCGAATAAAGACTGCGAAAGCTGGAGACCAGTGGAATCGATGTTGGCCAAGGGGTCGAGGAAGTTAGAAAAGCGCTCTTGAATCTTTGCAGAAATTGAGTAGATTCCTGTGGCGCCAATTGCAACAAGAATCAGTCCGATGAGCAGCCAAGACACACGGCCGGTCGCAATAAACAACATGCCTAAGACCGTGGAGAATAACAGCAAAGCAGGACCAAAGTCATTGGAGATACCCATAATGACTATGGCAATACCCCAGACGATCAAAATAGGGGCCAAGTCGCGCAATCGCGGGAGGGACAGACCGAGGAAGCGGTAGCCAGCCACGGTAAATAACGCACGCTTTTGAGTCAATAACATGGCGAAGAACAGCAACAATAAGATCTTAGAGAATTCACCTGGCTGGATGGAAAACGGTCCGAGCCATATCCAAATACGGGCATCTACTCCCTCAGGTTGCGGCCAGACGAGCGGCAAGGCGAGGAGAATTAGGCCTAAAAGGCCGAGGACGTATGAGTACCGTGTCAGCGAGCGGTGATCCCGCACCACAGCTAGGACAATGACAAAGAGTGCCAGTCCGACACCGGTCCACATCACCTGCCGTGGTGCTAGACCAATGTTGTTGGCTAGATCTAGACGCGCCAGCATGACTAGGCCTACGCCGTTGAGAACGGCAACGATGGGAAGCATGATTTCGTCGGCATAAGGAGCCAAAGCGCACAGTGCAAGGTGGGCTGCGACTAAGACACCAAAGTAACCAGCGATAATCCACAGTACTTCTACCGTCAGGGCATTACCCTGGGATAATTCCAAGGATATTAAGGTGATGGCGAAAACTGCCGCTGCGAGGAGCAGCAGCATGAGCTCGGTGGTACGAGCGACAAATTTAGGCATCTGTTGCAACCTCCCGGCAATCTACGCCAGGTTTAGATCGGGCATCTTTACAGATTGGAAGAGCGCGTTCAGAAAGGCGTGTGAGCTCAGCCTGGACTTTTTCATAAGAGCCGGCAGGAAGATTAGCCACCGCCATGCGCTCTGATGGCGGAAGTGCTGCGAGCGTAAAAGGCACTGTGCTGCGGGGGCAGGTATCATTAACTAGTTGCAAAGCGGAGTCTTTACCCAGGCACGCTGTTTGGTAGCGGTGGTTTAGGTTCCTGCCAAAGAGGGAGAAATCCGCACCCTTGTGGATGGTGATCTCTTCCGTGTCTGCAGAACTAGCCACATAAAAGTTGTTGTTTAAGTACACGCGTCCGCCTACCCAAGCAGCAACGATGACAGCTATAGCAACCAAAATTCCAATAATTAAGCCCCAGCCGCGACGAGGCGGAGTGGCAACGGATTTAGCTCCCACAGCGTTAGAAACATCGGGTTCTATGACCTGTGGGCGCTTGTGTAAAGCCGCTGCCCGCGATGCTGCTGAGTTCGGATGGGTTGGCTCGGGTATTTCCCCGGCGATAGCTCCCGCCACCTGTGGACTTACCCGTTGTGGCTTTTTCGTTTCCACAACTTCAGCCAACACCATCGTGACATTGTCGGGGCCGCCAGAGCGCAGTGCGAGTTCGATGAGGCGATGTGCAATTTCTTCGACAGAACCTGTTGCCATTGCTGCCTCAATAGTTGAGGCAGTCACCGGATCGGACAATCCATCTGAGCACAGCAGGTAAATATCACCCTTAGCGACATCAACCGTAAAAAGCGTGGGTTCTACATCCCTGCCCGCATAAGCTTTTAAGATGAGCGACTTCTGCGGATGGGAGGAGACATCGCCGGCGTCGAGCTTGCCTTCATCGACAAGCGCCTGCACATAGGTGTCATCCTTGGTCAGCTGCTCTAACTTGCCCCCGCGGAGGCGGTACCCGCGGGAATCGCCGACATGGCAGACGGCCATCTGCTCACCATTGAACAGCATTGCCGTCAAGGTAGTGCCCATGCCGTTCGTCTCTGGATGCTTGCCGATGTGTTCCGCAATCGCCCAGTTTGCTTCCGCCGCTACATTGCCCAAAAGCGCCAACATATCGTTGTCACCTGGATCTTTATCCAATTGCTGCAAGTGGGAAATCATGATCTGGGAAGCGACTTCGCCGGCGGCGTGGCCCCCCATGCCATCGGCAAGCGCTAGCATAAAAGACCCCGCATAAGCGGAATCTTCATTGTTTCCTCGAACCAAGCCGCGATCTGAGACGGCCGTAAACTTAAGCTGCAACATAGACTTATGGCACCAACCTCAATGTTGAACGACCCATCTTAATATCCGTATTCACACCAATCTGCTCAGGCTGGTCTATGCGCCTACCAGCAATAAAAGTGCCATTACGTGACTCCAGATCCTCCACAAACCACTGGCTACCGCGACGGAACATGCGGGCATGGCGGGCGGACGCGTAGTCATCGCCAAGCACGAAGTCACAATCCCGCCCGCGGCCCAGCGTAAAGTCCTCGATGCCTGAAAGCGCCATGTGCGAACCCGCCAAAGGCCCCTCGACCACCGCGACCTGCCGCGCCTGTCCACGCTGCAGCGCCGGACTTGGCTGCAGCGGCGCCACCTCACCAGTTGCTGCCCGCGAGTCATTGCGCATGGCAAGCAAGGCCACCATGATAAAAAGCCACAACAGTGCCAGCAGCCCGATGCGCAGGCCAAGCATAATCACTGAATCCATGGGCGGGTAACCTCCGAAATTATTCCTAGGCTAGGACTAGCTAGAAGCGTTAGTAATACGAACCTCAATATGGGAATGGCCCAAAGTGATGACATCACCATCAGCCAATAACCAATTCTCAATAGGAATGTCATTGACTTTGGTGCCATTAGTGGATTGCAAATCTACCAGCAGAGCATCCACACCATTGAAAGTAATCTCTGCATGTTGACGGGATACCCCAGTATCCGGAAGACGCAAATGGGAGTCATTAGAACGCCCAATAATATTGGAACCCTCATGGACTAAATAAGTGCGTGAAGACCCATCCTGCACCAACAGATTAACCACTATGCCCTCTGGGGCGTGCTGCTCCGGTTGGCTAAACATCTCTGTTGCGGCATCATCAGCAATTGGTTCGTGCATGGAATTCTCCTTGGAAGTGAATTGGGGAGCAGGCATACCGTCGTGGAAAATTGCATCGAATCCTGTGACCTCTTCCGGTTCACCATCAATGAAAGAAGAAACGCGCAATTGCCCCGTACGCAAGGCGGATTCCTCACCAATACGCACGACAACTGGACCGGGAATCTGCCAACCAGCATTGCGGGCGTAACGCGCAAACTGGTCTGCTAAATCATCGGGCAAACCTCTGCTTTGTGACAGATTTTCTAAGTCCTTAGAACTTACACCCACCGACATCACATTGGGACAATAAAGAACGCCGTTCTCACCCCGCACCAGCTTATCTGTAGCTTCTTGTTTCAAAAGCTCTTCAATTTCTGCGGGAACCACCTTGCCGCCAAAGACAAACGCCATGGAATTATCAAGGCCACGCTGCATGGATGAATCCAATTTGGCGAGCCGATCTAAAAATGCCATACTGCGCGACCTCCCTTAATGCCTGTGCGATGTGTATACTCTGCCTGCTTGAGAGGAACCTCAAGCTAAACCTTGTCTATTATAGTTGCTGCAACAGGCTAAAACGTAAAGCAGCGAACCATTAGATGGCGGAATTGAAACTAATTTTAGGTTTATATGCTGCCGATTTGTACCTGCCGCGCACACACATGCTATCTTTATTTAGTGCTGAAGGGTTTGTGCCCTTCTCTTTTCACCCAGCCCGGGTGGCGGAATTGGCAGACGCGCTGGCTTCAGGTGCCAGTGTTCTTTTAGGACGTGTGGGTTCAAGTCCCACCTCGGGCACAATGAGCGGTTCACGAACCGCAAGGGCCGGAGATCACAAACTCGAAAGAGGGAGTGACCTCCGGTTTCTTTTGTTTTCGTGTTCACGGGGGTTGCGGATAGCTGATGTAGGGATTGCGGATGCAAGTCCCACTATGGGCGGATTCGGGGGAGATACTGGGCGAAGCGTCAATTAGCTCTTGGTTTCATTTTCATTGGTAAATGAGGTGTCAGTACATCTACCTGTCGCTGAGGCCTGCCCGAAACAGCTGCGAACTCCACGCGTGCTGGGAAACTTTCGGTGCTGAGTACCTTTTCCACTTCGGACATTAAGTGCGCGCACGACGTGGAACATTGTTTTGGCGAGCACCAGCTCTTCTAACACCTTGCTTACGAGCCTTAAGATGAATATGTTCTCGCTGTGGAGGCTCGCTATGGCCCATTGATTTGTGCCCAGCAAGTGCTCGGTTCATCAGCTTCCCGTTTCAAGGCTGTGCTGACTGGTTTCCAATTTCTGCTGACCATTCCGCCAGTCCAGGTACGCAATAAAAACGCCGAGCAGGGGGATGATTGGCCCAATGAACTCCATCCAATATTCACGGTCTTCTCGCGAGCTGTTGGCGAGCTCGTTCGGGGTGGGCAACCAACCGATGAGTGAGCAAAAACCTAGTGCGAGCAATGCAACACAGGCAACAGCCAAAGGCCAGTATCTTCTTAACTTTTCCATCAGCTATTTTTCCTTTCCTTTGCAATTATCACGGAACAGGGTTGAACTATGCTCACTATCCTGCCTGTGCCAAACCGGTGGCCGTGGTGAACAGTCAGTCAACCTGCCTTTCGAGAGCCGCAAGGACTCGAAATCGCAAACTCGAAAAAGGGTGTGAACTCCGGTTTCATTTTTCGTGTTCGAGGGGATTGCGGGTGCGGGTCTTTCATTGAGTGGATCGGTCGGCTACTCGACTTAATTCGTTTTTGTCGAGTGCGAACTCTGGGTTAAGTAAAGAAAAGTGTGTCGGGGCGGGGCCCCCCCCGCCCGGCCACACACCGCCGGTAAACACTTTTCTTTACTTAACCCCGAACTCTTGTATGAGATTTGAGTCCTTAACAAGACAATTACGGGCTCAATGTCCTTTTTGTTGATTTAGGGCGAGTGGATGATCTTGCAAACAAACGCCTTTAGCGGGGGCATTTAGGTGGACACTTATGCTCACGGAGGCGGAAAATGAATAGACGCTTCCTGCCATTTGGGAAGCGTCTATTCAATACTTCGATGGAGCGCTTAATGCTATTTCTCCGGATCCGCGCAAAACGCTCATCAGCCAACTGTTGGCGGAAGGAATCTTTGTTCAAGGCAACCGGTGCTCGCAACGTATGCACGGTGTCATCAGTTGGGTTAACCCTCATAGTTTAGCCCTTCTCGTTGGACTTCAGTACCTGCTAAGCCTAATTACGGATAGGAGGGACTGCAGTGCCTCAACAACGTCATCCTGTTGTTCTAAACTTCTATATATTCGCGCAGTATACCTACTAGTGGAACGTGGAGAAGCACACACGTTGACCAGCTGGCGTCGCCTTGATCAGATTCACCGTTCTCCACTTGCCCCGATTGTTGCGTCTGATTGAGGCATTTTTGTCTCTACAGGTTCCTCTTGGCATCGTTTTAAGCGCAGAATCGCAGCGGTGTACGGGAACCTGAGTAGCGTAATATTCGCACTGAGAGCAAGATCGAAAATGTGCCTCAGCGCAGAGGAGAACCAGCACAACATGACAATGTTCAGTATTAACCGTGGATTTCATAGCCAGGAGGTCAGCCGATGATTCAGTCGGTGACAGGAGAGACGAGAGATTCACGCGAAGAGCTGCTCGACCAACTTCGTGATCTGGTTCCTAGTGCCTTCCCTGACGGGGAACTTGACCGCGAGGCGTTGCTCGGAGCGCTTGGCCTCAATGGAGAAGTCAAGCCTTCATTTTCCTTCAGCTGGCCTGGAATCGAGCTAGCTCGTCAGCATGCGCGGATGCCAACCACGGCAACACTTATTCCTGATGAGGATGCTTCTCTGTATTGGTCGAACGCTCGTGACGTCTTGATAGAGGGCGATAACTTACAGGTACTCAAACTTCTGAAAAACGGCTACTCACGTTCCGTAAAGCTTATCTATATCGACCCGCCGTACAACACCGGCGACACCTTCACCTACAACGACGACTTCGCGATGCCCGAACGACAGTATCTCGAGGAGACAGGGCAAGTCGACGATCAAAGCAATGCCACTACTAGCCGAATTGAGACCGGTGGGCGCAAACATGCACCATGGCTGACCATGATCTTCCCGCGCCTCGCGCTGGCTCGTCACCTATTGCGCCGCGACGGCGTAATCCTTGTGTCAATAGATAACAACGAAGTGCACCATTTGCGACTTCTACTCGATGCTGTCTTCGGTGCAGAGAACTTCGTTGACATGATGACCTGGCAGGGTGGCCGGAAGGGCGACGCAAAGCTCACTGCCGGTGGCCAGGACTTTATCCTTGCCTATGCGCGAGACCTCTCATATCTTAGGGCAAATGACGTTCGTTGGCGTGAGCGCAAAAGCGGCCTCGAGGATGTCTACGCGAAGGAACGTGAACTCCTTGAGCGTCATGGCAAAGACTTTGAAGCAGCTCGAAATGATTTGCGCGACTGGTTTGCATCGCTACCGGAGGGCAACAGTGCGAAGCAGCATTCGCATTATGACCATATCGATGCTGGGGGAGTTTGGACATCTGATAACAGCGCCAGCCCGAATTACCGTGAGAATCTCATCTATGACTTCAAGGGATACGCTCCGCCAGCAAAGGGCTGGCGTTATGAACTGGCTACGATGGAGCGTTTGGATGCTGAAGGCAGACTCCTTTATCCAACCGGTGGTCGCGCGACTCGCATCCGCATTAAGAAGTACCTTCACGATCAGGAAGAGTGGGCGCCTGCATCGACCTTTTCTCGTGATCGAAGCGCTGCCTCTGGTGCTCTGAATCGTCTCATGGATGGCAAGGTCTTCGACGACCCGAAGAGCACCGACGTGCTTGCTCGTCTCTGCCAGGCGATCACCGATGACGGTGATCTGATCCTCGACTTCTTCGCAGGTTCTGGTTCGACAGGCCACGCAGTATGGGAGCAAAACCTGAAAGATGGCAAGATGCGGCATTGGGTTCTGGTGCAGGTACCGGAGAAACCGGATACTTCAGAGGAATCAGGTAAGAACGCGTTGGCTGCTGGTTACAAAACGATTTTCGAAATCACCGCGGAGCGTCTTCGCCGTGCAGCGGCGTTGCTGCAGCCGGAGACGCTTGATGCTCCGCAGCTAGGTTTCCGGATTTTCCGAACGCGTCCGACGAACCTCATTATTGAGAAGCAACTGTTTGCACAGCCGGAGATGACTGGGCAGAGCTACTTGACGCAGCTGCTTGATTATACGGCTGGAGCTCCGGTGGTTGATGACGCACTGCCACTCGATGTGGTCTGGGAGGTAGCGCTCAAGGCCACCGGTACGAAACTCGACGCATGCGTGATGAAGCATGAGGTGGATGGTGTGACTGTCTACGAATTCACCCCTGCTGAGGCCAATGCAGACACAGGGAGACTATTGATCTCGCTTGAAGCGTTTTCACTGGCGACAGCAGATGCGCTGGGGCTTTGTGATGACGACACCTTGATTCTTCGTGGTGATCAGGTGGATGACTCCGTGACACTAACACTGGCGCCACGGTTGCAGTCAAAATTAATTCTCCTGGAGCGGGTGCGTCGTGAAGTTTCGCTTTGATGATCAGCCTCACCAGTCGGCTGCCGTTTCTGCGGTGGTCGATCTGTTTGAGAATGCCCTCGTTCCGCCGCGGGGTGCGCTTGCTGGGCAGGCACCTGGAGCTAATGGCCACACGGGCTTCACGCTGGAACGTTCCGTTCTTACCGACAACTTGAGGACGATCTCTTCCCGGGAGGCTGTCGAACCTCAGGATGAACTTGAGCTGCTTGTGGAGACGGATCTTCAGGGAGCAGAGCGTGATTTTCCGAACTTCTCGGTCGAGATGGAGACCGGCACAGGTAAGACATACGTTTATATTTCGACGGCGCTGCGCTTGGCGGAGATGTATGGACTTCGGAAGTTTGTGATCCTAGTTCACTCTATTGCGATTCGCGCGGGCGTCGTCAAGACGTTCGAACAGACTGAGGAGCACTTCCGCTTGAAATATCCTGGTGTCCCGTACAGGTGGGGCGTGCTGGGCGAGAACTCCGCCTTAAATGATTTCTCCGAGCCGTCGGACATTGTGCAGTTCTTGGTGGCGAGTGTGCAGGCGCTCGACAAGCCCGAAAAGAACACGCTCTACGTGGCCGCTGAACAACCACAACTGTGGGGTGACTCGCTGACCGGCGTGCAACAGATCGCCGAAGCACGTCCGGTCGTTCTGATTGATGAGCCACAAAATATGGCGACACCGCTGCGCCGTAAAGCGATTGCCACTCTGAATCCGCTGGTTGCACTGCGCTACAGTGCAACGCATAAGGAGCGGTTCAACTTAGTTCATAGGCTGGGCCCGAAGCAAGCCGCCGATGCGGGGTTGGTAAAGCGGGTTTCAGTTAAAGGCATCGTCGCGGGCCAGGACGGCGAGCCATATGTGCGAGTTGATAAGCTCCGTAGTGTCCGCAAGCGGCTGATGGCCGAGGCCGTCATCGACAACGCCGGTGGCAAGCGGGTGCCCGTGGTGCTGCAGAATGGTACTGACCTATTCGAGGAGTCCGGCAAACTTCCGCAGTACCGAGGTCTGGTTGTCGAAAGTATCGAACGCAAGCCGGATCGTGTCATTTTCGAAAACAAGCTCATCGTACAGACAGGGACTGAAACCGGCGTTGACTCTCAGGCTGTCTGGCGTGACCAGATCCGCCACACAATCCGAACACACCTGGTTCGGCAGAAGCAGATCGATTCCATGAACCGTGACATCAAGGTGCTGTCACTATTCTTCGTTGAGCGTGTGGCCGATTACATCGGTGAAGAGGCGGTATTACCTGCGATGTTCGACACGCTTTTCCGTGAGGAATGGTTACGAGCCGGGTACCCAGAGAATGAGATGCCTGACCCTGTTGAATTGCGGGTCGCTTACTTTCCATCGACCAAGACAGGCATTCTGAAGGATACGTCTGGCCGGGCATCGGACGCCGAATTCGAGGCGCGGGCGTACCAGGAAATCATCGCCAACAAAGAGTTGATTCTCGACCGCAAGAATCCGCGCGCGTTCATCTTTTCCCATTCTGCACTCAAGGAGGGCTGGGACAACCCGAACGTTTTTCAGGTTGGCTTTTTGCGTCACACGCGCTCAGAGTTGGAGCGTCGACAACAGATCGGGCGTGGTCTCCGTTTGCCGGTCGACCAGGACGGTCACCGAGTGATGGATCCAGTGATCAACCGGCTGACCCTCATCGTGGACGAGTCGTTCACGGAGTTCCGCGATGGTCTGAATGCGGAGTACGCTGCTTCTTCCGGTGGTTCTGGGGATGGGCATGAGATTGACAACGCTGACAACGAAATCACCATTCGCAGGCGACCGGCTCTGTTCGAGAGTCCTGAGTTTGCGGCGTTGTGGAAACGAATTCGCTATAAAGCCCGCTACCGAGTCACTGTGGAACCGGATGCACTCCGCACAGTCGTTCCGACATCTGAGCATCTGGCCGACCTCGAGTTCATTGAACGGCGTGCGAACGTGGTGCAATCCGCCGATCTCAATTTTGATGATGAGGGGCGTGTGGTGACGACTGACTCTGCCATTGCCGAGTCGCGTGGTGAGCGTATTGTGGTTGCAGGCCAGCCACTGCCAAATGTCGTGCAGCTTATCGAGGATCAGCTGCTGTACGGCAAGTTCCCACTCCAGCTCACTCGCCCAACCTTGGTTGGGATCGTACGGGAGATCATTGAATATCCCGACCGTGACTATGCACGACATGCCCTTGATGATCCCGACCGCTGGGCGAGGATCGTGGCGAAGGCTATCCGCATCGAAACAATCGAGCAGATGGTGAAGGGCATCAGCTACGAACCAATCGACGAGACGGATTATTGGGATGCCGAGGTCGTGTTCCTCGAGGTCGAGTCCAAGAATCCGCCTCAGCCGACACCTGGAAATCCAGATCCAAAGAACGGCATCGTCGCTGCGCCTGCGGATGGCGTGAATTTGTACGATCACCTAGACTACGACAGCCACGTCGAGCGAGCTTTCGCAGCTCAGCTTGAGAACAACCGCGAGCATGTCAAACTCTTCACAAAGCTGCCACGCCGCTTCCGTGTCCGTACGCCGGTTGGTGAATACTCACCCGATTGGGCAATCGTCTACGAAGAGAACGGCACACAGCGGCTTTATCTCATCCGAGAGACCAAGGACACCCGAAGCCTGGACGACCTTGAGTGGGATGAAGCCATGCGGATCCGATTTGCTAGGCGTCATTTTGATGCTGCGCCGATAGACCCGATCGACTATAATTACACAACCGACAAACACGGACTGCTGTTACGCGGACTTGCCGATGATGAAGGAGGAGTCGCATGACCTTGTCGTACCTGCTCTGGTCAGGTAACCCGCCGGCTCAGGATTTTGCTGGCTTTTGATGCTCTGGTGAAGAACGCCCTGACGCTTTTCTTCGACGACTGGTTTCCGCCTCAGTCGCGATCCGTCTCTCCGCAGCGTGGGGTAGCGGCGAGAGGCGTGTGCCCGAGTTGATTACGACGGAGATCACGGTGCTGTTGAAGTCTAGCGATGAAAAATTGCTTGTCATTCCGACGTATCCGGCGCTCCACGCCCCAGCGGTGAGTCTGTGAGAAAGTTTTGTTGCTGAGGTGCTGAGGTTACTTGGCGAAGAGTTCAACGAGATAGATCCTATCTGCCACGCTGGCGTCAGGGCTGTCAAGATTGCGGCACGGACTGCTTTTGCCACGCAACCGAGCGATTTCGACGATGTCTTTGGTCACTTCAGTGACGAACTTGGGAGCACTAGAAAGCGAGAAAGGCATGGCTGTCTTCTGAGAAGAATTTGGAAAGGTCCTAACTGATCCCACGCTGGCTCACTTCTTACGTGCGGTGGTGCTCGTTGATGATCTGACCGCTGTTTACCGGACACCGCCGTTGAAACACATGAAGCTATCCGCCTAATCCTCTCACCTGAGGCGTGGTTGCGACAGGACCAAATACGCGACAGGGCAGAGATGGGTGCGAACAATGTCAAGACCGACAGAGTGTGCACGCATTGCAAACTAAAGCTGCCCATCTGATGAAGTAAGCTTTGCGCAAATTTGACCTCAACTGTCATGACGCTTAGCTGTTGACCTTCATACCGGCTTTGCGTTGGCCGTTGAAAGATATTCCGTTCGTGCGAGGTGACGGACTCTATCTTGAGTTTCACCTGCGTGTCATGTTGGCAAACGCACTAATCTTTCTCGTATGGATAATGATTGGGCGCGTACCAAGCTGGAACAATTCCTGGAGAGTTGTGAGGAGTATGACCGTCGTAGCGACCGTATATCGCCGGGCCAATACTGGGACGAAGGCCTGATGCGTTCGATCACCAATTCTGTGGAGGATCAGTTGCCTGCAGTTCAGCGGATTATTAAGGTGCTGGATCCCTCGCTAATGACCGACACATTTGGTGTTTCCGAGTTGTACAGTGGGCTTCGGGCAACTGCAACCGCAACGCGGAAAGCTCTCGCTGTGCTGCGAGATCAAGATGAATGGAAGAAGAAGCTCGCTCCTCAGGGACCTTCATTTGTGGCAGACGAACTACATGAATGGGTTTGGGGCGCCGCGGCGCAGTTTTGGCAAGCAGACCAGTTTGAAGCCGCGGTCGAGTATGGCGCAAAGTCGCTTACCGCTCATATCCAGAAGAAGTCTGGGATGGACACCGCTGACCGCGAACTTGCTAGTGAGGTGTTCTCGCCGAAGGCAAGCTCAAAGAGTGTACGTCTGTGGTTGCCCGGACCGCGTGACACTGATACTTGGAAGTCTCGTCAAGATGGGCTGCATTTGTTAGCTATGGGGGTTTTGCAGGGATCCGTAATGTCGTTGCGCATTCGGTGGCACCTGGGTGGTCGCAACAGGAGGCATTGGAGTATCTGGCTGTCTTGTCGGTTGTGGCGCGTTGGGTTGAGGAGACAGAACTTGTAAAGCCGAAGAATCAATCTTCATAACCTCTCGGCCTGCTTAGTTGGTGATCTGTCGAGAATTCATAGTCTCCTGTGGCTGATACAACTCAAAGCGAGTAGAAGTCGTCCGACGAACGCGGACATTCTGTGGACTAGTCTGTCTACGGAGATGTTGACTGCGGTGATGGCGTAGAGTCGGTGTTTGGTCACCGAGTTTGCTTGTTGCTGGGGATTTCTGAGGCACTGTGTTAAGTAACCAACTTCCTTCGTGATCTCGGTGATTTACGAGGTGCCAGTGGATCAGTCTAAGTAGAATTTCCGTCGTAACATCGGTTGGTCTTTTAGCATGGCAATCTTGTAACGGAACTGTCCCCAAGGGCTGATGTTCAGCCCGTTTTTCTTTGTGCAAATCACAACCATTTCGTTGGTGTATTTACAGACTTCAGACATGCACTCCATTGCTATTTGTGTTTGTGCTCGTTCTGAGGGAGCTTGTGGAGGGCAGTATCGAGAAATGTCAGCTATATCGTCCCTGGGCAGGACTCCTATCAACATTGACTCAACAGGGATACCGCACCGGTAGTGTGCTCTGATAATTTCCAGTTGTCCAAGGTGAACGAGACGGCGTAGCTTCCAGTCCCTGGTGCTAAGTTGCACCCTATTCAAGTCCGTAACGGTTTGTCCAAGCCAGACTAAAGTATCTTCGTCTCCTGTTATTCCTTGATTGAACCTGGTGGAAACAGCCTCATTGCAGGCGGTAGCGGCTTCAAATTCGGCATGGATTCGTTCTCGCTTGCGGTTCTGATAGTTCCACCAACCTGTAAGCAACAGTGTTACAACTACACCTAGAGAACCACTGCCAAGGCTAACTAGGACGTTTGCCCAGTTGTCGAGCCACCATTGGGACATACCTATTCCTAACGTCATTAGGGCTACGTGAGGTGTTCCCGAGCACTGTTTTTAAGAGCTCGGCGAAGCTCGTGGAATTCATCCGTCATGGGTGAACTGATCATCTCTTGTAGCTCTTCTATACCTTTTCCAATACCGAGTTGTTCCCGCTTTTGACTAGTGGGCACGAGTACAAAGTCCTGTTGTTTGTCGAATTTGTCAATTTCACCTTGGATAAAGTCTTCCAAATCTCCCAGGTTTATCCTCACCTCGGTGTCGGTGATTTTGATGTCTAGAATCTCGAGTTCACGGCGTAAGTCTCCGTAAAACACAAGTTTGACTCCCATGCAGGAAGTTAACATTTTGGGTTTCGTAACTAGCGCATCGAAAACGTCCATTTTCTGCAATGCACTGGAGTGGGGCATATCGTCTTTGGCCCACTTTTCACCCGCTCGCCGGGTCTGATCCAGGAAGTAGGCTACGGCCTCCAGTTGACGTTGTTTCTTGGCTCGTTCTTCGGAACCTCGAGCGGTAAGCCAGACGGCCAGGCCTGCAATAACAGCGCCCAACACGGCACCGGCCAAGGCGCCGAATAGGGAAGAGTCCATACCCCATATCTCAGCGGGTACTGGGCACACTACTGTAGCTGGTTCCATATTCTCTAATTTACTGGTGTAGGCCTGTTGGCCCGCCCTGAAAGGGCAATGATGAAATTGTCAGCCTGAATGAGAGTTTCGACCAAGGGCGGGGGTAGCGCAGAGCCCCAGAATCTTGTCTCTAGCGCAAGCAAGAGATGAGCCACCTCCAGTCACTTCGATAGCTCGGCAGCGTCTTCGCGGCGGTTTTCGGGCAGCGGTCAACATATGTGGATCGGCAAAATCCACTTAATCTGCCTGGAGCGTATTTATTTAATAGGCATAGTGAATTGGTTTTATCAGGTGTCAGAAATCATGTATCGCCAGTTCATAGGGGGGTAAGTATCTTTTCGATAGCCTCCTGGAGGCGGTATGTTTGTCTCGTCGAAGTAACCGAAAGGCGAATTGCGAGGAGGATCGGAATGGGCGATGAGATGGTGGATATCCCGCCGACTCGTTTCGGTCGGCGCCAAGCGCGACGCGTGAGAGCGGATGAGTTGGTACGCATTCAGGTGCGGTTGCCTGCACCGATGGTGCGACGATTGACGCTGTCGGCCAACGCTCGTGGGACATCGCTGGCGCACCTTGTTGCTCAGCGACTCGCCACGGATGACGAAGCTCGCTTGCTCGGCGGTCTGGAGTTACCCACCGACAACTAATTCAAATAAAAAAGCGAGGCACCTTCGCCAAAAGGTACCTCGCTTGGGAAGCGATCCTTGCAAGATCGGCTTCCCTGTTAACTCGCTCAGACATTGCAAATCGAGGAGATGTGTTCATTTTGACATGCCGAAACGCTTTAATCAACCATTGCGGGGTCCTCGCAGTGCGTCAGATCCCCTGCTGGGGGTGGGCATAGATGGGGTGACACAAGCGAATGCTCGCGGCAGACCCCATGGATATCCCACCAGCAGGCGCGCTTCCCAGTACTGTCGCGGCACCGTCACGGGTGCGTAAACTCACTCGCAGGACGTTGCGTGACCAGGAGCGTTTCGATAGGCTGCGCCAGTTATCGATTGCGGGCCCGGCCAGTCCGCTGAAAGCCGTTGCTGTCGAGCGCGCCGCCCTCGTCCAGGCCCACACCAAACCGGCTACTCCAGACTCTGATACTAAATCGACACGGATCATTGCCCGCAGGCTACTGGACGACGCGATCGCCTACGGCGACGTCGATGAAGAGCGCGCCCTGACACGCACAAGCATCGATCAGTGGCTGTACCACTCCCATGATTTCTCTCTGACCAGCACAAAAACATACAGGTGGACACTGTATGAAGCCGGTCGTGTGCTGTATCCGCGGGAGTTTCCTGCCCCGCGTCAGGTGCTTTCACCTCGGGGCCGGGCGACCCCTGCCTGTCCCGTCGGCACCGCTGAGAGGCTCTATGGTGAGGCGACAATGGTGCCGGAGGTGCTGCGCCCACGGCTGTATTTGGTGCTGGATTTGATCACCGGTGCTGGGCTGCGCTCCAGTGAGGTGCGCGAGCTCACCGGCGAGGATATCGATGTAGTCTCTCTGGGGATGGGCGTCGAGGTGGTCACAGTGCGGGTACGCCGCCGCGGGGTGATCGACCGAATCGTGCCCGTGATCGATCCGGCGAAAGGTCATCGTCTGCTACAGCGCGCGAAAGAGGTCGGAACCGGGACGATGTACCCGCTCACGGTGAACGGAATTGTGTCCAAAAATGCGGTCAGTAAACTCAACGACCGCTTAAGGGATTACGGATTTCAGGGGCTTGACGCGGTGGGTTTACGAAACAGATGGATTTTGGATTTGGCCTCTACACCTGGGATTTCAGCAGCGGCGTTGCTGGCGATGGCGGGTGTCGGGGATCTACGGGTCCTGGCTGATCAGGGCGATCTTTTGCCGAATTTTCAGGCCGGTGATCTAGCACAGATGCTCCTGGATGCGCGGGGTGAGTTCGTATGATCGCCCAGAAAGAATCTGCGTTTACGATCCGGCCCGAGGTACTCGAGGCTAAAGCTCTGTGGCTGGAGCAGTCAATGGCCCCACACCTAATTGAACAATTCTTCGATGAAAGCAAAGGCCAGGGCGGCAGAAGCTGTGCTGGGGCTTTTAGTATTCTGGGCTATTTGGCGGTGAAAGCGGCGTTGCTGGCGATTCCTCGGGCCCCTTCCGATGCTGAGGCTTTTCGGGTGATGCAGCAGCTCACGGACGCTCAGCTGGTCCGGCTCGGCATGACCCCAGCGGTGAGAACCGCGACATATGGGGCGTTTGCGGGGTGGATAGCTCGGCGTCTCGCGCCGCTGGATCCGGGGTTCGATCTGCCCGCGCGGCGGGTGACGAATGCCGACCATCGCAGGCATATCGCTGCCCGGACCCCAGAAACCCAGGACGCTGTGGAGCTGGCTGCTTACCGCCTCCACACGGTAGTGAATCTAATCGTCGCTGCGTCTGTCGATGAGCGCCAGCCTGCAGGAATCTGCGGAGACATGGTGGTCGATGAATCGGTGGTTGATCTCGCCGGACCGTCAGCTGGCCTGGGATCACGTGACGACAAACATCGCGCAGCAGCGTACGCCGGGGCATATTACGTGCGCGATCGCACAGACAATTCGATCAATACCAACGGCGAGGTGGTGCGTAGTGTAAAAAAAGTTGGCTTCGGTATCGGTGTAACAGCGGTGACCAGGGTTGGTAGCCCCGATGACCTCTATGGAGTACCGCCCGTGATCACGGGGATTGCGATCCATCAGCCCACGTCGGCATCGGTGGAGGGTATGACGCGGGCGCTCCAAGCACACGCCGATAATGGTTTTGCGCCGGCACGGGGTCCGCGGATGCGGCTGCCATATCTGACGGTCGACATGGGCTACAACCAGAAACAACATTTTAATGATGCGTGTGTGGAGCTCGGATACTCCCCGGTAGTGCGGTACCCACGTTCCTGGCGGACTTTGTGGGCAAGCTCCGGCAGGGAGCACTGCGTGCGGGGCGTGCCTGCGGGACCGGTGCAAATATCCGGGGACTTTTACTGTCCGTGCGCGGCTAGCCTGTCTCGCGGGATGCCTTTGGTGCGGAAAACGGACGATATGCGCGATGCTGATGGCTTTGACCAGCAGGATCGCAGACTTGAGCGACTGCTGCCACTGCTGATGGGCACGAATTCCAGGCCGTATCGAGCGCGGGCACAGGGACGACCACGAAAAGATGCTGACCCGGACACGGGTAGTATGCGCATCGATCTGGTGTGTCCTGCCGTGCAGGGACGGGTGCGATGTCCGCTCAAGCCGGCGTCGATGATGGCCGATCCGAGTGTGGTCACGGTCCAGCCCAGTTGGGGGCCGGAGGCATATCGGTGTTGTTCGCAGTCCCAGGTCACGGTGACCTATTCTAAAGATCAGTGGAGGATGGCGACCTGGGGTCTAACACCTGGTTCGTGGGAACACACAGTGTATTTTGAGGCAGCCCGTGCCTTAACCGAGCAAAGGTTTTCCATTCTGAAAAGCCCGCACATTACCGGGTTTTCCGATTTGCGCTGGTCCGCGCGTCGCGAGCCCGCGATCGCACTGCTGATCGCGTTGTGGGTGGGTACCGCTAATCGGTCGATCCAGGACTCGCACGCTGCGCGTAGACAACGTGGGCGTTCGTCGATTGCTCGGCGGTTTCGGATGATTGAGGAGGATCTTGGCCGGCCGCCGGTGAGGTTGCCAGCCCGGACTTAGAGAGAATATTTCACGGTGGGGATGCATGTGTGCATTCCCACCGTTTTTGTGTTTCAGAAAGTCTCTGGAATTTTCTTACCGGTCGGCGTCCGGGGACGTTTTCTCGTTGAGGTGAGAGTTGGCAGTGTATCTGTGTTTGTGAAGTTTTGGCGGATCAACGGGTCTTTGGGGCTATGCCTGATCCGTGCTATTTGTCGGTGGTCTGGGGTCAAAAAGTCTCGGGAGTTTCGAATTTCCGCGGCGGGACAAGCAGTGCGGTTTCGCTTGTTGACTTGGATACGTGAACCGCACACAATGAGCAGTTCAATATACTGCTACACCGGAGGTCACAAACCCTTTAGAGTTTGTGACCTCCGGATTCTCGTTTTGATTTCGTTTCGGGTACGGAGTTTAAGGGCTAAGTAGCAGAAAGGGTGTCTAGACGGTTGGCTCAGAAATCGGCACGAGTTCCGACTTTTCAGTGGGGTAAAGGGGGCGATAACGGCCGCAAGAATGAATGGAATGGATACTGCGATGAGTGTTGCGTGATCACTACCGAATTTCAGCAAAAGCGCGGCTAGACCTGCTCTTACTGGCTCGCCGCCCCAGGCAATCGTCCTCGCAGTTGAATTGACTCGTGCTTGAAAGGCATCGGGCAGAATGGTTTGCCTGATCGTGACGTTATTGATGATGAGAATGGTATAAAACGTGCCCCAGGCGAAGCACGAAATAATCATCACAACAGGCGTTGTGGCTAGTGCCGTTGCCAAAAAGCTGACTATGCCGCATGCCATTGAAATGAGCGTTATCCGGCTTTGTGCGATGCGTTCAGACAGAAATGAAAGTAAGAGTGATGCGACAAAGGCTCCAGCTCCAATTGCCGATACAAAGGTTCCAACAAGTTCTCCGCCGCCACCAAATCTCTCAACGGCTACAACAGTCATACATGCGCTTAGGGCCCCTTCTACAATACCTGTGGCAGCCCCTGAAGTCACGAGATAGCGAAGTAGTTGAGAACGCCAGATGACCACGAGACCCTCTGACATGCTCTTTGGAATGGATCGTAATTTCTGCGTACCCGGTGCACTTTCGTGGCGATCTTTGGGCAGAGTGATGAGCAGATAGCCAGAGACTAGAAAAGTTGCAGTGTTGATGAGCAGGACAAGGGTAAGTCCAAAATTCGAATAAGGTATTCCTGCAATAACGGGACCCATGAGTGAGATAACCGTGTTATTTCCGTAGAGAAGTCCATTGGCTTGGCCTAAACGTTCTTTCGGCACGAGTTCGGGCAGGATGCCGAAACTACATGCATCAAAAAATACGGCCAGAATTGAAAGCAGGGACACCGTGAAAATTAGTGCGGGTGATACGAATCCGATGGAGAACAAAAGCACAGCGAGTGCGAGCGTTGCGGCAGCTGAGACAAACTCTGCCACTCTCATGGTGACAACTTGCGAGCTGTGATCCGCAAATGCTCCAGCGGGAATTCCAAAAATAAGAATGGTCGCCAAAGCAACTGTCGAGACTAGTGCAGCAAGGCTGGACGATTCTGTGACCTTGAGGATTTCGAGGGGTATTGCAAGTCTCGTGAAAGTTGAACCGATTACAGAGACAAGACGTGAAAGCCAGAAACGGAGGAAGAGCGGATTCCCGCGAAGAAGTGAATCTGATTTCACCACGTACAGAACTCCAAGATATTTCCGTCAGGATCCGCAACATAGGCAGAGTAAGAACCCCACGGCATTTTCTTGGGCGAGGTAGAAGCCTCACGATAGGTATCTGGTAGCTGACTCCAATACTCGTTCACGTCTCCAACAGAAAATTGAATGACCGCTCCGCCTGGGCTTCCGGGACTAGTGCTGGTGGCAGTGGCGAAGACTGCTGAGTCAAATACGCCAATGACGCTGTCATCAAACGTAACTTCAAAATAGCCTTCCTCAGCAGACAAAGGCTTTACTTCAGATTTCGGGAGTCTACGGTAAAACTCCCATGAGTCTTCGATGTTGCCAGTTAAGATTGTCAGATGATGCGAAACGCATGATTGGCACGGCCTTTCTCGTCGGGTCAGAAGCTAGTTGCGATTATCCCAAATACCCCTGGCGAGTGTGTTGCTTTGGAAACTGAGGCGGTTGGGCCTTAAATGTTGTTGACCTTTTTGGCGTACTTCCAGTATTCCTCGAAGTGCTTCTTATTCTTTCGTCTATCGAAGAAGTCACGGGCATAATTTTTGATTTCTCCCACACTTGCTTGATTACTCTGAGCTTCAAAATCAAGTAGTTCATGTGAGTTTACGTCCATTGACTTCTTGAGAATTCGACCTAGTAGTTTGCCTTCTGTTGCTTCAGTTTCCATGATTGTTGGTTCCGAAAGTTTATTGAAAACTAGATACGTACTGATGATTCGTCGCAGCGTATTCCACATCAGGTTTGGTCGCTGGTTTTCGTACGCAAAGTAGAAGTCAATCCAGAGTGCTGCATAGGAAGTTTTGACGTTCTTTTGAGGTGAAGTTATGTGTCTGACTGTGGTTTCTGAACCGGACCGTTGCAGATTGTAGACTCGCAATTCTTTGGCGTAACTGCTGGAGCCTTGAGGCAATAGGTTCAGATAAAAATGTACGTTATGAGTAAGGACAACCACCCTATCTGGATTTTCACCTTTGCCCTTAATGATCACTCGGTAAAGATTTTCTAATGCTCCGAGAATTGCGAATTGGTACAGCTCGTCGTTGCTGTTCATTGGATCGTCGAAAATAAATAGACGTGGTTGGCTGCTTTCGGAGGGAGCCTTAGCCTGATTCAGAAAGTACAGGAAAGCAATGAAATTCTTCTCGCCGGTAGACAGCTGTGTCACGTCTCTAGACTGCCCAGTAGTCGGATCCTTAATTGCGTAGTAGCCGACTTCATTTTGTTCAATACGGGTTAGCTCGAATGAATCGACGCCCATATTTCTTAATACGTTATTGATGTTTTGTGCTGCCTTTTGCTCGTCTTTCATGGCGCCTTGGAGTTCACTCCGTTGCTTGACAAGTTCCTTGATCGTTTCTCTTGCGGAATGAGTAGCTGAGTGTTTGGCTTCGAGAATCGTATTTGATGCGTCGAGCTCTTTACTTAACTGCTCAATGTTGAGGTTTTTGAATTGGCTTGCGACTTCATGCTTGCGTAGCGAACTTTCTGCGTTGGAACGAACTTCATCGAGGTTGCGGGAATATTTTGTGTTTCGTTCGAGCAAATCTTGATATTTCTCTTGAAGTGAAGACGCAGATGCAAGAGGATCTGATTCCTCAAATGGCTCGATAACAGCAAAGATATCGTCAAGTTTTTGGTCAAGTGACTCCGATACTCGTGATAGCAGTGTTGAGGTGGATCGACAAACGTTGGTGATTTCTAATTGAAGTTGTGCCGCCTCAGCTATGAAATTTGGGTAGAAGCCCGAGTCTGAAGTTAGTTGCACATTATCTAATAGGTCTCTACCTTTGGAAATTTCATCGATCAATAGTTTGAGCTTGCTTTTTAATTCACTCGTGGCGTCAGAAAAGAACTCATCAAGTTCGCGCCAGCGCTCGTCCGGAATCTGGGAGCCGCAAAATGCGCAACATTCACCGTGCTGGCGACTGTGGATCTCACGTCCATGTTCTGCGAAAGCGCGCTTTTTCGAATCGGTTGACAAATCGGGTGATAGCACCGCCATGGAGATTGATTGTTGAAGAAGTTCATTTGCCCGAAAAAGGAGCGAGATGACATTGATTTCAGGAAATTGAAAGCTTGGAGCCAATTCAATTTGCTCAACCTTTGCATCAGCCTTGAGTTTCGTCACGGAGTCAGCTTCGATGACGGATAGGGGACCGTTTATGTCGTTCTTGAATCCGATCGAGTTGTAGGAGATCGGGACCACTCGTGGATTTTCGAGGTTTTTTAGGTGGCGCGCAGCTTTCCTAATCGCATCGTCGAATTTCCGCTGAGCATTCTCCTGGTCGGCTTCTGCTTTTTGTTCTTCGGAGCGGAGTTCTCCACCATCACCCAGCTTCAACTCTAGTTCTTCAAGCTGGCGATCGATATCGTTAATTTGCTTCTGAAGGTCAGAATTTTCATTTCCCAAGGCAATGGCGTTGAGCTTCTTATCCGGTGTAACTATCGAGTCAAAGCCACTAAAGGCCAGGACATTGAATTGTTCACCAAGTTCGTCGTGAATTAGCTGGGCAATTGATGATTTTCCAGTTCCGTTTCTCCCAAAGATGAAATTGGACCGTGATAGTGGCAAGCGGGCTAGGGAAAATGTTGTCGTGGAACAATTGGAGAGATTTACTTCGATGATGTCTTGTTCTGGCATTCTTCAAGCCTGCCTTGGGAATCGAGTCGTGGTCGCGAGGCCTTACTGGCCGTTGCTTTGACTTTACTTGATTGAACCTCGACCAGGGGAGGAAACGAATTACATTTGGTCAAGCAACTTTGAACTATTGCGGTATTTCGGTGTCATATCAGCAATTTTGGTAAACCGACGGCCGGAGGTTACAAACCCGAAAGGGTTGGTGACCTCCGGTTTCTTTTGTTCTCATGGGCTGGCATGCCGGGACTTCACGGGTTTCTCCAGCTCTAGCCTCACTGAGGCTTTACTGCATACACGCGGAACCGCCGCTGCGTCACCCGAATCGTACCAGGGTCCAAACGCAAAAGGGTTTCAACATTGAGTCCAACCTCCTCAAGCTCGCGGCAGAGGTTCTCGGGAGTCGCATGCGTATATTGCGGGATACTCCCGAACCACTCGCGAAACTCGGGAACATCAAGACCGTGCACCTGTTGGGTAAGAAAGCGCCCGCAGGGCATCAACAAGCGTTCTATTTCCTCAGCATTAATCGCCTCGTGGCGATTCATCGCGGGGTCGAAGGTGCCGTCACTACAAGGCACTCGATCGCCTGCCTCTGAATCGCTTGCGTACACCTCAATTCTGCGAGGCCTTAGCGATTCCCGGGCAACCTTGACATTGGGCTCCCAGCCCTCGGTGGCGGCGACACGGTTCGGGACTTCCCCGCGGGCAGCAAGGCGGTCCAGAAGTCTGAGGAGCCTTTCGCCACCACCCGTGCCAAGATCCACAACCGCGGGTGCATTGAGCATCGTGAGCTCACTATTTTGTTCAAAGTCCCAGGGGGGATTTTCTGCGTCCAATACTCCGTCTAGCCGGGAAAATCCCAGCCGATCATCACCGACTTTCGATGAGCCTCGCGTAATTGCGTGATGTGTTCCATCGACAGATTGCGCTCATTCAACCCAATACTCCCGTCCCAGTAGACATGTGCTGTGGGGATCACCGTTCTAGCCATTATTCACTAAACCCGTTGGATTTCGGGGCCACATTATGGATCGCTGAAGAGCAGAATGAATCGTCGCACCAGCTTTGTTTGAGAGTCGTGGATGAAAGTGACACCAAAGGATAGCCTGAACAGGTCGGTCTTAGCCCATCACATCAGCAGCGTTGTTGTGAGAACTGCCAGCTTCAGGGCGAGCATTCCTAAGCAATTGGCCCAGAATTCGCTGCCGAGGAACTTCGCTCGGATGTGAGCAGTTGCAGCTGCACAGAAGTAGGCAATGACTCCAACCATTGCCGCTATCCCAACCCCGGGAAACCATATCCCCACAATGAGTCCGGTTGCTGCCAGACACTTGATGAAGATAAGCGCCCACCACCAATCTTTGGGGATCCGTACTCCTGTGAGACAAGCCGCGATGAAAGCTGCTGGCTTGAGCGAGAGAATTGCATCCCCGAGCAGGACAATGGCCAGAACCAAGGAAGGCCAAGCGGGGGAGGACTCAAGAATCATAGTTCTACTCCGAAAGCGGTCGAGAGACGCGCGATGGACTTGTCCGCGTATCCGGTTAGTTGGTGGGTGTCGTAGATACCAGCTGCCCAACCGAGAAGTAGGCCGAGGTACATGTTGTAGAGGATCAGTGCGAATTCCCGTGCATCGTCATCGGAAAGTTTGCCGCCAAGGCGCAAGACGATTTCATCCACGAGGAGGGTTTGAAGATCGCGGAGGGACTCTCCGTTGTCTCCTTGCGAGATCAAGGCGGCGCCGAATGCCCTGGACAGTTCTTCCTGTCCGGTAAACATGTCCAAGAATGGGTTCAGTATGTCGAGGAGGCTGTCTGATTGTCCGCGATAGCTATGCCCCGGTGGTGCGTTACCCAAAGACACGCCAGACTGTGTGGGCTTCTGATACCCCTGAGCATAGCTATCGCGGACAGCCAGCCGGCCCAGTTCAAGTTGATGGTGCTTTTTACTGCCCGGCTGTTATGAGTCAACTCAAAGGGAAAAGCCCATTGGTAGAACTGCCAATTTATTGGCGTCGAAAGGCGGGTTGAAAGCCTACGATGTGATGCTTCAACAGCGATTTCCGCTGTTGATGGGGACTACTCACGGCCAAAACCAACTAGACGGCGGGCGGGCAGACCTAGCATTGATGAGTTGACACAGCCGGACAGCTTTACTATTGAGCTGGTGTGTCCAGCAGTGCAAGGACGAGTTCAGTGTCCGTTGAAACCGGACTCCCTTGTCGAGGCGTTTGACAAGCCAAAAGTTGAGCCTGGCTGGGAAGCATCGCGGAATCGGTTTTGTTCGAAATCGCAGATTTCGCTGCGTTTTCAGAAGAACAGTGGAAGTTGGCTCAATGGGGCTTAGTGCCTGGTAGCTGGGAGCATCAGCTGTACTACGAAGCTGCAAGGTGTCTGACAGAGCAACGATTTTCCATCATGAAGTCCATCAATCTTGCTGGTTTTGAGCAAATCAAGTGGGGGCCACGTCGAGAACCGATGCTGGTTGTTCTCATAGCCTTGTGGGTTGCGGCGACGAATCTGGCAATCCAGGAGGTGCACTATTCACGGTCAGTACCGCAGGGCCAGATTGTCAAACACCTGCGTGACCTGGAAAAAGACTTGGGCCGAGCGCCGACGATGACTCCACCACGCACCTAGTAGAGGATCATCTAAATCCCTGTTCCTTCATGGTTGGAGGGTAGGGAATTTTGTCGGTTTTATGGTCTGGATTTTTGGAGCAGTTTTCAGCGGGTGAGCGATGAGGGCGGGTTTCCCAGTGCGAATGGGTGAAGCTAACTTTCTCGGCGCGGACAATTATGACGCTTTCACTCGCAAAATACGGCACGAAATGTCGTTGTTTGGAGTCATGAACAGGCAGTTTAAAATCTCCTGGACTTTTCGGTTTCCGGGTCTGAACCGCGATCTGGGATTGCTTACCTGGCCATAGTTTGCGAACCGCTCACAATATTTTATCTCGCAGCATCGTTTCGGCGGTGCGGCGAGATTTTTTTATTCCGACCACCCACCCCGAACGTGACTATTGGGAGGGTCAACTAGGCAAAAAGCTTGCCGATGGCTCCTTCGGAGAAAATCTCACAATTACCGGCGTTGATACGGCCGCACTGGAGAGAGGAACAGGGATGGGTGACATGGACCTAGCTGCACAGGTGGTGGAGGCCCAGTGCCTTCCACCAAGTCACCACGATCCACTTGCAGCGCGGGTAGCTAAAACCCGCGCTTAGCAAACTAAGCGGCTTTGAGGTCTATGCCTCTGGGTTGCGTGGACCGCGTGGGCCGTAATCAAAGTCAGCAGTCAAAGGACCAAAGACCTGCAAGCCCTTCGGCGCATCGAACGGATCCAAGCGGACTTCCAAGAACGCGCCGCGCTCAGGATGCGCTGTGATATCTGCCAGTGCTTTGTCCAATTCACCCTCATTGGAGGCAACGTAGGACTCCATGGTGGTCTCTGGGTGGAAAATCTTTGGCAGCGCTGCGTAATCCCATTGCTGGATTTCGTTGTACTCGCGCTCCATACCCAAAATAAAACGCTCAATGGTGTAACCGTCATTGTTAACAAGGACAATGATTGGCTTGAGATCCTGGCGCAGGATAGTGGACAATTCCTGGGCAGTGAGCTGGAATGAACCATCACCGATAAACAGCACGTGGCGACGCTTAGGATTAGCCAACTGGGAACCCAAAACACACGGCAAGGTAAAGCCGATGGAACCCCAAATATTGGAGTTGATGTACTGCACACCAGTTGGCATGCGCAGCGGACTCAAACCGATGTTAGAAGTGCCAGCTTCAGCGATGACAACGTCATCTTCTTGCAAAAACTCCACCATCTGCGACCACATACGAGCCTGCGTTAAAGGTGCATCGGCATCTACCTCAAAAGGCTCCGGCGTAAATGGCTGGGCATCAGTCTTTGGCTTTTCAGGAACACGCTCTACCAGAAGATCGAGCAGCTCCAAAGTATTAATACCTGAGAAAACCTCACCTTCAGCATTGATGTGCTGATCACCGAAGTTAAACACCTTGGCTTTGTTGAGATCATGGGTGAACGACCCCGAGTTAACCTCAATAAAGCGTGGGTTTGTGGTGACTAGGAAGTCGGAGCTTTCCACGATTTCCTGCACACCAGGGGCAGAAGCCTTACCGTTATAGGAACCGATGAATAGTGGGTGACGCTCATCCAAAATCGCCTTACCCGAAGACATCTGGGAATAACGGATCTGAGCCTTTTCAATGAGGGCGCGGAACTTCTCAGTGAAACCGTGACGGTCTGTGTCTTGGTCTACCAAGATAATTGGGTTCTCAGCTTCAGCTAGTGCTTCAAGAACACGGGTTGTTGCTGCCTCAAGACGTTCTTCATCCGACGTCGGAAGTTTCGCGATAAACGGTGCATCCGGAACTTCGATGGTCAGGTGAGTGATATCCGATGGAATCTGGATATGTACCGGACGCTTCTCACGCAAGCACGTGTGCAAAGCGCGGTCAAATTCCTCAACAACGTTCATTGGGGAAACGCGTGTAGCCACTGCGGTAAAGGGGGAGAAGGACTCGAGCATGTTGGCAAAGTTGCCATCGGCAAGCGTGTGGTGGAGATTCCAGCGGAACTCGGTAGCGTACTGCGCAGGAGCACCGGCCAAAGAAACAACCGGGACATTTTCCGCACGCGCACCAGCGATGCCGTTCAGCGCGGAAAGCTCACCCACACCATAAGTGGTCAGCAAACAACCCACACCATTTTGACGTGCATAGCCATCAGCAGCATAAGCCGCATTGAGCTCGTTACACGTACCAACGAAACGAATGTCCGGATCATCTTCAACTTGTTCCAAAAAGCTCAAGTTGAAATCGCCCGGAACACCGATGATTTCCTTGATACCAATCGCCTTGAGACGATCAAGAATAAACTGACCAACAGTGGTCTTCATGCCGCAGCTCTTTCTCTAATACAACAACGGGATCGATTAGAGTCTAATTCTATAGTTTGCTCAAAACTAATGCAGTATCAATTCTACAGGTCAGGGGCATAAAGCTTAAGAGGAAGTCACGGGCATGCGGAAGTTTTATCCATTCACAACGTGCGGATAAGCCAATCCCTTGAGGCCTTCCGTTCCAAACTCCACCCCGTATCCAGAGGCCTTAATCCCGCCGAATGGCACACGAGGATCCACTCCACCATGACTGTTAATCCATGTAGTACCGGCTTCAAGCTGCGCTGCTACCGCAAGTGCACGCTCTCTGTTCGATGACCAGACTGATGATCCCAGTCCAACCCTAAACTTGTTGGCCTGGTGGATGGCCCAATCTAAATCGGTGTAGCTCACAATAGGCAGTGCCGGCCCGAACTGCTCCTCGGCCACCAGTGGATTATCAGCATCGATATCGGCAACTAGAGTAGTGGGATAGAAATTGCCCGGGTGATCATAATCTGGATCACCTCCAAGGAGAATGT